>JABWCM010000093.1 GCA_013360285.1 Myxococcales bacterium
CCTTGCGGAATATTCCCGATATTCCTCAGTCCGGTCCCGGCCAATTCAGCGCTAAATTAGCTCGACCAGGGTCACTTCCGGCTTGAAGCTGACCCTCTCAGGACTTTTTCGGACGATTCGGCGAAAATCCGGCTTGCCAAATACTCCCCCAAAAACACCAGCCACCTAGGCGACGGTGTAAATTGCACGAACTTGTTCCTCTTTATTTTAGAGCTGGGGTAAAGTGGTTGACCAACGGTTGACAAAGCGAGTCAGGTCGCCCATAACCATTTGCGGGGTACAATTAAGCATAATGATGCGCAATTGTGCTGAGAATAGTCTGATGGACGTGTCAGTGCCGATGGTTGATTTTGGGTGAATGAAGTTTTGACGGTTGCGGATTGGCGGTTTGATATCGTGGGTAAGATATCGGTACGATGTCGGTTTGGAATTCAGTTGGTAGTGAGGAGAGAGTGATCTCGATTACATGATCGCGAGCAAACGGCAAAGAATTGTTGGTTTTGTAGCATTCGTTCTTTCGTTCACCGTGGTCGTGCTCCGTATGGTGCTGCCATCAATGATGGTGGGTGCGTTGTTGACTTCAATAACTTGGGTACGTGTGGATGTCGAAAATGGGTAAGGGGTCTTCAGACAATTCCCCGAAGCAATCGAGTCGCTTCGCTGTTCCGTTCAGTACCGGCAAGGCCGGATCTCGCGCCCGAGTTACCAGTACAACGACTGTTACCGAAGATGGAACTGTCGTGACCGAAAAACCCGGGCAACACGGCGGCGTGGTCGACCAGTTTGGTGGCACTCTGGACACAAGTTCGGTTGCAGAAAGTGTGCACGGGGGCGATTTAGACCCACTGGACGACACTCGAAAAGGGCGGAGGCGCTCCAGAACCATTCCAATGAGGCAGCTTACACGCGATGAGATTCTCCAGGGTGCGGAACTGACGGACTTGTTGGCGTTCGAGCGGCCGAAAACCAGGTCAGAATGTGCTCAAGGTACTCGGCCTTGTCCCTTTGTGTCGTGTCGACATCATCTTTATCTTGAAGTGAACGAAAAAACGGGCTCGATTAAGCTTAACTTTCCTGATCTTGACGTGCACGAGATGAAAGAAACCTGCGCGTTGGATGTCGCCGATCGCGGGGGCGTGACGCTTGAAGAGATTGGGGAGATTCTGAACCTGACCCGGGAGCGTATCCGTCAGTTGGAATCAAAAGGGCTTGAGCTTTTGCGAACACTCGGATTTTCCGACGATTTTCGTGACATGCTCGAGGAAGAACGGAAATAGCTGTGCTTCGGCAGATTTCGTTGGCGCTTCCCTTTCTTTCGAACCGCTTTCCTTCTCCATCGGACGTGTTGGCGTGTTTACGGCGCTTTTCGATGGATTTCGAACGGCGTGCCGTGTTTCCGCTATAACCTGCCTTTCTTCTCACCACCACGGCGAAGCCGTCAGCATGGCAGCGGACTTTGGGCCAGACCGGATTTCTCACGGGTTTGAAATGGCGAATACAGGTCTTCGAGCCTCTTCGGGCATGGCAGACCCCTTTTGCCTTCATTATTGCGTTGGCGCGATTGTGGGCAAAAAAAGGGCGGCTATCCTCCAATTTGCTGGTGTTTCCGCTGGCCCTCTCGGCGCCCCGTATGAAATTCGGCGTTGACCTGTGGTGTTATTTCCGGCGGTAAGGAATGTTATATAGCGTCAATTGATAATTATTTAACATCTATTGGTGATCACTTTGCGTGTATTGATTGTAGGCCGCGGTGGGAGAGAACACGCCTTGGCCTGGAAGATGCGTCAAAGCCCATTGGTATCGGCAATATACGGAACCAAACCCAATGCCGGAATGACGCCGTTCGTCATTGATGTTGGGATCGCACCGTCCGATGTGGCCGGCCTTGTAAGGTTTGCGACGTATGCCGATTTGGGCCTCGTCGTGATTGGCCCCGAAGCACCGTTGGCGGCTGGTTTGGCTGACCGGTTAAGGGACGTCGGAGTGGTTGTGGTGGGCCCGTCGCAGGCCGCAGCCAGACTTGAGAGTTCAAAGTGGTTCGGCAAGACCTGTATGCGGGAAGCTGGAATATCGACGCCGTCCGCCATTTTGGTTCAAAGTTACGAAGCTGCCCAAGAGGCGTTGGCTCGGGTACGGTTTCCTATAGTCATAAAAGCAGATGGTCTGGCGTTCGGAAAAGGAGTCCGCATATGCCACAGTTATTTTGAAGCGCTTGAGACGCTGACCGCGTTTATGAGGGATCGGATCTTTGGGGAAGCTGGCAGTGCTGTTCTGTTGGAAGAATTTGTTTCTGGGCCTGAGTTGTCGTTGTTTGCGCTCGTGAGTGGACAATCCGTATTGCCTTTTGGATCGTGTCAAGACTACAAGCGCTTGCTTGACGGTGATTTCGGGCCAAATACTGGTGGAATGGGTTCGATTTCTCCGGCAAGTGGCGTTTCTGTTGAGCAGGAAGAGGACTGGACACGACGATTGGTTGTTCCCTTGATCAAACGACTTGCAGAAATGGGGATCGAGTATCGCGGTTTCCTCTATGCAGGCGTTATATTAACAAATAACGGCCCTATGGTATTGGAAATAAACGTTCGCCTTGGCGACCCGGAGACGCAGTCGCTATTGCCACGATGTAAGTCGGATATAGTCCCTGCTCTGTTGGCTGTCGGTCGTGGCCAAGAAATTCATTCCATTCCGCTTGATTGGAGTTCCTGTTCGACGGTTTCGGTGGTTGCAGCAGCAAATGGTTACCCCGACGAATTCCTCGTCGGCGGGAGCGTTATCGGACTTGGCCGGGCGTCTTCAGTCGATGGCACCTACGTCTTTCACGGTGGAACGGACAGCATCCGTAACGACGGCGACGAGTGGAATCCAACCGTGTCCGTGTCTGGGGGGCGGGTACTGACTGTAACTGGAATAGGAAACACCTTCAGTGAAAGTCGTGATCTAGCATACCGAACCATGGAAATGATTCACTTTGAGGGTAAGGTTACACGTACGGACATCGGCGCGGCGTCGGTGGGCGTTGGTGTCAACAAGAAACAATAGGTGCTTGGATGGGCGACGTGTTGACGGTAACTGGGCAATCAGATAGCTGGTTTTTGTTGGCGGCAACTTTGTTTTTGCTGTCGCCTCCAGCCAATATCACAAGTATCACAAACATTTGGCGTTCTGTAATCCTGATGCCGTTTTTGTTGTTTAAATCGTCGTGCAGCGCCCTTTCCGACCGATGGCACACTGGTTTCCGATGTGCTGATCGTTTCACGCCGACGCGTTTGGGGGCACAAAGTACGACATCGGTGTCGGGAGACGACCTGCTGCAAGTTTGTGAAAAAGGTTGGGTGTGTCTTGGGGCCGTGAATGGTGAATCGAATTGGACTCGAAAATTTCCGCAGTTACGCACAGTTGTCCTGGTGTTTCTAGTGGGACTCACGACAACGAAGTGCGGAGCAGATACTCAGGGTAACGGGGACGGGTCGACAGATTTGGTAAGTTTAGATGACACGGCTCAGGGTCGTTTGGCTGATTTGACGGTGTCTTCAATAGAAATACCGCCGGAAACTGATCCGGGGACGGAGCTGTGGTTCATTCCGGTTGAGGCGCCGGGAACGATTCCACCCACCATGCTTTTGGATGGGCGGATCGGTTTGGTTGATGCCGCTGGTACGATTAGGCTGATCAGTAGTGGCGGAGACGTTTTGTATGAAAAGGAATTAGCTGCCTACGTTGGACAATCGGGTTCTGTTTCGTTGACAGCCCCCGTCGGGGGAGCGGGAAATGCGATTGTCGGAGCGTCTTTTCACGACCAGGATGTGACCTGCGACCATGGTGGTGCACTGTTGTCGGTTCCGATTCCGGACGGCCAGTTGTTGCCGGTCCTGGATGGGACTCCGGAGATATTTGGTCCTCCAGCCGTTCTCAATGGCCAAACAATTTGGGCCACAGTTGGTTACCAGTGGAATCAATTTGGTGACCTCTGTGCTAAAGGAATTGTTCTCAGCGCTGCGTTGGCAATATCCGGCAAGTCGGTGTTGATTCCTGCGCCCGCGAGAGGAGTTTCGGTCGTGGGTGATGGGTCGATACGGACGGTGAGTGATCCGGATGTTGTTGCCGCCTATTCATCTGACCTGAAACAGATGTGGACAAAGAGTCTCGATGGGCTTGGAATTGGTGAGCCTGCGTTGTTGGCAGATGGGTCTATTGTTGTAACATTAGGAAGCAGGTTGATTACTTTAGATAGTGACGGAAACTTGGTTTGGGATCGGACGTGGTCCAAGGGCGTGTCCAAATTGGTTGGCCAGCCGGCAGTAGGATCCGATGGTATCATTTTTGCCCCGGCGACGGTGCAAGGAGGAGGAACCAAACCGAATGCGCCCGCCGTTGTTGCAGCAACCAAAGAGGGTAATGAACTTTGGAGCGTTGTGATTGGACAAACAAAGGTTGTACCCGCTTTGGGAGTGACGTGTGGCACGCCGGTTGTCAGTGCTCAAGGTTCGTTATACGTAGCTTGTGGTAACGGAACGCTCGCGGCGTTAAATCAAGGCACGGGAGCGGTTGTTTGGAAAGTTGAAGATGTTGCGACCGCGACGTCGCCGGTCCTTACGTCCAACGGAATTCTCGTTACGACGGGGGTTGACGGTTATCGTGGGATTTATGTCGGTCAAGATTCCCTGTCTTCTGGAGCTTGGGCGAGATATCGCGGCAACAATCAGTCAACCGGCTCGCGGTAACCGCGCCGCACTCATAAGGAAGTGGGCATAGGTGCGTCGTCGTTCTTAGAGGGTGTTTGGGAAAAAAATAACGGCGAGCGAGACAGTGGCCGTAGCGAGGCGGGCCTGCCGACCGAGGCCCACCGGCGGCGTGCCCAAAGGGACGTCGAGGATGGGCGGACCGAGACAGGACCGGCGGAGTAGGGCAGTGGTTCGCGTAACGTAATTTTTTGCCAAAACACCCTCTCAGAGGGTCAGCTTCAAGCCGGAAGTGACCCTGGGCGAGCTAATTTAGCGCTGAATTGGCCGGGACCCGACTGAGGCAATATCGAGCATATACCGCAGGGAGGGGAGTGGCCAAGGCAGCCTAAATTAGCCGTACAGGGTTCACTTATCCATTTCCGCTGACCCTCTCAGTGCTCCGTGGCTTCCTCACCGACTTCGCCGGGATCGCCCATCAGCGGGGAACTGGAGCCGAGTCGGATACCGAGATAGTCGTCCGGGTCATTGCCAGGCGGCAGCAGAAACGTTTCCTGATCAGTAACAGCCAACGCTAACCGCAGTACTTCATCCATGTGTTCCACAGGTACCAACCGCACAGATTTCAGCACCGACTTAGGGATATCTCGAATATCCTTCTTGTTTTCCGCCGGAATGATGACAGTCTTTATTCCGCCGCGGTGGGCAGCCATCACTTTGTCTTTCAGTCCACCGATAGGAAGGACTCTCCCGCGAAGGGTGATTTCCCCGGTCATCGCCACATCGCGACGAACGGGAATTCTTGTCAGCGCACTGGCAAGAGCCGTCGCCATGGCGATTCCCGCGGACGGTCCGTCTTTGGGAATCGCGCCCTCTGGAAAATGGAGGTGAATGTCTATTCGCTGGTTAAAAGATCGATCAATTCCCAACAAGGGTGCTCGAGACCGAATGTAACTTAGTGCGGCTTGGGCCGACTCCTGCATTACGTCTCCCAACTTGCCGGTAATAATGAGTTTGCCTTTACCAGGCATGAGGCTCACTTCTGTTACCAGCAAATCCCCTCCAACTCTGGTTACAGCGAGCCCATTCACCATTCCGATCTCGTCCCGTTCCTCTGCTCGGCCATGGCGATATTTGTATGGCCCGAGAAACTTCGCCACCATTTTTGCAGTGACCCGAAAATGTTGTTGCCGGCCGTCCTGACGGTCCTTTATGGTTTCTTTGGCAATTTTTCGGCATACTGCGGCGATTTCTCGTTCGAGATTACGCACCCCGGACTCTTTTGTGTAGTGGTTGATAACCGCCCGTATTGCGTCGTCGACAAACTCTACACTTACGTCGGCGATCCCGTTTGCTTCCAGTTGTTTGGGGATAAGATAGGACTTTGCGATATTCACTTTATCAAGTTCAGTGTAACCGGATATTTCAATAATTTCCATCCGATCCTGAAGAGGCAACGGAATGCTATGTAAATCGTTCGCCGTCGTGATAAACATGACCTGGCTCAGATCATAATCCAAATCCAAGTAGTGGTCATTAAATGTACTATTTTGTTCTGGATCCAATACTTCCAAGAGAGCGCTGGACGGGTCACCTCGAAAGTCGGTCGACATCTTATCCACTTCGTCAAGCAGGAAGACCGGGTTATTTGATCCAACTTTCTTGAGCGATTGTATTATTTTTCCGGGCAGAGCACCAATATAGGTACGGCGGTGTCCTCGAATTTCGGCTTCGTCACGCACTCCCCCTAAACTCAGGCGAACGTACTTTCGTCCCGTAGCTCGTGCAATAGACCGTGCCAATGAGGTTTTTCCGACGCCTGGAGGACCGACAAAACAGAGAATGGGGCCTTTTAATTTCTTTACCAGCGCCTGAACGGCGAGGTACTCAAGAACCCGTTCCTTCGCCTTTTTCAAGCCGTAGTGGTCTTCATCAAGAATCTGCTCTGCTTCCGATATGTCCAATTTTTCTTTCGTGACGTCGTACCAGGGTAACGACAATACCCAGTCAAGGTAATTGCGAACGACAGTCGCCTCAGCACTCATCGGCGACATCATTTTGAGTTTCTTTAACTCACGTTTTAGTTTGGCGGTCGCCTCCTTGGACATTTTCTTGTTTTTGATCTTTTCTTCGAGTTCCTGGATCTCGTTCTTAAATTCGTCCCGCTCGCCCAATTCCTTTTGAATTGCTTGCATTTGCTCGTTCAGATAGTACTCTTTTTGAGTTTTCTCCATCTGTTTTTTGACACGAGTGCGAATCTTTTTTTCGACTAGGAGTATTTCGATTTCGGACTGCATCAATTCGTACAATTTCTCGAGTCGAACGGCGGGATCCTGAAGTTCAAGAAGTGACTGTCGGTCTGGTAATTTAAGGTTGAGGTGCGCAACGATGGTGTCGGCAAGCCGGGATGGATCATCAATAGACGCAATACTCACCAATATTTCCGGTGGAATACGTTTGTTGAGTTTCACATAAGACTCAAAAGTGGTCTGAACAGACCGCATGAGTGCTTCGATCTCAACGTTTGTCTCCGCGGGCTCAACTACGTCCTCCACTTCGCAAACAAAGTGGGTTTCCTCAGGTAGATAACGCTGAATCCGTACTCGTCTTTTTCCTTCTACAAGTACTTTAACTGTTCCATCGGGCAATTTTAGAAGTTGAATAATTGCCCCAACCGTACCTATTGTAAAGATTTCTTCTGGTGTTGGTTCGTTGGTCTTTGCCTTTTTTTGTGCGGCCAGAAGAATTTCTTTGTTTCGGCGCATGGCTTCATCCAACGCACGAATGGACCGCTCTCGTCCTACAAATAACGGGACTACCATGTGAGGGAAGACAACGATGTCACGAAGCGGGAGGAGTGGAATTGAGCCGACTGACTTTTTGTCGTTTTTTGATGCCATGTTCGCTTGAACTTTCCTGCAGTAAGGATACGGATTCCTGGCCGGTGTCGTGTCAGGCCGATTCCGCTACTTTTTTAAGCTCAATAAGTGGCCGAGATCCCTTATTGATCACTTCGTCGCTAACGACCACTTTCTGGACGTTATCCATTGACGGTACATCATACATGGTTTCGAGCATCGAATTCTCCAAAATCGCTCGCAACCCTCGGGCACCGGTTTTGCGTTCCATCGCTTTGGTGGCAGCAGCACGAAGTGCTGCATCGGTAAATTCCAGTTGAACGCGGTCGATTTCGAAAAGCCGCTTAAACTGCTTCACAAGAGCGTTTTTGGGTTCTGTGAGGATCTTCATCAAAGCATCTTCATCAAGTTCGTGCAGCGTCGCAATGACCGGAAGCCGGCCAACGAATTCCGGAATCAAGCCGTACGACAACAAGTCGTCCGGCTGTACACGATCAAGGAGTTCGTTTCTGGAATCAAACCGTTTTGTTTCTGTATCGGCGGCCGCTCCAAAACCCAATGACTTCACTTTCAGTCGTTTTTCGATGATTTTATCGATTCCGGTGAAAGCTCCGCCACAGATGAACAAAATATTTGTTGTATCAACTTGGAGGAACTCCTGTTGAGGGTGTTTCCGCCCGCCTTTTGGCGGCACACTCGCAATCGTTCCCTCAATGATTTTCAGTAGTGCTTGTTGAACCCCTTCGCCGGAGACATCTCGTGTGATGCTCGGGTTTTCACTTTTACGCGATATCTTATCGATTTCGTCGATATAAACTATGCCTCTACATGCCGATTCCACATCATGGTCTGCGTTTTCCAACAAACGCACAATGATGTTCTCGACATCTTCGCCAACGTAGCCAGCTTCTGTAAGATTGGTTGCGTCGCAGATGGCGAACGGTACCTTAAGGATTCTTGCAAGTGTCTGAGCTAACAACGTTTTTCCGCTACCCGTAGGCCCGACCAGCAAAATATTCGATTTTTGTAGTTCGACG
Organism: Myxococcales bacterium; assembly: GCA_013360285.1. Lineage (GTDB taxonomy): Bacteria > Myxococcota_A > UBA9042 > JABWCM01 > JABWCM01 > JABWCM01. The sequence goes on from JABWCM010000093.1 coordinate 8,575, forward strand.
TCGTCCTTGGTGACTTCCTTGGAGTCGATGCGCTTGTAGTGGTTGTATACCGCGACGCTGAGTATTTTTTTCGCTCGTTCCTGTCCGATCACGTAATCATCAAGGATACGGCGTATTTCCTTGGGCTTCGGTATGGTCGATAACCCGGGAAATTTTTCCTCACGATCGATTTCTTCTGCGATAATGTCGTTGCACAGTCCGATGCACTCGTCGCAAATGTAGACTGTCGGACCAGCAATCAGCTTCTTTACTTCTTTCTGGCTTTTTCCGCAAAATGAACAACAAAGATTGGTTGGTTCACGTCCTCGGGTCGTCAACGTCGTACTCCTTCAGTGTTGCAATACTGAGCTTACACAAATCCTGATTAGCCGCTGCAGAACCGCCTGGTGCGTCCGCTTTGCACCAGCGCCGACCGCTGTTTGGCGTGTACCCTAACCAATGGCATAAACCCAGATTCTCCCAGTGTCCGTGACAGCAGGCGAAATCAGCCGTTTTTGACGGATTCCTTCCGCTGTATCACTTCGTCTATCAGTCCGTACTCCAGCGCTTCCGAGGGTCCCATGTAGAAGTCACGGTCAGTGTCTACACGAATTCTATCGGTGGGTTGGTTTGTGTGTTTGGCCAAAATATCGATCATTTTCCCTTTTACGTAAATGATTTCGCGTGCCTGAATATCGATATCGGTCGCTTGACCACTCACACCCCACAAAGGTTGATGTAGCAGTATTCTTGCGTGTGGCAACGCATAACGTTTTCCTTTCGTTCCTGCCGCCAACAAAACAGAAGCCATGCTTGATGCCTGACCTACGCACAATGTCGTAATCGGGCAACGGATGTACTGCATCGTATCATAAATTGCCAACCCTGCCGTTACCGAGCCCCCTGGGCTGTTGATATAGATGGACACGTCCTTTTCCGGATCCTCCGATTCTAGGAAAAGAAGCTGCGCAATAATCACATTCGCAACAGCGCTTTCGATCGGGAACCCGAGGAAAATAATTCGATCTTTGAGCAGCCGTGAAAAAATACTCCATTCCCGCTCGCCGCGGTGGGTTTGCTCGATGACCGTCGGAATCCAGTAGCTCATGCACCAACCTCCGCAGCTTGTTCGTTTTCTGCAATTATGTCGCCGTCCTTGGGATCACGGGTCAGGTCCGGGTCGGTTCCTGCAGGATGTGCACCAGACGCAAGAAAATCAAGTGTTTTATCTCGGAGTAACCGTGCATGCAGGTAGTCATAACTGCGCTCAGGGCCACCCATAAGTTTCATCGCGATTTCCGGAGCGACACGAAATTGCTGAGCGATTTCCGAAAGTGCACTTTCGAGGTCGTCATGATCCACGGTGATCTGTTTCTGAGACGCCAGCTCTTGAATGAGCGAGTCGCGTCGAAGTTGCAAACGTACTAACGTTCGATGGGACTCAAGTTGTTCTGATGTGTGATCATGCGAATCACCACTGTCGGGATTGGAAGCGTGAAAACTTGCATGGGCTCGGTCTTCGATGACCTCATCCGGTACAGGAAAAGGGTTCATTTCGAGCAGCGTATTGAGGTTTTGTTCCCTGATGGCGGAGGTATGCTGCTTTATTTTCCGTTCTTTTATGCGTAGGGCTACGTGTTCGGTCAGTTCTTTCAAACTTTCGAAACCGTGGTCTTTCGCGAATTCGTCATCTAGCTCAGGAAGGTCTTCACGAGACACTCCGGTGACCACCAGCGTAAGAGTTGCTTCTTTGGCAGGGGGTTGTGGTTGAGTCCCGTCTTGATCGCCGGCATCGTGCGCCATGTTCGTGTCGTCGAATGAGACGTCGGGTATCATGATGGTTACTTGTCGTGTGTCTCCAACTTTTGCTCCAAGCAAGGCGTCCGAAAATTCCGGATATCGCCTCTCCTCACCCAATTTCAGCGACACATCTTCCGCGGCCAGTGATTCCGAAGGTATTCCGTCAAGTAAACCTGTTCTGTTGAGCGTTACGATATCCCCGAGCTCTGCGCCCCGATCCTCAATTGGAACGAGTTCCGATGATGCTACGCGAAGGCGCTTCATTTCCTCCGAGATTTCGTCTGGACTGGCCGAAAAATCAACACCGTCCAGTGTCGCCAAACCTTCTGTTATCAGCGGGCGGGGAACCGGCACAATATGAAACGTCAGAGTGTACGTGAAGTCGTGACCTTCCTGTGGCTTCGGTCGATCGAAAGTAACTGACGATGCGGGTGGATAGTCGCATTCCACAAGCGCCTTGCCGACGGTTTTTTCCACCAATTTGTCTGCGATATCGTCAGCTATCTTAGCACCGTAGTACCTTGTGAGAACCGAACGGGGTGTTTTGCCCGGCCGAAAACCCTTCAGCGGCACTTTGTTCAGTGATCGATACGCCTCGTTGAATTCTCGCGTGATTTCCGTCGCGGGAAAGCTTACGCATACCCGTCTGCTGGTTGGTGTCACGGCATCAACACTGACTTTCATAGATTAGTGCTCCTAAGGTGAACAGTTCGTGAATTGTGATAACGTGGAGCAGAATAGTGCGAGAGAGGGGACTCGAACCCCTACGGCTAGGCCGCTGGAACCTAAATCCAGTGCGTCTACCAATTCCGCCACCCTCGCGTAACTGACGGCAGGTGCCCATTCTTAACTTGTTGTCATCAACACCCAACGTTGGTCAATGTCCTGTCGGCTTGCGGCGACTAGCGCCGTGTGTCTCGTTTAGATTAAGTTACCAATTCTAGCAGGAGAACAATACGAAATCGCACATGGTGTCACTCCTCGTGGCCAAATTAGACACGAATGGCAACAAAAAAACAAAAAACCGCCGTGGTTTCACGGCGGCCTACTACAATTGCATGAAGCCGGCTTTACACACCACCATTTGTTCGGTAGTCGAACGCACATTGTCTTGACATCCGGATAAGTGAGCCAGGAAGGAATCGAACCTTCAACCTCCGGATTAAGAGTCCGCTGCTCTGCCAATTGAGCTACTGGCCCGTAGTGATCTGTTTTGGCGGGAGCCCGCCGACATCCTATAACTCACGTTCGTTATGAGTTTATTAAAGAATCACTGCAAGCCCCGGTGCCGGCCACTTCTGCGCGTCTTCGCTCCGAAATATTCTGTACCATATTCTCGATATGATTAGGGTTTTCTAAAACCGATTCGGCGCAAAGCCCGCATTTCCAGAACGCGCCCACATCTTTCACAAACGTTATGACTTTGTTCGCGGTAATTTTGTTTTACCACGTTGTGCTGACGCCAGGGTCGCAGAATATTGCTACGACGAACATTAGCAGTACGCCCGGCAGGACTTGAACCTGCGACTTTCGGATTCGAAGTCCGACGCTCTATCCAACTGAGCTACGGGCGCGTATTGGTTACCTATACACAATGATTTAATCGCCGGCGATTTACAAAAACCTTCTCTGAAGAGGGCTTTTTCATCGCAGGATTAACAATTCAATGTGGGGTGAGTGACGGGGTTCGAACCCGCGACCACCGGTACCACAAACCGGTGCTCTACCTATTGAGCTACACTCACCACGCGACGGCCAGCATTGACTGGCGCAACGGTGGGCTTTTAGCAAGGCGGCGGTATAATGTCAACTCGTGCGTCATTCTGCGTGAGGTGTGTTTTCTCGGCGAATGTGGAACGTGACACCCGTCCACTCGACCAAGTGGATGGAATATGGCATTCAATTTCTAATACTTACGCTTTGTTTGTGTTTTAGGTGGTCGAAAATCTGCCCGGCTGCGGCTCGCAGTTCGTTGGTTTTGGACCGAAAACACTGCTCAACCGTCGTGTTTTTGATTCCCGAAAACATTGCAAACGATAGTTTGTGCTTAAGTGACCAGAATTGGATTTTCCGGATTTTCCACCATGCCTCCCCCGCGACCCAGCGGAAATTGGGCCGGAGCGTCCGAAAAAACAGTCAGGAATATCGAGAATGGCGCGCAGATTTTTTCCGGGCAGCGGAGACGAACGCACCCGCCCAAGTTCGTTCAGCTATTTTTTCACATACTCGCTGCTCTGTCGTCGCGAACACTTATGAGAAATGCGGGTTGGCGTTGTACGAGTCCACCACCATTACAATACGTGTTTTCGGTGCCGCGAAATGGAGGTGGGTTGCCCAGTTTGTATCACGATCGGTTACGGAATGTTTGGGGTCGACGTGGCGCTATGCGCACTGGTTGGCCACGTCGTCGTAAGTAGCGCGCCAGACAGGACTCGAACCTGTGACCCACGGCTTAGAAGGCCGTTGCTCTATCCACCTGAGCTACTGGCGCTTTCAGTGCCAAAAGGCGCGGTTACCTCGACGCCTGTGAAGCGTCGCAACTCTAGGTATTTGCCCGTGGGGTTGTCAAGTCCGGGGTTCGGCGTTTCCGAACAGAGCGTAGAGGCGACCAGCGGCCCGGTGGGTATCGTTAGGGTTCTCGTTTCCCATTTGTTGACAGATTGAGGCGTTGAAACAAATCATGTTGGGCATGGAGCCAAACAACGAGAATTCAAATTCTAATCAGCCACAAGACAACTCGTACAAGCATGATCCAGTACAGGAAGCGCGGGAAATAGTCGATTTTACTACCCGCAAGGTTCGAAATGCCCGGGATTTTGTAAACTCGATACATTCTCCGTACCTCGGAGGTATGTTGGCGATTTATCTGATAGCCGCAGTTTGGGGTAGCTGGACTGTGTTTTTAAGTGCTTTTCGGGATTGGTACATGTACTCGGCTATGTTTTTGGTTTCCTTCGCCTTTCTGTTGCTATACATCAAGGCTCATTATCAAAGAAAACCGATAATCAAAGCGGTGACGTTTGTTGCCAATGTCGGGCTTCATAGTTATTGGATCTGGGTTCTATATGACCGTATTCCGGCACGGCGAGTTTGGTATCACAGCGATGTGGTACAGCGCCCCGAAGTCTCCGGATTATGGGGTCCGATAACACTGGTCGGCCTAGTTGTGATCGGGGTCATCGCACACTATCTCGTTATCGGTCGTGTTTGGGACCGGGCTGAGATGGTCAGTGGAACGAAGTAAGTTAAGAGGGTGTTTGGGAAAAAAATAAGCTACGCGAGCCATTGGCCTACTGCGTCGGCCGTGCCTCGATCGGCCCATCCTCAGCGTGCCATTGGGTACGCCTCCGGTGGGCCTCAGTCGGCAGGCCCGCCTCGCTACGGCCACTGTCTCGCTCGCCGTTATTTTTTTCTCAAACACCCTCTAAGATATTTCAAATAAATATCTACCGGTTTTGAGTCTGCTGGGATATAGTGGAAAAGTTTAAGCGTTCGGCTTTTCCGTAATTACCACACAAATGACGATTCAAACGATCTACATAGTGCGCGCATGTATATCATGGCGTCCGCCGGCGAAGTGGAGTGTGCTCATTTTGGCGAGCTGTTTGGGCGTTTTCCACACCGTGTGCAGTTGGCAGACGAGTTCTGCTGTTGCTCAACCCCTCATCAAATTCGTGAACGTAGCAAACGATGCTGGAATAACGTTGGTTGTGGACCAGGCCCCCCCTCAAACCGGTGCCGGTATGGCGGTAATCGACACCGACAAGGATGGGCTACCAGATCTAATCTTGTCTGGAGGGTTTAAGTTACCAGTCACTTTGTTTCGTAATCTCGGTGGGATGAAGTTCCAACTGGTGCCGGGAAACGTGTCGGGGTTGGGGTTCTTTGGAACAGACAGCCGCGGATTTGCGGCAGGTGACTACGACAATGACGGTGATAGAGACTTATTCGTTGCAAATTGGACCAGCGACGAAAATTCGGCATTGTTGCGAAATGACAACGGAAAGTTTGTCGACGTGACACCGAGTAGCGGAATTGTTGTTGCAGGCAATGCAACGGGTGCGTCTTGGACCGACTACGATGGGGATGGATGTCTTGACTTGTACGTGTCGCGATACTGGTGGAGTGAGAATAAGCTGTTTAAAGGCAACTGTACGGGAGAATTCATAGACAACACGTCGATATCGGGGTTGGCAACCCCTGCTGGGACTAAGAATACAACTCAATCATTCCAATCCGTCTGGTTTGATGCAGATTGGGATGGTGATCAAGACCTCTATCTTATGAATGACCGTTGTTATGTTGGGATGCGGCGAAACGAATTTTTCCTCAACAACGGAAACGGTACGTTTACGGAAGCAGCCGGCGAATGGGGGCTAGACCTATGCTTCGATGCGATGGGGATCGCTTTGACCGATTTTGATGGGAACGGTCATTTAGACATGTTTATGACCAATACACAGGAAGGCCATGTGTTTGCGCACGCATCGTGTGATGGGTACGTCGATAAGGCAAAAGATATAGGTCTACTTATGCACAAATGGGGGTGGGCAGTGCTGACGGAAGACTTCAACTTCGACGGCTGGCCAGACTTATACGTTGCCAATGCCGGTTACGCCAAACCCGCCGTAGGGGGAAACGTGCTGTTTGCAAACAAAGGTGATGGTTCGTTGACGTTTGTGGACATGACCGATCTGGCCGACAACGCGGATAGTCCAATCGGGAATACAGGTTTGGTTCGGGCCGACTTCGATGCTGATGGCGATATCGATGTGATTGTCGGAAAGGTAATGGCGCAGCCGTTTTCTGTTTTGCGAAACGATTCAATAACGGGGAACTATCTGACGATTCGGTTACAGGGAACCCAAAGTAACCGTGACGGTATAGGTGCCGTTGTCGATGTGATAGCCGGTGGCCGACTTCGTCGACAAATTCGGTATGAGAGTTCAGTTTACAATGGCTCCAATGACAATTCGCTCGTGTTTGGTCTGGGTGAGATTGATAAGATAACAAGGATCTCGATCCGCTGGCCGTCGGGCACGGTTCAGTGGATCGATGAGCCCGCGGTTAACCAAATTCTGACCGTTGTTGAGTCTGAGACGCCGGGAGCACAAAGCACGTTCGGTTTGGAAATCTGTGGTGATGCGTACGACAACGACTGTGACGGAACTGCGGACCTAGAATTTGGGCCGGTCGGTAGTACCTGTAGTGTTGGCGTGGGCGAGTGCCAAACCACGTCCACGTTAGTGTGCACCGCGGATCTTTTGGACATGACGTGTCCGATCCAAGCTGCGGCGCCTGTAAGCGGCGAGATTGAAGCGGACGGTTTGGATAACGATTGCGACGGTGTGATCGACGAAAAGGAAGAAGAACAACCGGAACGACCCACGCCGCTGAGGGGTCGTCCGGTTGGTGATCCACTTCCACCGTGCGCAAATACGTTCGAAAAGTGTGGCGACGGAGTGGACAACGACTGCGATGGTCTTATTGACGAAGGATTTGGTATTGGCTCCCAGTGTCAAGTGATCGTAGGCACGTGTAGCTTAATCGGGGTCACGATATGTGCGGAATCCGGTGACGCGACGGCTTGTAAGCTCGCAAATTTGCAGTTTGGCCCGGAGTTATGCGGTGACGAGATCGACAACGATTGTGACGGGGAGATCGACGAAGGTTTTGATGTAGGCGCTCCGTGCGTGGTGCAAATTCATGGATGTACTTTAGAAGGTGTTTTTGAATGTACGGAATCCGGAATGAGCGCGACATGTGTGATATTGGAAAACAATCCATCGGTCGAATTGTGTGGTGATGGAAAGGACAACGACTGTGACGGCGAGGTAGACGAGGGGTTTCATACCGGCGATCTATGTGCATCTTATGTTAACGATTGCCTTGTTGCTGGTGAAATGCGATGCAGCGATAATCGACTGACCGAGGCATGTGATATTGGTCATTTTGTGCCGCCGGCTGAGTTGTGCGGAGACAATATTGACAACGATTGTGATGGGCAAACGGACGAAGGATTCGAAGTTGTTGGCGGCAAATGTTGGCTCGGCGAGGGGGTTTGTACGCGAAAAGGAAAATGGCTCTGCACAGCGGATTTACTGGGCTATTTTTGTGATGCGGCCGTTGGTACCGTGTCGGAAGAAGTGATGGGGGACGGTTTTGACAACGATTGTGATGGATTGATCGACGAGAACGATTCACCGAACCGCTTGCCAACCATGTACGAATCGCTGGAAGTAATTACCGACAACCATTTTGTGACAAAAGACATCGATCACCCTCAAGCCGACTCCAACGACACAACTTCTACTCCCGGCTCGGGATGCAATAGCGGAGTGGTTGACGGGAAGTATCATCAATGGATGGTGTTTGGGTTACTCGTTTTGATTTTGTGTCTACGTCGCGTTGGCTCTAAGTTACTGAAGTTTATCTGCTGAGTCGGCTGAGTAGTCTTCTGGAACTCGCCAGAAGTATCAGGAACAGAAGAAAAATAGGTGGATTGTTGCTTGTCGCGACGCATCCGTCTTTCCCCGGTTCGGGATCCGAATGTGGCGACGCCGTGCCGGTTTCTGCTTGGCCGTCATCACAAGTGGGAATATCCCCAACGCATGTTGTGGTGAGGCCATCCGGTGCGCAGAGGAGGATTCCCTCCGATGCGCACGGCGCTTTGCCAATAATGCAGGGGGAGCCTACAAGAAATCCCTCATCGGTTTCCCCATCGCAATCGTTGTCAACACCGTCTCCGCATTTCTCAACTGTGGGAGGGATCGGTGAGGCGTCACACGTGGTACCCAAGGCATCTGGGGTGCATACCGTTACCCCGGACATCACGCATACACCAAGCCCCGTTGTACACGGTTGACCTACTTCAAAGCCTTCATCAACGTAACCATTGCAGTTGTTGTCAACAAAGTCACCACACAACTCTTGCTGTGGCAAATTGGGTACTCCGACACACATCGGTTGAGTGGAGGCGGTTGTGCAAACGTATTCGCCAATGGTTGCACACGCACCGATTCCCACGACGCATTTGTCTCCCGTACGTTTTCCGTTGGTTGTGAGCCCGCACGTCCACGAATCCGGTGTCGTGCGAACGGGGTTTTCCGGGTCGCGTTGCGGTGGATCCGGGTCGGGGCGTGGTGGATCCGGGTCGTCGTCTGGCGGCGGTATCTCTCCCATACACTCCATTGTTAACTTATCGGTGGAACAAACGAGTTTTCCGCCGTTGCCGCACGTTTCCCCCACACCGGAAAATCCGTTGTCGACGACACCGTCACAATCGTTGTCAACACCATCGCCGCATAGTTCTGTACCTGCCGGAAAAGGGCCAACGCTGCAAATTGTTTGCGATTTGTCCTCGCTGCATATCCAGATACCTACGTTTTCACACTCCCCGATCCCGACAACGCATGGTTCAGAAACCACGAAACCTTCATCCACTTCGCCGTCGCAATCGTTGTCGAGGAGATCACCACATAGTTCAACACCGGCCAGCCCCTCGTTGGCCTTGCAAAACGATGTGTTTCCATTAGCGGAACACGCGACGTGGCCCGAGGCCATACACGCTCCTATGCCGACAACACAGTCGTCGCCTATACCAAATCCTTCGTCGATTTGACCGTCGCAGTTATTGTCAACACCGTCGCCACACAATTCGTCGGTTGGCCCAGCAACAATCTCGTCGGTTGCGGTCTCCACAACAGTCAACACTTGATTCGCTACAACGTTGTGAAGGGTCTGAACAGTTCCCATTGGCCATCGGACAACGACCGTGTTCACCGTTTCGGCCGTTCCCAGCCCAAAAAAGATCTGCCGTTGGCCCGTCGATAGGTATTCGTTGGAACTCAACAATCCTTTTCTTTGTCGCCCATTTGCGCTAAGTAGTTCAACAGTTGCACCTTGCCCATCGCGGTTGCTGGTGGTTCCCACTAATTTCACCCGTAGGTAGTTACCGGTTGGGCCATCATTGCGCAGAAATTCAACTGGCCCGTCATTGACGTTCACGATGACGATGTCCAAGTCGCCATCCCCATCCAGGTCAGCTCGGGCGACTCCGGTGGCATTATACAAACCACCTTCGACTCCCGCTGCTGCAGTGATGTCTTCAAATTTGCCATTACCCAGGTTACGGAACATTTTGTTTTCGTAGTAATTTACCCCGTGCCCCGCATGACATACATAGATATCCTCCCACCCATCGTAGTCAAAGTCTTCGAACAATATGCCCCATCCAGTTGTGCCTTGGGACAAACAATTGGTGTCCTTTGCTGACTCCACGAAGCCGTCGCAGGTTTGCACTTTGAAGCTGTGACCTTTGGGGGTGTTTGCGACGTATAGGTCAAACAAGCCGTCCCGATTGTAGTCGCCGAATGCTGCGCCCATGGCGTCCATACACGTGCCAATTTTTGTTTTTTCCCCTTCGTCAACAAAGGTCCCGTTTCCCTGGTTGGAAAAGAAATAGTTGGGCGAAAACCCGGCGTAACAGCGATCATTGGTTACATGGAGGTCCAGAAAGCCATCAAAATTGAGGTCAATCCAAGTCGCTTGAAAAGATTGTCCTCCTTTTCCCGGCAACGCGGCCACCCCGGCCTGAACACCTACGTCAACGAATAGCCCGTTATCGTTGCGAAAAAGATTATTGGGTGAGGCAAAATAGTTGCTGACGTATAGATCCAGGTCGCCGTCTTTGTCATAGTCCCCCCATGCTCCGGTCGATGAGTATAAATTGGGCTTGATTCCTGAGTTGACCTCAACAAAGTGGCCGGAACCATCGTTTGCGTACAACACTCCCACGCCAGTCGTCCATTTTGGAACCACACCGATTCCTTGATCCCACACCGCAACGTAGAAATCCCAATCCCCGTCATTGTCGTAGTCGGCGACGGCAATTCCTTTTTCCATGCCGAAGTCTTTACCAAACCCCGCCTGCGTCGTGGCATCGACCCATGTCCAGGGTCCTATGTTACGAAAGTACCTTATTGTCTTACCAAAGAGACCACCGCTCAATATGAGGTCGATATCCCCATCGCCGTCGAAATCCTCGGCCGCGACGCCCCCTCCATATGGCGGGTTTGACTCGTAGTAGACATCTACACCGACCTTGACTCCCGGGATCAGGGTGAATTTTTGCGCAAACAGCGACTCCGAATGTATCGCCAACGGAGCAACAACCAGAAAGACTGATATGTAAACAGTTTTGTGCATCGTGAATCATAACCAGCAGTAGGCCCACTTCAGTCTAACGAGTCCGAGCGGCAAAAGTCCACTCCTGGCTGGTATCAGAACTGTGCTGAAGTCGATCTGTTCTATTTGCCACGAAAGAGGGGCGGTTGCGTTCAGAGTATCACGGGTCTGCGGGGTATAGTGCGTCGCCATGATGCCGGCGTACTTGCCGACAAACGCCCTAATCGGTAAGCTATCCTGATGTGAAACACGTCGTTTCAAATCGCGCACCGGGCAACTCTGTACCGCAAGTGATCGTTTTTTGTTGGGAGATGAACTGAATGTGTACACACAGTTCGAAACTTTTTTTTCTGGCAGCGGCTGTGTTTGTCGGCGCTTGCTCGGCATCCGGTACCGGGAGCGTACCCCAACTTGAGGATGTTATGTTACCAGATGGTGGCGCTGCAGCTTCGACGGATGTTGGGGTGGCGCCGAGCGCATTCGCCGCACCGGTTGGGGTTTTGGCGGAAGCAATGGATGGTGCGGTAATCGTAAATTGGGGTGTTAAACCCGGAATGACACCGGATGGGTTTCTGGTCTACTACCGTGTTGGGTTACCAGGACCACCCTGGGATGGTAGTGAGTCATTGTCGGGTGAATCACCGGTTTTTGTTGTCAACAGCACGACGGTTACGCTTGCTGGGCTAAAGAACGACACAACCTATTATGTGTCTGTGGCGGCGGTATATTACGGGCAACCCGGTTCCATGTCCGGAGTTGTCAAAGCGACTCCTACCCGTAACATCGGTGCGCAAATGTTTGTTGACGGGGGCATTTTCACGATGGGGGCCACCCCTGGAATTCAAGGCCCGGAGGAGGAGCCGGCTCATGAGGTCTATTTGGATGCGTTCTGGATGGATCGATATGTGGCAACAAACGAACAATACCGCGCATGTGTTCTAGCGACCGCGTGTGACCCGCCGGCGCGCACAAGCGGTTATGTTAAGGACCTGACCTTTGTTGCTGATTATTTCGAAAATCCCCTGTACGACGATTATCCAGTAGTATTTTTGGAGTACGAAAATGCCGAGGATTATTGTGCGTGGCGAGGAATGCGTTTGCCGTCAGAGGCGGAATGGGAAAAGGCGGCGCGTGGCGTTGCCGGGGACCCGTTATCTTACCCGTGGGGGTCAGATGAGCTGAGTTGCGATGTTGCCAACTTCAACAACGACGGCGTTTTCTGTGTGGGAGGAACGGTGCCGGTAGGTACGTTTGGCAACAACATCAGTCCGTACGGCGTTGTCGAGATGTCCGGCAATGTTTGGCAATGGACGGGCGACTGGTTTCATCCCGAATACTACAAAAACTCCCCTTGTAAGAACCCTAAAGGACCGGATTCTGGATTTCACAAGGTGTTGCGAGGGGGCGCGTGGTACTATCCCAAATACGGGCTTGGACTCACTTACCGCAACCACTGGGACGCCGGGGAATTCGACTTCCATGGAGACGACTTTGGAGACTATCGTGGGTTCGGGGTGCGCTGCGTACGCGATGCTGTGGGTGTGCCCTGTAACCCTGCAAAGGCAATCTGCGTTATTCCGGACGGCTGTGCGGCCGGAGTCGAGGGTAGCGGTGACGCGGGCGGAGTAACCGATGGCATAACGATGGACGCGGGTGTTGTCGATGCGACTTCCGACGTCGATGACACCAGCGAACCGGAATGTTTTGTGCCGGACTATGTAACGAGTGACCCGGTTGAGTGTTTGGCGCCCCTGACGGCGCCGTTGTGTCCTTCCGGTCTTGCTGCATGCCCGACGGGCTCCTGTGCATGTGCTATTGGGGCAACTGCCGAACCCGGAACATGCGGAGAGCCTGCCCTGGGTGTAACATTGGGTTGGAACGACGTTACCTTAGCGTTCCAACCCTACAGCGATGACGAAAGCGTCGAAATTTGCCAAGGACTACAAGGTGGAATTCATATTCTCGCCGCGTTGATGGTGACCGTTCCGGATGTCAACGCGGAGATTTACGAAGCGCATGTGTTTGGAACGTTGAAGGTAGACGGGGTGCTTGCCGGTGTGTTGCGTCAGTCTCCGACACAAAAATTCAAGAAAGTCGCCGACGGACTGTATGGGCTCAAACCCAAGGAGGTCAGATTAGAAGGTTGCTTGGGGAGCCAATATGCTGGGAAGAAAGTGACGCTTGATGTGTTGGTAAGAGATAACGAAGAACGTTGGGGTACCGCCTCAGTGAAACTTCTGTTGAAAGACGATGTCGTAGGACCGTGGTACGATGCTTTAGGGCAGCACAACTGTACGGGGTTTTAGAGGGTGTTTGGGAAAAAAATAAGCTACGCGAGCCATTGGCCTACTACGTCGGTCCTGCCTCGGTCGGCCCATCCTCAGCGTACCTTCGGGTACGC
>JABWCM010000094.1 GCA_013360285.1 Myxococcales bacterium
GATGAGACCCGAAGGTACGCTGAGGATGGGCCGACCGAGGCAGGACCGACGCAGTAGGCCAATGGCTCGCGTAGCTTATTTTTTTCCCAAACACCCTCTATGATCGGCAGCACCGGTTTGGGTCTGGAGTGGAGGTACGAACGTGTACGGCAGAATGAATTTAGCCCCCATTTTGTTGTTGTGCACCGCAACGATTTTGTGGAGATGCGACAGTGAATCGGCCGACTCGACCCCGGACACGGCGGCCGATTCCGGCACCGACGTCCACACCCCGGCCGACGTGGATACGACGGAAAACGACGGTGAGCCCGACGCAGCGGAGCCGGAGTCGATCGAAATCAAAGGTTACGCGTTTGCCTTCGCCGGCTTAGGGCAGCCGGTCGTCAACGCAACCATCCGCATCGCCGAGTGGCCCGATCTGGTTGTTCAAACCGCGGAAGACGGCACCTATTCGTTACAGATCCCTAATTCGGGAACGTTTACACCCTATGCCGAACACGAAAACTACAAAACCATGTACTTACAAACGTTTACGGCATCCGGTTCCGATCTGCACAACGTCAATTTTCAGATGATTGAACCGTTTATTTACGACCTGATGGCAATGGCTGTCGGCACCACCCCCGATCCCGCCACGTGCCAGATCGCCACCACCGTGAATACCATCGACATTCGTGACATGACACTTGACGAATTCAAAAACTACGGACCTCACGGCGTTGAAGGCGCCGTCGTTTGGTCGGAACCCGCCGTGGACACAACCGTTTATTTTAACGCTTCGGTGGTTCCGGAACCCTCGTTGACCGAAACCAGCGGCGACGGAGGGGTGGTATGGCCCAATGTGCCTCCTGGGGTATACACTTTCGGCGCCAACCATCCCGAAAAACCGTTCGCATCGTTTGTTGCAACCTGCGAAGCGGGACGATTTATCAATGCCGGGCCACCATGGGGAATCCGCGAGTTGGCTCCGTCTGAAGCAAGCGACACAAACCCATGACCCAAACCATTTCCAATCAGCCCATCACCGCGGTTCCCAAGGTGATCATCGACCGGCGGCCGATGTGGCTCATTCTGATGTCCCGTTTCCGCCCGCTGCTGTTTGTAGCGGCGTTGTTTGCGGCCTTCTTTTTCGCCCTTCAGTTGGACCCACCGTCGGGGCTCAACATCGCGGCGTGGCGCACCCTGTGTTTGTTCGGACTCACCGTGTCGTTGTGGATCAGCGGAATCGTCCCATTGGCGATTACCAGCCTGTTGTGTATCGCGTTGATCCCACTGCTCGGAATCCTCAACGCGTCCCAAGCCTATGCGTATTTTGGCAACAAAGCGGTTTTTTTTATTCTGGGCGCCTTTATCTTAGGCGCCGCCATCGTCGGCTGCGGTTTGTCAACCCGAATGACGATCATCGCGTTACGCCGGTTTGGCAAAACCCCACGAAAATTGGTGTTGACCGTTTATTTGTTTACCGCCATCGCATCGTGTCTGATGAGCGAACACGCCGTTGCTGCGATGACTTTTCCCATCGTGTGGCAGATTACCCACGCGCTTAAATTACGCCGTGGTCACAGTGTTTATGGCAAAAGCCTATACTTTGCCTTAGCTTGGGGTTGTATCATCGGAGGAACCACCACCATCTTGGGCGGTGCCCGCGGGCCGTTGGCAATCGGAATTCTTGAGGAAATCACCAAGGGCCAATATACGATCTCGTTTCTTCAATATGTTATTTACGACCTGCCGCTGGTCATTTTGCTCATGTTCTTCGGATGGCTCATTCTGCGGTTTGGGTATCCTCCGGAAATCAAGTCGGTGGACGTTGCTATTGAAGAACTGGAAACCAAAATCCACGCCATGGGCAAATGGAGCTTAAGTGAACGGTTGGTGCTGATCATCATGGCGCTCACGATTTTGACCTGGATCTTTGCCGGGGAAAAACTGGGGCTCGCCAACATCGCAATCATCAGCGCCGCGGCGATGTTTATGTTTAATCTCATCACGTGGAAAGATGTCGAAGAAAACGTCAACTGGGGGGTTTTGTTGATGTTTGGCGGCGCGATTACGTTGGGCGGAGCGATGTCCGACACCAAAGCGGCGTTGTGGATCACCCAGTCGATTTTTGGGGATTGGCAAGGCAGCGCCCAAACACTCATGTTGATGCTGGGCGTAGTCAGTCTTGTTTTGACCGAATTTATGAGCAACTCCGCGGTGATTGCCATTTTGATGCCCCCGGCTCTCACGTTGGCCAAAGACTACGGAATCGACCCACGACTGATGACGATGGCGATCGTATTGCCCTCCAATTTCGCGTTTATGATGCCCATGGCTACCCCGGCAACCGCTATGGCTTATTCGTCCGGCTTTTTTACCATGCGCGAAGCGATGACCGCCGGAATGAAGTTTAACCTTGCCGGATTTGTGGCGCTGCTGTTTTTGATTTATGTCTATTGGCCCCTGTTCGGTCAAATGTAGGATTACCGAACACAGGTGTCGGGAGTGTTATGCGAACCGTTTTTTGTATTGTTCATACCTTGGATCGCGAACCCAAAGCCGCCGTACAAGCCATTGCCGATGTACAAGCCGGTGGGGGACAGGTGTTGTTTGTGGCGATCAACGACCCGGAAGATGAACGGGTGTTGTATCATCGGCTTGCGGCCAAAGACTTTGTCGGCCACCGAATGAGCGAAGAAATCACCAAAATCGCCGACCAGACAGCCCATGACGAATTGCGGGACAAGTTGGACGAAAACCTTCAGTTGGCAAAAGAAGCCAATGTCCAAGCGGAAACGCTGCTGACGGACGGTTCTACGTTGGAAGTGTTGCAGAACCTGGCCGCGGAATGGAATCCCGCCAAGGTGTATATGAACAAATTACCGGAAAAACTGTGGGATCGAATCGCCCGAACCGGTTTGTGCAGCGTCATGTCGAAAATCATGCCCTGCCCGGTGACGGTGGTAAGTTAATCCGGATTTCTCACAAACTTAGAGGATCAGCCGAACAAATCGCCCGCACAACGATACTTGCACATGTCAGACCAAAACTTCCGGTTACGAAACTCGCGGTGCCGTAAATAACCGCCCGTTCTTCGCAGGAATGGAACTCGTTTTTGCCTCCCGGGCACACACACCGAAACCCCATCCCTTCGTCATAATGTAATTCTTTCGGATCAGCAGGGCTTTCCACCGAATACACCGTGGGGATTCCGAAATCTCCGTCGCGCGGAAAATCGTGTTGTTGGCGCAAAATCTTCCGTACCGCGGCGGCAAGGGGGTCTACGTGGGTGCGGGCGAGGTCGGCAATTCGTAACGATGTGGGGTCGATCCGCCCCGAAGCGCCGCTGGAGCAGACCACAGCAATACCCAAACGGCGGCAGGTTGCCAACAAGTGGCATTTGGCCGTTACGTTGTCGATGGCGTCGATGACCCAATCGGGTTTGACCCCCAAAATCCGTTCCGAATTGGGTTCATTATAAAAGGATTTCATCACGATGATTTCCGCCTGGGGATTGATAAGCCGCAGCCGGTCGGCGAGGATATCGGCTTTGTATTTGCCGATATTTCCTTTCATGGCTTGAAGTTGGCGGTTTGAATTCGTCACACACACCTTGTCGAAATCGACCAGTGTTAACTTACCGACGCCGCTTCGCGCCAATGATTCTGCAGCAAAGGACCCGACGCCACCAAGCCCAATCACCATCACATGGCTCGAAAACAGGCGCTCCATGCCGTCATCCCCCACAAGCCGACCCATTCGGTCAAACCGGCGGTGTAATTTGTAACGATCCTCCGCCTCAATCGCGGGGTCTGCAAGATTTGTGGGAGACTGCAAAATATCGACAACCATCGTTGCTCCTTATTTTTCGTGGTCAATATGCTGATGCCATTTCTGCCGGGCCGAAACCCGGGTCACCAACGGGCAACGTATACGTGACATTGCGCGGAATTGGAATAGAAAACCGCCTACAAACCGAGCCGCAGTAAACGGCGGGCATTGTTTTCGGTTGCTTCGGCAATGGCTGAAGGCGCCTGGCCACGCGCTTGGGCCACCGCTTCGATGATCGCTGGTAAATAAGCGGGTTGATTGGGTCCAGGCCGATGCGGCTCGGGGGTTTGATCGGGAGAATCGGTTTCCACGAGCAGGTAGTCCAGCGGCACGGCACGGCAGGCATCAACGGCACGCCGCGCGTTGGTGTAGGTGACAGGCCCGGCAAAAGAAAGCATCAATCCGGCTTTTACATACCGTTTCACCAAATCGGCAGACCCGCTGAAACTATGTACCAAACCACCGGCTTTCGGAATCCCGTCCGCTTCGAGAATACTCAATGCAGCATCTTGCGCCCGCAGAATATGCAGCACAATCGGTAAATCGGCCGCACGCGCCAACGCCAACTGTTCCCGAAACGCCCAGGTCTGACGTGGTAGGCTATCGGAATCACACATCGCCCGGTCCAACCCCAACTCCCCCACTGCTCGGGGGCGCAGATGGACCGGGCCCGTCAGCCGGTTTGCCAACTGTTCCACCATGGCCCGGGTGTGGTCAAAATCGATTTCGCCGACCCGTTGAGGATGCACCCCAAAACAGGGGTACACGTCGGGTTGGCTCGTGGCGAGTTCCCATTGGCGATTCCAATCGTCGGGATCAATACCCGCCAACAAAAAACCACGTACACCCGCCGCACGTGCTTTCGCCAATGCGTCTTCGGCAGACGGCACCATCCGATCAACCGATAGGTGGCAATGTGCGTCAAACATCAGCAATCATGGATTTGGGGGCAAAGGCGAATCCGGTTTGGTCAACAGCGCCGAGTCGGGCAACTCTCCGGTCAGACTCTCCAGAAAAGCTACCAAATCGGCGATTTCGTCATCGGTTAAATGCAGCGGCTCCAACACTTCTTCGCGGTGACCCACCAGGGGGTTTTCGTCCAATTCGGAGTAAAACCGAACCACTTCGGCCAACGTCTCAAAGTGCCCAGAGTGCATATACGGCGGGGTAAGGGCGACGTTTCGCAGGCTGGGGGTTTTGAACTGACCGATTTGTTCGGCGCCGGCCAACGTCAAATACGTTAACTTATCGTTGGTTGGATCCGCCGGCGCGTCGGAATAATTCCCTTTGCCGTTAAATACATCGGCGATGACTTGCCCGGCCCCCCCTGCTCTCCCCCCATCCTTGGGGTCGGCCATCCAGTCACGCGGTCCAAGCCCCACATTGTGAAACTCGCGGTCGGTCAACTCCGGCCCAGAATGACACCGCGTACAAAGCGCTTTTCCGACAAACAGCAACGCGCCCCGCTGCGCCGACTCCGACAAGGTGGCCACTTTGTCGGGGTCATTGGTTTCAAGGCCCTCTACAAACACATCGAAAGCAGACGGACCGGTAACGAGTTTCCGTTCATAAGCCGCGATGGTTTTGCCAAGATTGGAAAACACTTCGTTGACCAACGTCTGGTCCGCGGGCGCCATCCCCACCCATGCCGCGAGCGGCGGGTAATTTAAGTCCTTGCCGATGGGTCCCCCTTTGGAAGGAAACCGCGTCGTATCGGAAAAATCCGGGAGGGGGCCAAAAATACCTTCGTACGCCTGGCGTAACTGGGGGTCAGCGGAAATCAGATGCACAAACTCAAGGCGGCTGAAACCGTGTTCACCGGGATCTTCAAGGGGTTTGAGCGCTTGAGCCCACTGTGAATCCGCCCGCCCGTCCCAGAAAAACCACCGGTTATACGCCGTGTTGAGCACCGTCGGAGTATGGCGTTTGGTGGTGCCGACCGCTTTGGAAAGCGGCAATTCGTCGGCAAATCCATGCTCGGGAGTGTGGCAGGTCGCACAGGCGACTTCCCCGTTTTGTGAAAGCCGGGTGTCAAAAAACAAAAACTGGCCCAACGCGGCGGCGCCGGGATGATCGGCCACGGCATTGGTGGGGTCGGAGGGCAAAACCCCCAAAGGAGACAATCGATCCAGATTGGCCAGTACCTCTTGGGTCCAGACCGATGGGGTCAATGATTCGGACCCGGATTCACAACCGGTGGCGCCAATCAGAAAAACCAGAATTAAATTCGTTTTGGTTAGGCGAATCATGGGCAGCAATTGATCGGCATGGTCGCGGTGTCGTCTACGCCGTTTTGGGTCACTTTTACTATCACATCCCAGTGCCCTTCCATGTGAAACATCATTCCGTTACACATAAATGTGCCGTCGGCCTGCTTTTCAACCACTGGAGTGGTGCTCATTCCGTGCCCGTGGGCCACCATTTGGGCGTCGATTTCGATCGAAACGTCGGTCAACAATTGGGTATGGTCGGTGCCGTCGTAAATAGAAACCCCCATGGCATACAATTCGTTAAATGGGACGGCGCCGTTGGGGGGGGCCAGTTGAACAAAGAAGTGCCCGTTTTCGGTTTCAGCGGAAAGAGTTGTCGTCACGGTTTCGCCCGTATCTCCCATGTTGTGGTTGTGATTGTCGGACGAATCCTCCGAATCACAAGCAACACCGCTGGATCCGATCACCATGGCTACTAAGATAACGTTTCGGAATTTCATTTTTTACTGCCTCCTTCGTGCCACGTCTGTGGCTTTGAGGAAACCAACGTAACGAACCACGCCGCAGTTCGCAAGTGGAGCTACAAAACCGAAATAATTTTTTGCACCGGACAAAACTTTGCCAAACGTGATACGTGTACGGAGGCATCATTCCAATCGCGAGTTATCACATCGCGGTTGACAATTGCACCACTGCACTAAACAAGGAGCCGTCATGAAAAAGTGGATACCAAGTCTGACCCTGTTGGCCGTTATGTTACTGCCGCTGTCTTTCGCGTTTGCGCAAACGTCGGGAAAACCGGCGCCTCAGCCGTTGATAACCACGGCCGAAAAACCGTTGATTCAGGTGGCCGTGTTGCTCGATACCTCAAACAGCATGGATGGGCTGATCAATCAAGCGAAATCCCAGTTGTGGAAATTGGTGAGCGAATTGGCGCGGGCTCGCCGCGGCGGCCAGATTCCGAAGTTGGAAGTGGCGCTTTACGAATACGGAAACGACAATTTGCCCGGAAGCGAAGGACATATCCGCCAGGTGGTAGGATTGACAACCGATTTGGACAAAATCAGCGAAGATTTGTTTGCGTTAACCACCAACGGCGGAAGCGAGTTTTGTGGCCACGTAATCGATACCGCGATCAATCAGTTGCCATGGAGCAAAGATCCCAAGGCGCTGAAGATCATTTTTATCGCGGGTAACGAGCCGTTTACGCAGGGCGGCGTCGATTATCGGAAAGCGGTCAAAAAAGCGATTTCCCAAGGAGTGGTGGTGAACACGATTTTCTGCGGCGACCAGCGGGAAGGAATCGAAGGCAAATGGCAAGAAGGAGCGTTGTTGGCCGACGGACAATACTCGGTCATCGACTCCAACCGCCAGGTAGCACATATCGCCGCGCCGCAGGACGCCGAAATCGAACGGCTGGGCAACGAACTCAACAAAACCTACATCGCATATGGCCGGAAAGGAAAAGAAAAAGCCGAACGCCAAAAAGTACAGGACAGCAACGCAGCATCCGTAGCCCAGGGCGCATCGGTACAACGGTCGGTCGCCAAAGCCAGCAAACATTACAAAAACGCCGAATGGGACCTGGTAGATGCTGCGGCCGAAGGAGTTGCCGAAGCCTCGGCGTTGGATGAAGAAGCACTGCCCGAAGAAATGAAGAAAATGGATAAAGATCAACGAAAACAATATGTAGACGGCATGGCGAAAAAGCGGGCTGAATTGCAGGAACAAATCCAGAAACTGGACAACGAACGCCGTAAGTATGTCGAAGCCGAGCAGAAAAAGCAGGCAACCGAAGGAGACGATACATTTGACAAAGCGGTTATCGGAGCCATCAAGTCGCAAGCTGCCAAAAAATCCTTCACGTTTGAATAACCCCCCAAGTTGAGATGTTCGATCAAACTACCCCACGCCGAACCGTCGTCGGCAAGACCCTCACGTGACCACTTCCATTTCCACCAAAAAGTATAGTGGACCCCAAAGTCAAGACAAGATCCAGCCGAGTTTAAGCGGGTCAACCGTTGCCCGCCGCAACCGCGGGGGACTCCGTTTTGTCGGTGGACGGAGATTTTTTCTTGTCGCGAAATAGATCCACAATTCTGGCTTCACCGCCGCTCGCCGTTCGGTAGACATCATCAGGCGTGCGGTAGATCAGCGATTGATGTGTCCTTTCGGTGTCATAAAACACAATGAGGCTGTGAAAAAATATGGGCGCGACCTGGGGCTGCGAATTTTGCGCCGAATTGGTTTTGGAAAACCCGAGTCATATCGGGAATATGGCGCAGGGTTTTTCGGAGCCAGGTCGGCCGAAAGTCGCCGGCACCACGGCGCGCAGCTATTTTTTCACAGCCTCATTGGCTGTTCCCACCCCACGAATCGCCTCAAGCGCAACCTTGGCTTTCAATTGACTGCTGAACACCTTCCGATCTTTCTCACTCATGGACCGCTCCTTCGTACTCGACACAGCACTCTTGCATATGTCAACCTTAATTTAAGGTCCAAAAAACGGGGGCTACTATACTTCGCTGTCCAGCACCACGATAAGGTCGGCCTGCAAAAACCATAACTCAAATCGGGGGGCGGCAGGCAACGACAAGGCGGTGCGCACTGCCTCCCGGTAGGCCGTTGCCTGGTCGAGGTATTGCTGCGCATGGGTTTTCGCTTCGTCCGGGGTGTGGACCACATCGGTTTTGTAATCCACAACCACGAATTCCCCCGTTATCGGGTCACGGCACAACAAATCGATAGCTCCTACCACGGTCTTCGCCTGGGTTTTGATCGGCGATGCCCCATTCAGTTGTGGTACCCACACAAACGGCAACTCCCGCGCCACGATTGTCAAAGTCGTCAATCTCTGTAAAATCGTTGTGTTTTTAAGGCCAAGAAGGATTTCCTGGGCTCGGGACACCACTAACCCGGCATCGATGGAGGACGTGATGGGGGGAATCCAGGTCGGTATGGCGGCGGCCAGACGGTCGATCTCCTCATGGGGATCTCCACCGGGTTCGAAGTGTTCCAGTGCGGTATGCACGACCGTTCCAACCATTCGCGCATGGTGGGGGATCATGGGTTGGTGTGCCCCTTCCGGATCGTCATCCACCGCAACGGGTATCCATTGTTGTTCCGCCACGGAATCGACCGCCGGCGCTGACGCCGTCGTGGTCAGCTTTTTTGCTGCTTCTTTTTCTGCACAAAGTTTGTGCCCTTCAAGAACACCCGCATCGGATATCGCCCGCTCGACATCGATTTGCAAAATGGAATGTCCATCGAATTCCGCCGGCCCCCCCACCTCGTCGGGACGAGTACAAAACCGCCACAACACGCCGTATTCGTCCTCCAAAAATGGTGTTTTCGGGTTTTTTTGTAACGATTGGATCATCGTTCGCCCACGATGGGCCAACAGATCCATATGACTTACGGCATTGTCCGCCGATACAAACACCGGATCTTCCGGCCACAAACCCAACATCACGAGCCGTACACGTGGGCGGGTTAACGCCACATACAACGTACGCACCCGTTCACCGGCTTCGGTTTGCGCTTTTTGGTGTTCGATCCGATCATAACCCGGTGTAGGGATTCCAAACAGACTACACTCCCAACCGGCGGAAACCTGATCCGAACCAACCGATTCCCCACCCGGTTGCCGTTCTTTCACCACGTCGGCCTCCGGATCGGATGTAGGGCGACTTTTCCCGTGTAATCCAACCACATACACGTGATCAAACGTCAACCCCTTCGCTTTGTGAATCGTCATGATCCGCACGGCTTCCAATGCGGAATCCCCAGGGACTCCTTCCCCTTCCTCCCGTTCTTCGGAGACCGACCGGCGAAGGTGGTTCAACACCTCCCACGGCCCGCCCGCCGTAGTTCGTAACGTTTCTTCCAGCCGGCGAAAAAACCGATCCAAATTGGCCAGTCGGTGTGCCCCTAAATACCGTGCCGCTTCGGTGATTTCCTGAGCAAACAACAATCGCATTTTGGAAACAAATAGGTCGCTTGCATCGGTCTTTAATGATTGTCGTAAGGTTGCAATATGGCTGATCGCAGCTTTCAAGGTGAACACAAATCCCCCCACCCGATCGATCCCCGGTACGTCGTTCGGAATCTTCGCCATGGCCCCATCCACGGCTTCCCACACCCTCTGCACGCCGGCTGGGCTAAATAGTCGCGACATCAGTCCTGGTAACTTAGACTGCCATAATGGGGCCAACGCCGCATCCGGAACCCCCACCATGGGGGAACGAAGCACCGCCACCAACGCGGTATGATCATTGGGATCGACCACGACACGGAACAAAGAGATCGCATCCTTGATCTCCCGTCGCCGAAAATAATTTCGATCCCGTTCCACCACAAAGGGGATGTTGTATTCCCGCAAGGGATGCAGGTAGGTTTCCAAAGCGGTTGTCGAACGAAGTAAGATAGCGATCTTACCAAAAGGGACGGGGGAATAGGTTTGAGTGTCCCCACTGTCACTGGCAACCGTTGCGCGGCGGGTCAATTTCACAATATCCCGGGCAATGGCCACAGCTTCCAGTTTTCGTGCCGCTTCGGATTTGGTCTCGGTGACCGGTTCCCCCTCTTTCCAGTCCCAGGCAATCCAATGCTCTACCGGCCGCTGATCGTGGGGGAGCGGACTGTCCACCGTAGGATCGGCATGGGCCACCAGCGGCTGAAATGGGGGATGCTCCGGTCCCCCGGAACCCATATGGGGGGCGATTATTCGTTCCACCTCATCCAAAATGAGTTGGGTCGACCGGAAGTTCACGGAAAGTTCGTATCGTTGCCCACCTTGCTCACATACTTCGTCCACAAACGAAGAGTATGCCCGTAAGTCGGCGCTTCGCCATCCATAAATCGATTGTTTGGGATCCCCCACCAAAAACAACCCCGGACGCTCCTCCGGAGGACCGGAAAGTCCCAATTGCCGCACCATCGTGCATTGAAGGGGATCGGTATCCTGGAACTCATCCACCAGCAGTTGGTCCATATGCAACCGCAATGATTGAGCGACTTCGGGGTGCGTGTCGAGCAACGCCGCGGTATCGTGGAGCAATGCTTGAAATGACTGGGCTCCCTTGGCCCGCATTCGCCGATGTACCTCGCCGAGCCAACGACGCAGTACGTGGGTCAACACCGGAAGCCGTTCGGGGTCCATTCGTGCAAGATGAGTCAACAACTTCGCGGTCTTTTCAGCGGCGTTCCGGGTCACATCCAATACAGACAACAACGTCTCGTTTTCGGTTTGGGAAAATTTGTCTTTGCTCCACTCCACAAGGCGTTTCACCGCGGCTTCCACCTCCTTCGATCGGCAGGTCTCAACCAAGGTTTTCGCCAACGTTTTTGCCGGCGAATCGGCGGTCGTCACTTCAAGCCCGGGAGAAATCCGACCTACCACCCAGGCAAGTGTTTCAATGGTGGCAAGCGCACCTTTGAGTTTTGCCGTTTTTCCCTTGTTCAACGCCGGCCCCACGATTGTCAACAAGGGGTGGATCTGGTCAACGACATGAGCGACCGTTGTTTGAATGAGCAAAGTCGGGTACGGATCGACCGGAAGTGCGTTTGCCGGAACTCCCTGGCCGGCAAGGCGTTTTACGGCGCGCCGCAGCGATTCGGTGTCGATTCCCCAACCCATTAATTGAAGCAGGGCGGCGTCACCGGGATCTCCGAATGCCGTAACACAGTCTTCGGTCATCCATTCATCGATCACCGCGTCCAACACCGACTCATCGGCGTCGACGGCAAAGTGGGGGTGAAGGTTGGCCAATAATGGCCACGTTGACAAAATTCGCATACAGAACGCATGAATGGTCGTCACCCGCAAACGATCCAGCGTCGACGACAACGCCATCGCCCGCCGTTGGGCCTCCACGGTTCCCAACCGTCTAACCAGCGAGTCGAGCCCCAATGCGGGTACTCCCGAATAAACCTTCACAAATGCCTGGGCGATCCGTGTTTCCATTTCCGCTGCGGCATGTTCGGTAAACGTAATGGCAACAACCCGCTCAATGGTGCGGGCGGCCACCCACAACGTGGGATCCTCCTTCGTTAAGTTCCGAGGCAGTGCCGCAACCGAACGATCCCATCCCTCACCCAGACACCACGCGGCGACTCGGCTTGTCAATGCCGCCGTTTTTCCGGTCCCCGCACCGGCTATCAGCACCACTGGACGATCAAACACGGTCACCGCGGCTTGCCGCGCGACCTCATCTTGCCTACGGCTGTGTTCCCACCGATCATTGGGATGAACCGAATCTTTTTCCACCATAGTCTTATTCTGTCCCCCCTAACCACCACAATTCACCAAGCCGGTGAGCCAACGTGGGGACACCCGCCGGCGTAGGCGGCGTCTCCTGGTCTCGGTGGGTGCTTACCCACTCGTGTAATCTGCGCCGGCTTCCCGAATCCCCACGATTACATGCCTCGGTCACGGGGCAATATTCGCAGCGTGGATTTTCGTCTCCATTGGCCAGTTCCAGCCGGGGGAACATTGCCCCATCGACCATGCCGCCCAACAATACCGCCACGGTCTGAACAAAAATGTCCATCAGCGACGTGTCATCAGCGCTGATTTGAATAAGCCGTTTCCGTTCCTCCAACTCGGGACGTAAATAAGCGTAAGTTCCCACCCCAGCTCCACCCCCAGCCAACGAATAAACCGCACCTTGAAGAAGCGCCCCACGACTCAATTTCGTCGCCAGATGTTTGTTTCGAACGTCTTGTTTGACGGCATCAATAGCCGGTTTTCCTGTTTTGTAATCGATCAGTTCAATCGTTTGGGCCACACGGTCGGCCCGATCAGCACGAAATCGAACCACCGCAGTACGCTGCCTGTCATCCTGTAACGCCACGACCCCATCTACTTCCGCACCCAATGTTGTGCGGGTTTCGTCGCCGCCGCAAATCAACTGCGCTGCTTCGTTGAGATAAGGCTGAGCCAATTCCGCCAGAATACGGACAAAACCGGTCAACCGAAGATGAGCATCCACCGCCGCTTTTTCTGCGGCGGAAAAACAGATCTCCGCCAACTCAGGCGGCCTGGGCCACGGTACGGCGATTCCTTGACGGTGAATCCATGGCGTTTCGGTTTGTCCGGCTTCGGCGACGGCTCGGTCCACGATCATCTGAAGTGCTAGATGAACGGTATTTCCAATTAAATTAGCGGATATGCCCGGGGGAATCGCCCGATATTCCGGCGGTGGTTCTAACCTTAGAACCCGGGTGAGAAAGGTTTGCCATGGACAAGCCGCGAACTGCTCCAGCACGGTGACGCTGATTTGATTTCCGAATCCCCCCAAAGGCCCCACGAGCCCCATATACGGACTCAGATGTGGCCAGGACCGGCGCCCTGCCTCGGTCCGTTTGTCGGGCTCCACTTCGTCCAACACTTGAATGCGGCCGGAAGCAACCAGATGAGACGACAACGATTTGTCCCCGACTCCCCACACGTGGGGCAACAAGGGGACCAACGCCGAGCGGTCCCCCACAAGGGCCGCGTATAACGACGACTCATAGGCCGACAACACAGAACACGAGTGGGCATCTACGTCTTCTACGGCGCGACGGGCGTCGCGGGGGATGATGGCATGGGGAATACCCGGCCGATTGATACGTAATCGTTCAATGAGAACGCTGGGGCTCAGCTCGCGTCCGTCGGCATCCGCGCGCAGCCAACTGAGGGTAATATTGGGCGCGGCGGACAAACATTGAGCAAACAAAAACCGTTCTTCGTCGTGGCCCAACGATTTGATGGGGATATCCGGCAACAGTTGAGCAAGTTTGATACGAATAGGGTCGGGCAACAGCGGGTCTTCACGAATAACCCGCGGAAATCGACCCACATTGAGCCCCATTACAAACAAGTGCTCGGCCACAACCCCACGAGCACGAGCGGCTCCCAACACCTGCACCCCGGCACCTGCCCCGGCGAGGGGTTGTTGCCCCAGGCCGGCTGTCGCAGTTCGTAACGGAATCAGAAACTCGGCGCGCGTGAAGTCATCGACCGTGGGAGCCAACCGCCCCACGCTGTCGATTGTCGCACGCAGATCGGAAGTCAATGGGTTGTCGGGTTGGCCAAACTCATCTGTAAGGGCACGCGTACGTAATGCGTGTTCGGCAAACGAGGCACTGGCGGGCCAATCATCAAACTGTCCCACCAACGTCCGGGCTTTGGTACGAACCGCGGACAAAATCTCGGCTTTGATTTTGCGGCCCACCGCTTTGGGCCCTCCGTAGGATTCCACCGTTTCGTCATCGGTGTCGACAAGCCCAAGGCGAATGGGGAGTGTGGTGTCCTGTTCCACCTGTGAATCGGAGAGCCGAGCAACATCGAACAGGGTGTGGGCGGCAAGGGTGGTCAAAGCCAGCCGTAAATCAGAAAGGGTCGGCAGGGGAAACCGAAAATCCGCAGGAGGGGTTTGCGAGACCACATTCGGCAAAAATTCCCCCATGGTCATGGTGGGAAAGATGGCATCGATCCAGGTTGCAACGGGTGTGTCTTTCCCCCGGCTCAACAACTCCACAAATGCAGCGATGGTGCGCGCCTCGGGAAACAACTCCGGCAGTTTTTCTCCGGGAATCGAAAACGGAATGCCATATTGGTTAAAGTGAAAACGAACTACCGTTAAATAAGGCTCCAGCGTCCGGGCAACCACCACGATGGATTCGGCGGGCACCCCATTATCCAGCAACAGCCGAACCCGGCGGGCCACGGTCCGCACTTCCGCGTCTTCACCGGCCGCATCAAAAGTGCACAGCGACGCATCGGGGGCGGCATAGGGGGGGCGAAAATCCGTGTTACAAAGCGGTTTGAGGCGTCCCGAAAACCGCCGCGTATAGCGGATGCCCGCGTCCGGGGCGCCCGGCAACGCCGGGTCATGGGGTGTTTCCAGATAAATTTTTGTGGGCACACGCCGAAGGAGGCGTTCAAGAAAATCCATCGCCCGCCCCGTAGCGTCACCGATTCCGTAAACAAACACCGAACGGGCGTTAATCGGGTTGGGATGGGTTACGAGGAGATCGGCGGCTTGTGTCAGCAGATCGGTCGTACGAACAACCCGGTGGCAGAGGCTAGTCTTCCGTACTCGGTCGGTTGTTTTCAGCAACGCAATGACATGTTCCCGTTCGGATGGGGTCAGACTTTCTTCTGCCCAATCCAGAGCCCCGCCAAGGAGTTCCGGTTCCCAACCAGCATCGATTAAGTCGCGAACGGGATCCAGCAGAGCGCGG
Source organism: Myxococcales bacterium (assembly GCA_013360285.1). Lineage (GTDB taxonomy): Bacteria > Myxococcota_A > UBA9042 > JABWCM01 > JABWCM01 > JABWCM01. Next base: position 15,255 of record JABWCM010000094.1, read on the forward strand.
AACCCATCGTCAAATTCCGCCAAAACCCGTTGGAACACCGGTTCACGCGCAGCCTCACGCCGTACTATCACGCCGAACAACAACGCCGATTCTTCCGCCGACAACCCACATTGTCGTAAAACCGCCATCGCCGCACCACGCAACGTGAGCACCGACACCCCCAGCGCACAGCCCCCTGCGCGGCGGGCAATATTTTCGGCGAGTCGTGCCCGGAGCAACGCGGAAGAAACAACAACCCAGATCGGGCGGGAAAGCAGCGCCATTTCGGCGTTGGCCTGATGGACTTCATCCACTACATCCGCCAACAACCGCTCCCACGTGGGCAAAACACCCGACCCTTCAGTCCAGATGGGACCAATCGACATTTTTTACCCTCCTTCGGTTGCCGATAACCCGCTGTACCAGACAACGTCCGCGACCTACACGTTTTGTCGCCACCACAACATGGCGACCGGTATCATCGTTTCGTGGTTCCGGTTCGTCAAGGGGTGTCACCAAAACAGTGGTCGGTAAACGAAGTCGACAATTCATACGGAACAGCTTGGGTGGAGACATAGGTGGGAACAAAAACTTCTGCAAAAGCCGTACTCGGTACCAAAGTCAGTTCCACATCAACAATCGAGCCCATGGTGTCAAAAAAGGTGGGTCCAGAACATTCCGCCGGCAACTCAAAGTCCCCCTGAACCTGGAATAACCACGCGTCGGTGCCTTTCGTGTCAAAAAACGAAGTGGTCCACCCGGCAAGGACAATCTTGTCCGAACCTTCCTGCTTTGTTGCCGCAAAGGCAGCGTCCCCAAAACCTTTTCCCACCGCGCGTTGCCAAAGCAGACTCCCCTGGTCGTCAAACCGAAGAGCCCACAACACCCCTCCGGCATCGGCAAATCCCGCTCGGCCAACAACAATAGCCCCATCCTCGGTCGCCGACACCGCCTCGGCCACGTCGGAGTTGGCCAGCGCCATTCGGGAATGCCAGGTTAAATGACCATCATCATCGAGGCGCAGCACGATTACATCGGAATAAGATTCGTTGGCACTCGTGATATTGCCGACGGCCCAAAATCCTTTTTTTGACGATGCCCGCACAATATGCACCAGGGTCAACGTTCCGTCGGTCACCACCCGTTGTTGCCACAACGGTTCGCCTTTTACGTTCCAACCGACTACCCAGCCATCGCGACAAGGTGAAGCGCCACACCAGGGGCCGTCGTGAAACGAATTCGTCCAGCCGGCGGTCACAAAACCACCGGGTATTGAGGTGACGGCTTCGCAGGAATCCATATACGTTCCACCCACGTGGCGAGCCCACACCACTTCCCCATTGTCGTCAAGGGACATCACTGCACACTGCGCCGTGTCGCCTCCGGTATTTCCGACCACGACTACGTGGCCGGTTTCCAACAACGCCGCGTCGCTGATTCCCCATGACATATTGTCCCATCGTTTCTGCCACAACAACTTCCCGTCGCCGTGGGTCCGGGCGGACCACGCCTGCGGCCCATTCGGCCCGATGGTAGAACCAAACAGTGCCAAATCATTGGATTCCCTAACAACAACCGCCGAAATTTCCGTGGAACCAGCCAGTTCAATCGCCCACACCGGGGGGTTTTTGAGTTGTGTGTTGGGTTTGGCTCCTTTCCAAACAAAACCGACCCGTTTTCCAACGAGGTTCATCGTTGAATAACCCACAACAACCGGTTGTTCACCCGACAACCAAGCCACATCCAACGCGGTATCGTTATAGGGTCCCGACAACGTGGCGGAAAAACCTCCCAACTTGCCGGCATCGCCCGCGTCCGCACCAGCATCCCCAGCGTCCTGTGTGTCAGACGATAGCATATCTTGTAGAATAATGTCGTTTTCGGAATGAACGTCGGAATCGGTGTCATTGTTGAGGTCTGCGCCGAAAGGCTCATCGGAATCGGACAGGTCGGTGGTGTCAACACCAACCTCATCCCCAATACGCGCCGTATCCGAATCGACATTGACATCGGAGCCGGCGTCCAGGATGTCAACGAGCAGGGGAACGTCGGAAACCACGTCGTTCCCCTGCATCTGCTCGCCGCCCGGCGCATTGGTGCAGGCGTTGGCAAAAATTGCCATCCCCAAACACCAATACCAGGCGGCTCGCGCCATCGAACACTCCAGCGGTTATTTCACCACAAAACTCATCATGTCTTTCCGCACAAACTTTGTGCCGGTGGCCGCCGATACGCCGGAAACCACCACTTCCGCATTGTAGCTGCCGGGGAGTTTTGTACCAACGAATTTTCCCTGCACCAACGATTTGAGTGGAACAGCGATACCTGGGAGCAGCCGGTCACGACGCAGAAACGGAGCGATACCGGACAGCAAGGTGGTTAATTCCCCCGCATCGACGTCTGCGGAAATGGGGGAGGTTGGTTGGACAGGAGACGTAAACGTACCGAACCGAGGCGTCAGCCGACCGGCGTTGATCACGTGGGGAAATGGGGTCGTGCCGGGTCTTGTGATCACCGGAGTGGGGTTCCCCATCGACACCATCGATTTTATCGGGGCAAAAATATCCCCCTGACCGTGTTGGATCAATTGATCTCGAAGAACCACCAGTTTCGCCAGCTTCGGAGGCAACGTGTCATTGCCGACGATCTGGGGTTCGGCGATTCCGGCAAGTGGCCCCTTGTACTTTTTGATCAAATCCGAAACCGTAAATGCCGGAGCGGAAATGGTTGCGGTTGCTTTCAATCCATTCAACCACTTGTCTCCATCCAATATCTGCGTTGCAAAATGGATCGGAGCACCCACAACATACTTTTTATTAAGCGGAATCAACCTCATCCGGATCCGGGAATCCACAAACCCACCCACGGTGTAGCCTGTGTGTTTGGACGCATGGGTATCGACCTGAACAAACCATTTTCCCGGCATGGGCTCCGGCAGGTGGAAAATCACATACCGATCACCAACAACCCGGCGTACAAACGCACTGTTGGGGGAAAGCAACCGTCCTTTCGGGTCGCGTAAACGCACCATGATTTCGTTTGTTTTAGACGGCGTTTTACTTACATAATGAAGGGATGGGTCATGCCATGCAACACAGAAACTCGCCCGATCCGCCAAAGCGTCCACAAATCCCGCCACCTGGCTCGACGAAGCCATCGACGATTCGTTGACGACGATAGAATCCCCGGTTACCTGACCCCGGATATAGTTGTAAATCTCAAATAAATCCAAGATGGTGGGCATGTAGTAATAACGTCCGTGGGTCAAATCGGCGATATCTTCGAGCAATCCCTGGTCGGACAACGGCCCCATGGCACACGTATAGACACGGATATCATCGGCAAGGTTGTTTGTTGCTGTAATCGCCGAATCACGGGTGGGATCGGTCGGAGCACAGCCCTTGTTGTCATAACCGTCCGACAACAATACGATCGCCCGCTCCCCCGTGGTCCCGGAAAGCAGCCCCCCGGCTTTATTGATGCCGTCCCCCATGAACGTACATCCCCCAAACGCCATGCCAGCCACTTCCGCTTTCGCAGCGGTTTGTTCCCCCGCACCCGTGATGGTTTGTAAAGTCGGAGAAGCGCCCGTGGGGTATTCCACTGTGCCTGTACTTCCAAAACTTACCACCGCGAGCCGGTCGTCGACACCGAGCATGTCGATGAATTGGTTCGTCGCAACCCGAGTAACATCGACATAACCGGACGTCGACATCGAACCCGAACGGTCGACTACGGGCACCACGCTGACCGGGTCGGCAAGGGGGACCTGCGCATTGTCGATCACCAAGGCAAAATCCTGCCAGGGGGTCAAGTTAAACGGAGGTCTCGCATTGGCGGCAATATTGGCGGCAATTACGCGTACCTCATAGACTCCATTGGGGTTTTGGAGATAAACACATTCGACATTGTTCAGCGCATCAAAAGCTCCGCCGGAAGTGGAAAATCCATTGGCAAACACGTTCCCACGAAACACGGTTCCGGTGGCGACCTGGGTCACTTCCAGGTCAAGGTCGTTGACCAACGCTGGATTGGCGCCCGGGCCGGCCGGAGCATCGGTCCAAACCAAGGTGAACCGAATGGGGCGGGTCGCATCAGCAGCCGAAACGCGGATCATGTACTCCTGGCCGGACGCCGTAAACGCATGTTTTTGGTCGACAAACAACTTGGGACCCCGGTCGGATGCCGGTGCTTGTTCCACCATGTTTTCTAGGCTGACCCGCCCCCATCCCTGGTCGTTGTTGGGAATATTGGTCAGGGGAATCGCAACTCCGCCCGCCCCGGTTCGCCCCGAAGGACCACCCTGCATATCGATGGCACCATTGACCAACAATGCTTTGAGCATCGCAAGCGACGGGGTTTTGTTGTTGGTCCAACTGCGCCACCACTCGATCAGCAACGCACAAAGACCGGACACGTGGGGAGCGGCCATCGACGTCCCCGACATATACATGTATTGATTGATGGTGGAAGCGGGATTGGTTGGGTCGGCATTTCCGGTGCCGGCAATGGGGTTGCCATATTTGCCGGTATCCCCGGTTTCCGACCAAACCGACGAAACGTTGGTTCCCGGAGCACATATCGTGGGGAGAATCCGCCCATCTACTGCGGGGCCTCGGCTGGAAGATGCCCGCATGCCGTTGATGTTGTCGACATCGCCGACGCCTGGGCGAAAAGTGAGTGAATTGCCCACCACAATTGGATTTTTTGTTTCTTTTGGGTCGGTGATGGTGCTTAAGTTAGGGCCTGCATTTCCAGCGGAAAACACAATAGCCAACGATTCAACCGCCGCGGTGTTGGGATCGGGGTCACGGCTCAATCGGTCCCATAATCGGGACGCCGCACTGTACCCACTTCCCGTACCCGCCCCACTCCACCAACTGTTGTTCATCACGTTGGCCCCTTGGGCTACGGCGTCGGTGGTCAACGTGGCGTAGTTGGCGGGTGGCCATGTCCCCATCAATGCGTTTTGGCCGACATAAGTCGACCCGGGGGCCGTTCCTTGCCCCCATAAAAAGTTGTTGGGGGCCGCAGCTTCCGTTTGCCCACTGGCGGCGTTCCCCACGGCGATGCCCGCCACATGGGTTCCGTGTCCATCGGTATCGGTGGTCACCGCCCCACCCGTGTAGTCGACAAATGCGGTTTGGCGCCCACGGATATCGACATGCCCAGAAACGTTGTTGTTGGCACCCGCATCGATCCCGGTATCACAAATCGCAATACGAACGCCGGCACCACTTAATCCCAAATTTGTCAAAACGGCCTGGTATCCGACCACCGGCTGGTTTGCCACAAGCGACTCGGCGATAATCTGCGTTTCCCGTTCGCCATCGAGTCCCGGAACCGGCGAAGCGTATTCGAGCCACCGGACTTCGGGAAGAGACGCAATTGCCGGAAGTTCGGATACATCGACCTCGACCAGGATTTGGGAATACGGCACAGAATCTGCGGTCTCCGGCGGAACAACAGACACAACTTTTGCGCCCAAATGGCGAATCGCCGCCACGGTACCCGATGCGGGATTGGCCATGAGCGCCAAAATCCGAACGTACCGAATCATGCCGGTTTTGTCGGACAACCCTTTGTCAATTCGATATCCCGGTTGAAACGGACCGGTCCACGCCACAAACGGCAACGCCGCAATGGCTGCAAGCTGGCCTTGGTCGGCCACCACAAACAAACCATAATGCCCAATGACTTCGACCAATTGAGCCCCGGTTTGCTCGATTTGAGTTCGCCATTCCGGCGTCGGTGGGGCAATACATTGAACCAACTGATGCTGCCAGGGTGTCCCCACGCCGACAGACAGATTTTGCGGAAGCGTGGGCGGCGGCGCCTCGATGTCAATGGTTGTGGACCCGATTCGCAGCAAATGGATGTCCGGCAACAATTTCACCCGGTATCCCAACTTTTGGAGCGAATCAAGGCTTTGTGGTGTTCCCTGCACAAGTGTGCCGTTAGGAAGTTGGCTTTTGATAACACATCCCTGCGCAATGGCGGCGGTTTGTACGTCTGCTGCGCCTTCGCTGAAGGATTTCCCCAACTTGGTAATGATTGCGGTGGATTTCATGAGTGTCCCTTCCGTGGTGAGTTCCGTGGAGCTTTATTGGTTTGTGAGCTTTGTTGGCTTATGAAAAAAGTTGGAAGCGTTTTAGAACGCACTTTTTTCACAAACCAAAAGAACTGAAACCCATGTAGTCCTGTCTATCCACAGTGTCAACCACTACCTGCTTGACCCGGATCATGGTTAAAAACAAGGAAGGCTGCAAATTTTCAGAGTTTGTGAAAAAATATGGGCGCGGGCTGTGGGCGTGGATTTGGCGGCGGATTGGTTTTGGAAAACCCGAGTCATATCGGGAATATTGCGCAGGGTTTTTCGAAACCAAGCCGACCCAAAGCCACCGCCCAGAGTCCGCGCAGCTATTTTTTCACAAGCTCAGAGTTTGTGAAAATAGTTGGGGACGGACTTGGACGCGGGGGTTTTGTTCCCCATTCCTTGAAAAAAACCAAGTCATATCAGGAACATGGCGCAGGTTTTTTTCTGGGCAGGGGGACAAAAGCACCCGTCCAAGTTCGTTCAGCTATTTTTTTCAACGACCCGCTAAGTGTCCTGGACGAAGAGTTCCGGCCTGGAACCCGGAGGGTTCCCAGCGATTAGCCGGTGGTTGAGGAGCTTCGCGACG
>JABWCM010000095.1 GCA_013360285.1 Myxococcales bacterium
AGGCCTACGCCACCCGCCTGAAGGAGGCGGGCGTTCCCGTCACCCTGCATCGCTACGACGGCATGATTCATCCGTTTTTCTCCATGCCCGGCGCCATCCCCCAAGCGCAGCACGCACTCAACTCGGTCGCGCAAACCGTCGCCGCCTCCCACCCCACGCCGGCTGCAAGAGGCACCAAAAACTCCCGAGTATGGTACAGATCCCCATCCAAACGGGTTTCCCGTTGGATTCGCCCATCGGCAAGCAACCGGTCCAACGCAGCATCCAACTCCGGCGGTCGCAACGCCACCATTTTCATCAATCCCCCCCTTGTTACCGGGCCCTCTCGATACACCGTGGCCCACACCAGAGCATCCACTCCCGTTGACGCATCCGCTTCCGCCAACAACCCCAACTCCTCCTCTGTTGCAACCCGATATACCGTATTTTCCGCACTCCCTGACCGAAAAACCAGACTGCTTTCCGTCAAGTCATGCAACACCCCACGCACAATGGCTTCGTCATCACGATGAAACCGTTTCATGATTTGTGCCCGGGTTGCGACCTTTTTTTGGCTCAGAAAATCAAAAATCGCCTGCCACAACGACTGGCCTTCCACCGTCGTGCTTTCGGTCAACCGCTGCACCTTCCGTTGGTACGTACGCAAAGCCATACCAAACATATCGGCGCTGACTTTTCGCCCTACCCCTTGATTTTCCAATTCCGCTGCCAACTCCAAAAACACCTGGTTGGCAACTTGTGCCAACGGCGCACGGGCTCCCCCCGACGTCGCCAACTGAGCGATCAACACCGTCACCTGCCGCACCACTGCACTGATCAATACCTGTACATTCATCACATACTCCGAATCCCCCGTATTCCGGAGATTACCCCACAGGTGGCGATTTCGGGAGTGGCAAAAATGACACCCCATCCCGATCGGCTCCCAACGCCTCGTAACCCGACACCACGTCGAACAGTTCTTCATCGATTTTATTTTGCCGTAACCGATGAAAACGCAAACTCAGATTTTCCACCAATTCTTCGATATTCCGTTCCGCCCTCTCCATCGCCAACAGCCGGCTTCGGTTTTCGCTTGCCAACGACTCCGCCGCGGCCTGGAACAACGAAACGAATAAAAACTCCCGGATCAGTGCCCGTAAAGTGGTGTGTCCCGACCCGATCACTTCCGGCAACACCTTGGTCGGCCAACCAACCGCCGCCACCTCCTTTTGCCACGATTCATCAAGGGGCAATATCCGTATCGTGGTGGGTTCATAAGCCAATCCCCCGTCAAACCGATTCAAAAACGCCCAAAAAACTCGCCTATCGTCCTGCCGATGCGCGCCCCATTGTTGGGTTTCGATCTGAATTTCGTCCACCAACGGCGTAATCGCTGTGACCGAGGTCGGTACCGGGAACACACCAACAGGTTGGATGCCCGCGTCCCGCAAACAAGCCGCCACCCGGTCTCCCACTGCCCACACCGCAACGGTTCCCGCGACATGTTTGAACTGCTCCACAGCATAGTGGGACACCAGATCATTAAACCGACCCACGAGCCCCTGGTCGGAACCAAACACCACCGCGGTTACCCATTGTGGTTTTGAACCTCGTTGCCGAATCGATATCGGCCGAGCCGCCAGCTCCTGGCGTAAACAAACCCCCAACCCCAACTCTACCCGCTGGGTGTACTCCGCAAGGGCTCGCACCGACTGTTCAACTTGGCCGATGTTGGAAGCGGCGATGGCTTTCATGGTCCGCACCACGCCGCCCAAATCTTTGGCGTTGTCGATTTTTCTTTGTAAACTCACCATGGTGTCGGTCATCGGTTCCCCTCACCGGTTTCGTGCGCACCTCCTTCCACCGCGTTGCGCACCACCTTCAACACGACTTGGCGATCCTCATCGCTCAGTTTTGCCGCCGTATCAAACCGCTCACGAACCGCGATGGGGATTTCCGTTACCGCTCGGCGTACCCGTTTTTCCGCCTCCGGCATCTGTTCCAACGGCACCCCCTGAAATACCCCCGAGGTCAACGCCAACAACACCGCGATTTGTTCGTCGAGCACCACGGGGGAAAACTCCGGTTGTTTGAGGCACTCCCGAATCCGTTGCCCATGCTCCAACGTCTTTTGGGAACTTTCGTCCAATCGTGCCCCAAACCGCGCAAAGGTTTCCAGTTCTTCAAATTGGGCATACGCCAATTTCAAATCCCCGGCAACAGCACGAACGGCACCACGCTGCGCTTTTCCCCCCACCCGCGACACCGACTTCCCCACATCGACTGCCGGCAACACCCCCAAATCAAACAACGTGGGCGTCAATACGATTTGCCCATCGGTGATCGAAATCAGGTTCGTGGGAATATAAGCCGACATATTTTGTGCTTCGGTTTCAACAATGGGGAGCGCGGTCAACGACCCTCCTCCACGTTCGGGGCGTAAATGGGTAGCGCGTTCCAATAGCCGAGAATGGATATAAAAAATGTCGCCGGGAAACGCCTCCCTCCCCGGCGGCCGCCGCAACAACAACGACAACTCCCGATACGCTCGGGCATGGTGGGTCAAATCATCATATACCACCAACACATCTCTTCCCCGTTCCATAAAATATTCGGCGATACTCGTTGCCGCATACGGCGCCAAATAAGCCAACCCAGGGGGATCGTTTCCTTCGGTCACCACCACAACCGTATACTCCAATGCCCCATGGTCACGCAGAATCGCCGTCGCTTTGGCCACCGCCGCCGCCCGTTGCCCAATCGCACAATATACACACAACACCCCCTTTCCCCGCTGGTTCAAAATCGTATCCAGGGCAACCGTGGTTTTTCCGGTTTGACGATCCCCCAATATCAACTCCCTCTGCCCCCTCCCAATAGGAATCAACGCATCGATGACTTTGATCCCCGTTTGTAACGGCTCGGAAACCGGCGCTCGATCCATGATCGCCGGCGCAGGACGTTCGATGGGGTACCGCAGGTCGGTCACCACCGCCCCCCGGTTGTCCAATGGGCGCCCCAGAGGGTCGATAATCCGCCCCAACAATTCCGGTCCCACGCCCACATCCATCACCCGTTCTGTCCGTCGCACCTCGTCGCCGGCCCGCAGATTCGCCGCATCGTGCAACAACACGACCCCGATTTCCTCCGGATTGATGTTCAACGCAATTCCGTATCCCCCATCGGGAAAAAGGAGCAATTCTTCCGACCCCACGCCCGGCAAACCCGTTACCCTCGCAATGCTGTTCGACAACGCGGCGACTCGGCCCACTTCGGTCGGCACCAGCCGAGAAACAACGGACTCCCGCGCTTTTGCCAACCCGGCAACCGTTTGTTCCAACACCACACCCAAACGGCCCAACTCCTGTGTCATCGGTTCCCCTTTTTTTCCGCGTCCATCCATTCGGCGGCCACTTTTTCCAACGACGTCATCCTGTCACCGATGTTCCATGCCACTTTTTGTCCAACCGCCCACAATTCGATTCCGCAAACAAGTTCCGGCGCCGATTCCCACGTCAGCTCAAGTTTGACTCCAAACGTGTCATAAAGTGTTTCCGCAATCGCGGATTTCTGCTGTGGGGTCAGCCCCATCGTTGTACGAACCACCACCGGCCCTTCGGATTTGGCCCATGCCATCGCCAGTTTACCTTTTTCCGGCTCACCGATACCGCGTAATCGTTCCAAAAACACCTCGACCACCCGGGTTTCCAAACTTACCGCAGCCAACTCTTCCATTACCTTACGAGACACTGCAAACACTTCTTTTTGCACCGCCTTTGCAAACGTATTTTCGAGTTTTTGTAATTCGGCAGCCACGACTTGGTGTTGGTGCTCACTCCACCGTTGGGCCTCGGCCCGCGCCTCATCAACCAACCGTCGGCGTTCGGCCTGCGCTTGTTGGTGTGTTTGGCGCATCAACTCATCCCGTTTGGTTTGCAGCTCGGCAACTTGACTCCGAAACTCCAAAAGTTCCCGTTCGGCTTGCGCTTTTGTATCCTGGGCCTGCTGTAACGACGCCACGAGTTTTTGTTCTCGTGCATCGATCGCCGCCAAAACGGGTCGATACAAAAACCGTTTCAACAGCCACACCAGCAACCCAAAGTTCAATATTTGTGCGCCTACCGTAAACCAATCGATGGCCATGGGCTAATTTCCTGCGGCTTGAGCGATGGCATGATTCCAAAACGGGTTGGCAAACACCAAAATCAACGACAATACAAAACAATAAATCGCCGTCGATTCCACCATTGCCATTCCCACGAACAAGGTACGCGTAATCACCGCGGAGGCATCCGGTTGTTGCGCCAACGAAGCCAACGCCTGGGTCAGCGCCCTACCCTCGCCAAACGCCGGCCCCAACGTGCCGATACCCGTGGTGAATGCCGCCCCCAAAATCGATACCATTGCAATCCATGTACTGCTGTCCATCATTTCTCCTTTAAGTTTACAACCGTTCGGTCTCAAGAATGACTTCGTACGGCGGCGGCGATGTACACGCCGGCCAAAACACTGAATATATATGCTTGAACCACCCCGGTCAGAAGTCCGAATGCCGTCATGATCGCGGGAAAAAACAACGGCGTCAACGTCAACAACACCCCCACGATCATCCCCCCACTCATCATGTTGCCGAACAGGCGAACCGCCAACGCGATGGTCCGCGCAATTTCCCCAATGATATTAAACGGCAACATAACAACTGTCGGCTCCACGTAGGATTGAAGATACCCCATCAACCCCCGATCTTTGATTCCGTACCCCGGGATCATCACAAATACGGTTAACGCCAAAGCAACGGTCGTAGACAACGACGCGGTGGGGGGCTCATAAATGGGCACCACGGTCAACAATGCCGAAACGGCAACAAACAAAAATATCGTTCCCAAAAACCCAAGGTATTTTTCCGGTCGGTCCAAACCGATTTCCCGAATTTGCCCAAGCGTCGTGATCACGATAATTTCCAACGCACTTTGCCATCGGGACCGCCGTTCGTCTACCGACAATCGCCGCGTTGCCCAATACGCCCCCACTACCAGAATCGCCATCACAATCCAGGTATAGACCAGGGTCGCGTTGAGTTTCACAACGCCATATTCCCAAAACACGGTTTCATCGGGGCTAACCCGCATTACTCACCTCCGGGGAGGTGGGGGCTTTGGGGGAAATCAACGGGGGAACGGTTTTGGTCACCCGCACAACCGCGACTCTGGCCCCGATAAATCCCAATAAACAAATCAAAAACCGCCGCCAATCTCCGTTGCCTACGACATAAAATCCCCCTACGGCCAGCCCCATTCGAACCACCCAACTCACCAAAAACCACATCGCCGGTCGTTCGGCTTTGAGCCCACGGCGAAGGGTCCACCACAGACCGCCGAAAAACAGACCCCCGATTATCAGTCCACCCACAAACGATCCCATCCACATTCCCCATTCATTCGTCCCCATTTTCCTGCTCCTTGCGGATCCTTTCCTGCTCGTTGGCGATCCAGCGCCACACGTTTAAACACCCCAGAACCAATCCCGCCACCAACAACGTCAACGTCCACGACCGCGGCCCCGGATGATTGCCGTCGAGCCACATTCCCAGCGCTATTCCGGCCACCGTGGGGATGGCGATGGACCACCCCACCAGCCCCATCAACCCCAGCCCGAACCACACCGTGGACCTGTGCCGACGCGCCCGCTGTTTACGGGCGGCTTTGGCCCCCACCTGTTGGGCAAAATGGTCAGGAGGGTACGATTGTTTTTTATCGGTCATGGAACGACCTCGTCAATCGTTTGAGAAATCCGGTTTCCAACTTGGCCAACATCTGCCGTTTGGATTTTTCCTGGTCGGTCAACGTTAAAAACTCCCGATCTACGGCCGCTCTAAGGTGACCGAGATCGGCGCCGCCAATCGCCCGGCGCACCGCCACCACCACTTCGCGGCCGGTTTTGACGAGCACCCCACCGTCGACCGCAACATACAGTTCGCCCCCATGGCGGGTTTCATAACTGAAGATTCCGGGCGCCAACGCCGCAACACAATCAAGGCGATTCGGCAACAATCCAACCGATCCTTCCGGGGTTTCGGCAACCACGCGTAAAACATCCGGCGTTTCCAAAAACACCCGATGGGGAAGCAACACTTTCAATTCCAAAAACGACCCCATCGGTTCACCTGGTTTGAATCCGGTCGGCTTTGGCCAACACGTCGGCAAGGGTGCCCACCATATAAAATGCCGCCTCCGGAACGTCGGCCACCTCGTCTTTCAAAATCCGTTCGCAGCCCTCCAACGTGTCTTCAAGTTTCACCAATTTGCCCATAAGCCCGGTAAATTGTTCAGTAGTAAAAAAAGGTTGGGTCAAAAACCGTTCAAGTCTACGGGCACGAGCCACCACTTTGCGGTCGGACTGCGACAATTGTTCAAGACCCAACATGGCAATCATGTCTTTGAGTTCGGCATATAACGCCAACGTACGGCGGATTTCTTGGGCAACAGCAACATGCCGCGGCCCCACGATCCCCGGCGTGGCCATTTTGGAGTAGGATTGCAGTGGGTCTACGGCCGGAAAAAACCCTTCGCCGGCCCGTTCACGGGACAACACGATCGACGCCGAAAAATGGGAAAACGTATGCACCGCGGCTGGATCGGTAAAATCATCGGCAGGTACGTACACCGCCTGAATCGACGTAATCGCCCCGCTGTCGGTGTTGGCAATCCGTTCTTCGAGTGCAGCCAATTCGGTCCCCAGGGTGGGTTGATACCCGAGCCGCGAGGGCATTTGCCCCAGCAGGCCGGACACTTCCGATCCGGCTTGAATAAACCGAAAAATATTATCGATGAGCAACAACACATCGCGGTGTTCGTCGTCGCGAAAATATTCCGCCATCGTCAACGCCGCGTGCCCCACCCGAAACCGGGCACCGGGGGGTTCATTCATTTGCCCAAACACCATCACCATGTTGGGCAACACGCCGGCGTCTTTCATATCGCGGTACAATTCTTCTCCTTCGCGGCATCTCTCCCCGATTCCACAAAAAATGCTGACCCCTTCCTGATGACCGATCATGTTGTGAATCATTTCGGTCAACAACACGGTTTTCCCCACGCCGGCCCCACCGAATAATCCGGCTTTGCCGCCTCGTTCCAAAGGAAGCAACACATCGATGATTTTGATCCCGGTTTCAAAAATTTCCGACCGGGTAATCCGGCGTGCAAGCGGCGGCGGTTTTTGGTGAACGGACCGCCAACTCACCGCCTGGGGTGGAGGCAATCGGTCGATGGGTCGGCCAAACACATCAAACATCCGCGACAAAATCCCGCGCCCGACCGGCGCCAACAGGGGTGCCCCGGTGGCGAAAACCGGCCAGTTCCGGGCCAACCCCGGAGTGGGGGTCAACGCGATACCACGTACATGATGGAGATCGAGATGCGACGACACCTCGATCACAATCGACTGGTCCGCACCCGCGGTCACAATCGATTCCACATGGGGAAGCGGCCCATCAAACCAAATGTCCACCACACTGCCGCGAACAGCAACAATCCGGCCGGTCGGCGGGATCGATTCGTGGGTCAGGTTTTGAAAAACAGCGGTCACAACCGGTTTCCTCGATCCCCCGTGTCTCCACGGCAGGTTATACCCCATTTTGTACAAACCCCCAAATTGTGGGCCGGCCCTTGACCCAACTGGTTGGGTGTGGTTGTGTTGGGAACCAAGAACGGGCGCAAACGATGGCGCTGCGTGAGGTGGGACGATGGATGAATTATATACACGGTTGAGTGCGTTGAGCGACGCCCAGTTGGACGCGGTGGTGCAAATCGCGGGGTTGGACCCGCGTTATCTTACCAGCGGTGCACCGCCGGCGACGAGGGCTTCGGAGATCGTTGGCTTTACAAAACAAAGGCAGTCCGTGATGGATAGGGTCATCGCGGCACTGCACAAGGTTGATCCAGGCGGCCTGGCCACGGGTGATCGGGGGCTCAACCAGTGGTTAAGTTACTGCCGCGAAGTACACGGCAAATTGCGGGTGATTGGGTTTGAAGATCGTAACGATACGTTGTTGTCGATATCCGACGTATTCGTGCCGCTGCGAATCCGCGCGATACGCCGGAACCGCGACATCGGAATGGGGCCGATTCCCCAAAACGACGAGTTGGAGCCCGACGCTTTTGCATCCACGGGTCAAATCGGCATTGAAGAATCGATGCAACTGGCGCTGCAAAAACAATTACGAGGACTGGCGGTTATCGGCGATCCCGGTGCCGGCAAAACCACGGTGCTGAAACACCTGTATTGCCGTGTCCAAGACGGCACAACGGATCACCTGGACGGCATACAGGGGTTGACGCCGGTGTTTCTGCCCTTTGCCAAATTGGTGGCCCACCGCGGCAAAAAACGGGGGCTGGCGTATGCGCTGGAAGAGTCGGCCCAGGGATTTGTGGTAGGTTCCTGGTTTGGGTCGATTGCCAAGGGTATAGTTGTTCCCCCCAAGCTGTTGGTGTTGCTGGATGGTTTGGATGAAGTCAACAACGAAGCGGAGCGGGTGGCGTTATGTAAGTGGATGGACGAAGAAATGGCGTTGTGGCCCGGTTCGTTTTTTGTGGCCACCTGCCGGTATGCGGCCTGGCAACGGGAAGCCCGATTGTCGACCCAATTTTTGACCGCCGAGGTGGAGGGGTTGTCGCCGGTTATGGTCGAAGATTACGTCCACAAGTGGTTTCGGGCGGTCCTTTCTCAACAACACCCCGAACGTTCGGCCGACGACAATCGGAAAATCGCAGAAGAAGAAGCGTCCGGGTTGGTCAAAGCACTGCGCGACCCCAAACGGGTACAACAAAAACGGATGCAGGACATGACGACCAATCCGTTGTTGCTGTCGACTTTGTGTTTGGTATACCGGTCGGGCAACACGTTGCCGGACCGGCGCACCGAGTTGTATCACAAAGCCGTGGGGCTTCTGCTCGACAAATGGGGGCAACATCCAACGCGGCGAATTCCCAACGAAGCCGGACGGCAGGTGTTACAACCGGTCGCT
The DNA here is from genome assembly GCA_013360285.1 of Myxococcales bacterium. Lineage (GTDB taxonomy): Bacteria > Myxococcota_A > UBA9042 > JABWCM01 > JABWCM01 > JABWCM01. The sequence goes on from JABWCM010000095.1 coordinate 9,008, forward strand.
TGGGCGATGCACGAACGGTTCGATCCCAAACAGGACACCACACGTACGATTGGGGCTCAAGAACTGGTGAAATTAATTGCCGAGCCGTTGTCGCAAACAAAGGATTTACCCAAAGATCCCCAAGAATTTTTGAACCGTGTATGCCAGGGGTGTGGGTTGTTGGCAAGCCCCGACATGGGGGTTTATCAGTTTTTTCATTTGGGATTTCAGGAATATCTGGCGGCGGGTCACGCTCGTGGCGACGAACGGCGGCTGGCATGGTTGGTTTCGCGGCTGGGCGACAGCAAATGGGAAGAACCTTTTTTGTTGGCCGCGTGTTTGGATGGCGCTTTTGTGCCGCTGATGCGGGAAGTGGTAAAACAAAAAATGTTGCCGGCCCAAAAGAACCTGGTGCGCCAGAGCCTGGATGAAGTATCGAGGCTGGACCCAACCCCGTTTATCGAGGTGCTGGAAGAGTGTGTGCGGAATCTCCCAACGTGGCGGCGGTGGTTGGGCTGGGTCAGCGGAGCAAGCCGAAACGCCGCACAACATCCGGAAACCATTGCCGCCATATTCGAATTGTTCCGTTTTCGCGCCCCCACCCGAATGGTTGAGTTGGCCGAACAGTTGGTGGGTCACTGGAATGCTCAGGTTCAAACCGCAGCGTGGGCGGTAGTGGAAACGGCGAAGGGTGCGACGATGGCGACGGAGCAGTCGATCCGCACGGGCGTACCGCCCGCCAATCCCCAACCCAAACAACGGTGGCGGGAGCCGACTTTGGGGATCGACTTCGTGTGGGTACCGCCGGCTACGTTTTGGATGGGGTCGTCGAGCGTAAAGGGACAGCGGTTTTATGACAAGGATGGCATGCCAAACGAATGGCCTCCTCATCCGGTGACATTAACCCAAGGCTACTGGATATCGGTTTTCCCAATCACAAACGAATTGTATCAACGATTCACGGTGGAGGGCGGCGGAGTCCCGGCTCTGTGCACAGTGTACAACCGATTCAATCACAACATGCAACCCGTTACGGGTGTTACCTGGGAGGATGCTCAGCAATGGTGCCAATGGGCGACTCGGGCGACAGGCTTACTCATCCCGTGGCACTTTGACTTGCCTACCGAAGCCCAATGGGAATACGCGGCACGAGGAACCGACGGAAGAAAATACCCATGGGGAAATCGTCGCCCGACGCAGAAGCGAGCCATTTGGGGCCGGGATTTCCGCATTGAACAACCAGAGATCATTGGCACCAGACCGTCCGGAAAAAGCCCCTTTGGTGTGGAGGACATGGCAGGTAACGTTTGGGAATGGTGCAAGGACAAGTGGACGGCTCATGATCTCGAGCAATTGCCCCGCATTGATCCTTGCAATCAGAGTGGAAAGTCTGTGTATCGTTCTGTCCGTGGAGGAGCTTGGGAGGACGGAGCGTTGAAACTTCGTTGTGCATACCGGCTCGGATTCCGTCCGGAAGAACGAAATCTTGCCACCGGTTTTCGGGTTGTGTGTTGTGTTTCCTTCCAGCACTCTTTTTGAAATGGGCCTTTGTCATCAGGATGACACGACGGGTCGTGGTGGAAATGGTGCCTGGGTGGCGTTGTTTCGTGGTTCCCTGGGAAACTGCGGGGAACGTCCGTTTGGGCCCGGGCCGACTTGACTCGGGATGTGTTAGGACGATTCCCGACTACAAAGAGGGCACTCATGGCTATGGGGTTGAGAACACTCCAGAACGAACGGGAGGAGATTCAATAGGTTCAACGGGCAATGTTCAAGGTGTGCTGGACGGAAACACAACACACAACCCGAAAACCCAGGAAGCCGTCCCGGCGCTCGGGATGGCCCCAGTCCCGGTACGCGCACCGGAGCCCCCACGGGACGCCGCCCCACGAGCCGCCCCGGACCGCACGGTGCCCATTGTCATCTTGATGACACGGATTGTCAACATCAAACCGATCTGCGTCACTACGCGGCACAAACTTGTCATCGTGGTGACCTTCGGTGTCACCACGTGGCCACAATTTGTCATTATCTTCCCGCCACGTGTCCAAACACCATTCCCACACGTTGCCGGCGAGGTCGGTTATGCCGGCATTGTTTCCCAAGGGGAAAACGCCAATCGGGGTGGGCCGGCGCGGTGGGTCGATGGACGACTTTCCGTTGGTCGACCATTCCCAATCGTAATTCGCCCGGGCTTCGTCGCCCTGACCGGGCGGGTTGGTTTTATTGCCCCACGGCCAGGGGCCGTTGTGGCCCACCTTGGAGGCGTACTCCCACTCCGCTTCCGTCGGCAGTCTCACCGGCAAACCCGTTGTTTCTCGCTGCCAGGCGCAGTAAGCGACCGCTTCGTACCAACTGACTCCCACCACCGGGCGGTTAGGCCACCGTTGTTGGGTTTTCCAATCTACGGGTTCGGTCCATCGGTCCCACAACCCGGCGATTTCCGCCCAATACCGTTTGTTGGTGTACCCTCCCGCCTGAACAAACTTCTCATATTGAGACACGGTTACGGGGCACCAGGCCACTTGTAACGGAGCAATACGTACGCGATGTTTGGGGGCACTACTATACGCCTCCTCATCCCCACCCATCTCAAAAATGCCCCCCGGGAGGTTTACCCAGGGATCTCGGTCGAGCCGCGGATCACCGATTCTCCCCAAATAATCCAATGCCAGCAGCCGGTCCAACAAACTCCAAGTCTGGCCTTCCGCTTCGAACCGGGTCACGATCAGGTTCCGGACCGTGTCGCGCAGCGCGTCCCCTTCCGGGAACCAATGTTTGTATTCGGCTATCCCGACAGCGGCCAAACCCAACAGGTATCCCGGCCTGGTCGTTTTCGGCGCTCCCCCCTCGCCTTCCACATGGTCTACCAACCGTTGAACACAGGCGCGGCCTTTTTCACTCGCTCCCCAGACCCCCACCAAAAACTTCATCGCTCCAGTCCAAAACGGTTCTAAACCCACTCCAACTCCTTGCTCCTTGGGCCCTCGTTCGTCCAGCAGCCGGTCCACTATCGTGTCGACACTATCGGGTGTCGATGTGCACTTCGTCATCGCCAGGTATTCCTGGAAACTTCGGTGCCAAGCACGTACAAACTTGGTCTTTCGAGATTCTCCATCGGTGACCGATTCTTCGACGAATCGGATCAACCCGGTGGATTCGGCTAGTCGGTCCAGCCGTTGGGTCCGCTCCGATTCAGTCCAATGGTGATGGAGTCCAGCCCATCGGTCAGTCACCAACGGCACCGGCATGGTCACCGCTCCGGCGGTTTGCAGGATCCAAAACACGGCGGCCAACCCCTCGCGGGGAGGGTCGGTCGAGCCGACACCACCCGGACGCAACGCACACAGGATGTCGACCATTTCGTTGTATAAATCACACGTGGAATCCGGCAGCCTTCGTTTCTTCTCGTAAACCAACAGCGAGCACACCAACAACAACGGATTCTCGACCAGGTTGTGGATATCGTGGCGATCTTCGATCATTCGAACGGCTTGCCACATGTCCGCCGCCGCGTTGTTGTCGTACCCACGCGCCGTCGCCCACCGGGTGACCAACGATTGTGCCGTATCCTGGTCAATTGGCGCCAGTTTCATCAGTTGAAAGGCACCGGTCGTCAATTCCACACCCGTATGCGCCGTGGGCCGGGTGGTCAACACGACCCGCGACCGAATCCGGGGGTCCGTCGAGAAACATCTGAGCGCATCCATTACGTGTTGTTTATCCGACTGTTCGCTCACTTCGTCCAAGGAATCCATGAGCACCAGGTAACGACCCCGGCGAAGGCCGGCTTCAAAGGGTTCCTTGTGTACAGCACGGCCGGAGTGAAGAGCCACTTCGTCTCGAAGCACATCGATCAACGACTGTACCGCCCCCCCTTTGGTTTTTGCCGCTACCTGCTTTGCTTCGATAAGAATCGGAATCGGCAAAATCGGGCCGCCCGCCCGCAACGATTCCAAATCCATTTGGGTAGATTCCATCTTATCTTCGTCATCACAGCCGTTGTGCCGGCACGCCAACGCACAGGCCACATGCTGCACCAACACCGACTTTCCCGAACCGGCTTCGCCCTCGAATACCAGATACGGCAGGTCGCGATGGGACAACACTTGTTCCAACAACGGATCTTGGAATTTTTTTTCCTCGTCAGCCGACTCCCGGCCTGCATCGGGTCGTGTCGCTGCCTTGAAGTCCACCACGAGCGACCCGTTTTCGTCAGCCCAGCAGAAGGATGTTTTGGACGCCCGCAGGGGAACGTAATAATCGGCTCGGTCGATCTTCTTGCTGCCGGCATACGAAGTCAGCGGCCCCACCGCCCCACGACGCCATTTTTCGATGCTGTTTTTCAGGTACTGCTGTTCCCACTCTTCGAGCATCGGGTTTTCGCCGGGGCGGGTGACACACCAGTCGCGGAGCCAGTGGGAGACTTCGGTGGCTGCGGTGGAGCCGGCATCGAGAGCCGCAGCATATTGCACACAACGGCCCAGTTTGCGGATGCCTCTTGCGACGGGTAACTCCTCATCCACGCAGTGATTATCAAAATCCGGCGATTTCGGAGCCAGGATGATCGTATCCTCATTCGCCAACATCGACAACACATCCGTCCCCCCGGTGCGAACACCCACCAACACCACCACCTTGTCGGCGCGGCGAGCTTCGTCGAGGGACTTGGGGTCAGCCGAATCCAGCCCCTTCACTTTGCCCACGTCGATCCCTGTTAACTTACTGATCTCCTTGACTACCGCGCGGGCGTCGTTGCCCAACTCCACTTCGCAGCACACCACTGCGACCGAGGCTTTGCGGTTCCACACCGCCCGGCGTTGTTTGGCCAAAACCAAGAGTTGGTCAGTTACCTCACCCCAATCACCTAGCTCCACCGCGGAAATCGCGTGTAACGTCGCTACGCCATAAGGTTTGCCGGAAATTTCTTTGGCCCCCGGCGTGATCAACACGGGCACCACTGCGCGATTGGCGTCATTGCGGTGAACGTCGATACCCCGGACCAATTCTTCGGCGGCCTTCGGGTCATCCGAGGAATCCCCACACAACACCACGAACAATCCCGCTCGTTCGATGGCTCGTTTGCGGACGTCAGCGGCCACATCACCAGGAGCAATATCCCGCTTGTCCCAAAAAACCTTGGCCCCCTTGCTTAGGCGCGCGTACAATTCGCCTGCAGGTGCTCCATCCCTTTCCGCGGCGACCAGGTAAAAATCCCACTCCACATCCACTGGCATCGTACTTCCTCCCATGGTTCCGTAACCCACGACCACAGCGATGGTAGATCGGCTCGCGCCGTTCGTCCATCCCTGCCGCAACCCACCTTGACGGTCCGCACAAACTGTGGTGTTGTGCCGAAGTCCATAGCCCAGGTGCCTGGTGTTTTTTAGGGGAAATTTTGGCCAGCCGAATTTGAACCGGATCGTCCGGAAAACACTGAGGAATATCGAGAATATGCCGCAGGTTGTTTTTACGGGCGAGACGGCCAAAGTCGGCTAGGACAAAAATTTCATCTAAAAACACCAGACACCTAACACTACTGGGTCACGAAGAGCCCGAGCACCGAGGCCAACTAAGCGCCCCGAGACCGCCGTGGCGCTCCCTATGGAGTATCGGGAATACCCCACAGGCAGTAACGCGCGGTCTCGGAGATGCAGCGTTGGCCAAATGCCGGGCGTTTGTGACGAAGTTGTGCTAGCCAAGCGTCATCGATCGGGGTGCGCTGGCCACGAGATCCGGTCGGTTCCGCAATCGGTTTATGGGATCTTACCGACGGAGCCGGCGCCGACATCCGTCGTTCCACGCAGTTTGACATCGCCGATGTGCAGTGGGCGCGCCGCGGGCAACGACTGAGAACAAGTTGTGGACAACCCTGGAATCCGTAGCGTAACGTCGTTATTCCCTCAGGTTGACTCGGAGGCGACGTTGCCATTAAACTGAGTCTTGTCGCGGCCTGGCACGTTAATGGCTTGGCACCGAAGCAACGAGTCCAATTGTCTGAGCCTGGTGCAGTCATGGATCGTCTCTACCACAGTCCCGAGCAGTTCATATCTGACTTTCGCCAAATTCTGGCAGAGGGAAAAAAGCGAATTGGTCTCCTACTCGGTGCGGGAATTGCCCAAGCCGTCAGAATTCCAGTCGAACCGACCAACGAGGCCGGCGTCTGTGAAACCAAGCCTATATTGCCGATGATATCGGACCTTACGTTGCAAGTTCTGAGCGAACTTTCGGAGCAGTCTACCTGCGTGCGAATTGTCCAGGACCGTCTCAAGGTCGAAAATCCGGACCGAGAACCCACGATCGAAGACGTCCTTTCGCTGGCACGCTTGTTGAGTAAGGTCCTCGGCAGGTGGGAATTTGAGCGGATGGGCGGCGGTGACTTCGGAAAATTGGCGCAAAACATATGTGCGAGTATTGGGAAGATCGTGGGTGTGGACTTGCCACCGGGCCAAAATGCAATAACCCGGCTCGTAACGTGGATTGGCGGTACCCCTCGTGAACACCCCGTGGAGATTTTTACCACCAATTACGACTTTCTGCTCGAAGAGGCATTCGAGAATGCTTCATACCCTTACTTTGATGGCTTTTCGGGAAATAGGTGGCCATTTTTCGACGCGGCTTCCGTTGCGGAGAATAATCTGCCCGCGCGTTTGACTCGCTTATGGAAATTGCATGGCTCCTTGGGTTGGCAGTGGTACAACGACCGCGTTGTTCACGGGCGCGGTAAGGACGCCGCAGCGCTGATTTATCCGGACCATCTGAAATACGAATTGACAAGCAAGATGCCTTACTTGGCACTGTTTGAGCGCCTTCGCGCATTCCTGATGACGCCGGACTCGGTATTGGTGGCATGTGGTTTCTCGTTCGCGGACGCCCACGTAAGTTCAGTCATTGAAGAGGCACTGGCCGCTAACCGCCACTCGGCGGTGTTTGCGTTTCAATTTCGCCAATTGAAGGACGAGGCAGCAGCGACAACGCTCGCGAAAAAGCGATCCAACATGAGCGTTCTTGCGTATGATGGCGGGGTCTTGCATGCAACCGAAGCAAACTGGAAGGTTGGGGAGCCCAAGAACGATCACTGGTCGGAGATTCGCCAGGCATTTTGGGGGACACGATCGGAAGAGGGCCCACCAGGCCTGCTGTTGGGGGATTTTGGGCGCTTTGCTGGATTCTTGGCTGCCATCAACACACGGCAATCACTGCCTCAGCAGCGCCCTGTGCATGGACCGGGCGAAATCTTGGCCGAGCCGGCGCCCGCGAGCGACAATACCGGGAGATAGCACCGTGATGACGCCATATGACATGCTTCCGACCTTTGTCGGCCGGGTTAACTCGGTAACGGGAGCAACAGTTGGAGTGAACCTTGCACCCAACATTGCCTCCGGGATGGTCATCATCGGAGCCACGGCTTACCGTGTGGGTTTGGTCGGGAGTTTTGTGCGGATTCCACAGGGGTATCATCAATTGTATGGTGTGGTGTCGGAAACTACGGCGGTGAATCTGGAAGGAACGGAGCGCGGATCCGTCAATACGGGACGGTCGATGACCATTCAGTTGGTGGGCGAATCGATCGGTGGCGCTTTTGAAAGGGGAATTAGCCAGTATCCCCGAGTGAATGACGAAGTTCATATGGTCACCGACGAAGACCTTCATTTGATTTACGATCTGGAAGGGCCCGCTCAAGTACCAATCGGTCGGCTAGCGAGTGCGGAGAGCCTAACTGTCAAAGTAGACTTGAATGCCTTAGTGTCGCGACATTCAGCAGTTCTAGGGTCGACGGGATCGGGTAAGTCCACGACGATTGCGAGTTTGCTGCGATCGATCACACAGCCGCCCGACGGCAAAGGCTTTCCCAATGCCAGGATTCTGTTGCTCGACGTTCATGGAGAATATGGAGAAGCCTTAAAAAGCGCTGCAACCGTTTTTCGCGTCCATCCGCACCGAGGTCAGCAGCCACTTCACATTCCGTATTGGATGATCGATGCTTCGGATTTGATTGCATTCCTCACCGGCGGAGTCAGTGACACCCAGGAGCGATTTTTTCTGGATCGAATCGCTACGCTCAAACGCAGTGCGCTCGAAACGTGCGCGTTTCCTGGCGTGACGGAGACGTCGCTGACGGTCGATACACCAATTCCCTTCAGTTTGAGAAAACTATGGCATGAGTTGATGGATGAAGAAGTGAGGACCTATGATGGACCCAATCGTGACCAGCCATGTTTGGAAAATGAGGGCGATCCGGCGATGCTGATTCCGCCGAGATATAGGCCACACGCCATGGGCTCCAAGGGACCTTTTATCAATCCACAAGCGCCTGGCATAAGGCGGCAACTGGATACGGTGCGATCACGTCTGCTCGATAGGCGGTACGCCTTCATGTTGCAGCCTGGGCCGTGGGATCCGACATTGGACGGCACATCGCCACGCGACCTTCCGGATTTGTTGCGGACATGGCTGAGGTGCGAAAAGCCAATTTCAATCCTTGATCTTTCCGGTATACCCAGCGGCATTTTGTCGAGACTTGTGGGGTCAATTCTCAAGATCGTGTATGAGGCGCTTTTCTGGAGTTCCGACCAAAGCGTAGGAGGGCGAGAGAGGCCATTGTTGGTTGTAATGGAGGAGGCCCACCGTTATCTGAACAAATCAGATGGTGGTCCAGCCAGAGAGATGGTGCAGCGTATCGTCAAAGAGGGTCGAAAGTACGGCATTGGTGCGATGGTCGTAAGCCAACGACCTGCCGAAGTGGATGAGACTATCTTATCGCAATGCGGAACGTTTGTGGCTCTCAGAACCTCCAACCCAAATGATCGTGCTCATATTCAAGGGTCATTGCCGGACAATTTGGCAGGTTTGCTGGACATGTTGCCCGTATTACGAACCGGAGAGGCCATTATCACTGGCGAGGCGGCAAGGTTGCCAATCCGGTGCCGAATCACGTTGCCCGAGCCGGCTTTTCGGCCGAAGAGTTCGGACCCGCCGGTGGCCGAGCAATGGACTCGACCGCTGTTGGACGAAGAATATGGAGATATGGCCGCTGCGTGGCGCGCGCAGAGTCAAATTGCGTCGGCTCGTAGAGTTGAAGATATCACCAAGCATGCCGTGGAAGAAGCAAATAGCCGTTAACAACGGAGGACCCCGGAATGGAAAAACGACTCGTACAATCATCGAACCTCACTGCAGTTGGTTATGACCCAAAGACACAAACATTGGAGGTGGAATTTCAGCATGGGGGAGTGTACCAATACCGAAACGTGCCGGAAACGGTTTACGACGAACTGCTGAATTCACCATCCAAGGGCCAGTTCTTCTACTACAACATAAGGGGTGCCTTCCCATATTACCGGGTGGCCTAGCACTACTGGGTCACAAAGAGCCCAAGCACCGAGACCAACGATGCGCCCCGAGACCGCCGTGGCGCTACCTATGCGGTATCGGGAATACCCCACAGGCAATGGCGGGGCGGTCTCGGGGATGCAGCGTTGGCCAAATGCCGGGCGTTTGTGTCCCAGTAGTGCTAGGTGGCTGGTGTTTTTAGATGAATTCCACGGCCTGGCCGCCTTTGGCCGTCTCGCCCGGAAAAGTCCTTGCGCCATATTCCCGATATGACTCAAGATTTTCCCTGGCGATCCCGCGCAAATTCGGCTAGGTCGCGAAAACCCCTAGAAAACACCAGCCACCTAGGTCGCCACCTACCGCAATCGCCAGGAGCATCACGATGAAACGATGGGACTTTTTTCTGATACACGCCGGTCTCGACAAACCGCGTGCCGAACAATTGTATGACGCGCTGTTGGCCGTAGATCCCCATTGTAAGGTTTTTCTGGATAGCCGAAGTCTCCAATTTGGCGACCGCTGGGACCAGGTTTTGCCTCGGGCTCTGCGGGAATCGGCCATTGCCGTGGTGTTGGTCTCCGGGCGAATCGACAACGCGTATTATGCGGGGGAAGAAATCGCTATTGCCATTGCGGCGTCCCGGGATCCCGCAAACAACCAGCGGGTTATTCCCGTGTACCTGGACGGGTTGCCCACCGATTTGCGGAACATTCCTTATGGGTTGAAGGTTCTGCACAGCATCGATACGCGGACCGCCGGCTGGCCGCAGGGGGTCGCACAACAACTGGTGCACACAAAAGGGGGCCTCCCGCCGGGTGTAATCGCGGCGCCGCCGCCGCTCCATTTCGATTTGACGACCGTCTTTGGAAAACTGTCCAAGATGTTGCCGGCGCAATTGGATGCCGTTGTGGTTTATGCTGGTTTCGACCGCGCTTATTTAACGCCCGGCGCACCACCCGCCACCCGGGCTTCGGAGTTGATTCATTTGGCGAGCCAATCGACCGAACACCAACAACGGCTCACCGACGCCATTGGGAAAATTTGATCCGGCGGGAGGGCGCCCATGGGCCACTTATGGGCAACGGTGGGCACAAAATCGGTTGCGGGCGGGGTGGAAATTGCCGAAACCACGACGCGGTTTACGATGTTGGGTAATCTGCGATACGCACATCAGGTAATCTGGGACACGCACATCATGGCACAAACCGTGCAACGTAGGCAGGGACGCGGGGGCGATGCGCAGCGGAGGAATCAATGGAATCAGGAGCACAAAATGTTGCGTTGTTTATCGATATGGAAAACTTTGGGCATGACGAAACCTCGGGCGTCGGGGTGATCATCAGCCAATTGAAGGAACGTGGGTACCGGCTGATCATCAAAAAAGCGTATGCGGACTGGGGGCAGTTCGCGGCGTATAAACGGTCGATGTTGGAACATTCCATCGAATTGACGGAAATGCCTAGCCACAAAGGGAGGGGGAAAAATGGGGCGGACATCAAATTGGCGATCGATGCGTTGGAAGCCGCGATTTTTCGTGAATACATTCAGATATTTGTGATTGTTTCCGGGGACAGCGACTTTACGGCTTTGCTGTCGAAACTGCGGGAGTACAACAAATATGTGATTGTGATTGCGCGAACCGAGGCATGCAGCGATTTGTTGAAGGGATATTGTGACGAGTTGATCAATTACGACGCCCGGGTGAAACGGCCGGCCCAGCAGGGTAAACCGCGGCCGAAAGACAGGTATGATTTGTTGCGGAGTGCGATTTTGGCGTTGGAAGCACAAAACGCCCAGGCGCGGGCGTCTCTCGTGAAGTCGCGAATGTTGGTGATGGACCCGGCGTTTAATGAAACGGTGTTTGGGTTTCAGCAGTTTAAGCAGTATTTGGCGGCGGCAGAACGGGACGGAGTGATTCGGTTGACCCCCCATCGGGATGGGGACCAGGGGATTTCCTTGTTGGGGGGTGGAAATGGAGCGGGGGGAAATGGGGCGGGGGGAAATGCGCCGGGGAACGACGGGGCCGGAGGCGAGGGGGTCACTCCGACGGCGACGCCGGTTCGTTCGACGGAGGTGGTCCGGCGGCCACAAACCACAAAAGCGCGCGAGTTGGCAATTTTGGTGTTGCGGGCATGCCGGGCCGCCAATTGTGGGCAAATCGCCGGCGCCCGAACGGATATCGTGGGGGCGATTTGTCGCCGGCTCGACCCGGATTTTGATCTGGTGGCGTATGGGGGGTCCAAATCGCAAGGTTTTGTGGGACTGGTAACCAACCACGAACGGGAAGGTTTTTTTCGGGTGGGAAGAAAGTTGGGGGAAGACCATCCGTGGGTCGATGTGACGCCGAGTGGTGTTGAGCTGTTGCAGACGTTGCCGTTTACGGAAGAAGAGGTGGCCGCGTGTATTCGTCAAGCGCTGGTCCAGTTGCAGTTGCCGGTCCGTTGGGACAGTTATGTGACGGTGGTGGATGTGTTGCGGAGCAAAGTGGATGAATCGGGGGCGGTACGCGAAACCCAGCCGTGGTCGGATACATTGGACACGATTGCCGCTGCGATGCCGCCGGCTGTCGCAAAAACACGGATGTACACCATCGCGCAGATTCTGAAAGACAGTCGGCACATCGTGTTTGAAAGTGCAGTAGACAACGAAGGCAATGTTTTTGACACGATGAAGTCCATGGCCAAGCCCGAAGAATGTTTATGCGCACTGCTCGACCACATTCGAAACCGAATGCAGCAAGAAAAACACCTCATGGTGGAGCCGATTCAGGTGATGGATGCTATGGAAGCAACCGATGACCAAATCGGTCAATGCCTGGGAAATGGGGGCGAGCTGGACGAAACGATGTAAATTAAGAACGGTAACCTCGCTGAAATGTTCCTGAGAGGGGGTCCCAATCCGCAAGTGACAAAAAACGTCAACCCAAAACGTCGACCTGCCGGTTTGTTGGCGAAAAACGTCAACCCAACGGGTCGACCTGCCGGTTTGTTGGCAAAAAACGTCAACCCAACGGGTCGACCTGCCGTTTTGCTGGCAAAAAACGTCAACCCAACGGGTCGACCTGCCGGTTTGTTGGCAAAAAACGTCAACCTAACGGGTCGACCTGCCGTTTTGTTGGCAAAAAACGTCAACCCAACGGGTCGACCTGCCGTTTTGTTGGCGAAAAACGTCAACCCAACGGGTCGACCTGCCGTTTTGTTGGCGAAAAACGTCAACCCAACGGGTCGACCTGCCGGTTGGGTGGTCTGTGATCCAGTCGGTATGAGCCCGAAATCGGTAGAACCATTGATTTTGCTGGACCTGACCGTTCGGTAGCCGTTTGGGACGGAGAAAACGGGAGGCGAACAGATTTAACAAGGGTTTTGGCGGTCTGGGGGTGGAGTTGAAGGCGAAAAGGGGTCGGGTGACGAACAAACCGAGGATTAGTTTTTGCCGGCCTGCGGCGTTGGGGTTTTGCAGCAGCGGAAATTCTGAAATTTGGTGGCATCGACAGCAGCGAT
>JABWCM010000096.1 GCA_013360285.1 Myxococcales bacterium
ACTGCCGCAGGATTTACCAGAATTTCGCTAAACTGGACACCGAGGTTGGTAGGATAAGCTTTGCAGGTTTCTTCACCGTCACAAAAATTTCCGTTTTGGCAACTCGCCTTTACACTCCCTGCAGCCGGTTCATCGACCAGCCCGTTGCAGTTGTCGTCAAAACCGTTACACAATTCGGGTGTGCCGGTGAAAATACCGGCATAAAGCGGCGAACAGTCCGTAAAATCGTAATCGCCATCACCGTCCAGATCCGTTTCACAAGCATCTACACATTGGTTTGCGTTGGCATCCAGTTCTACCGCCAACAACTGTTTTAGAGCAAAACTCACAGCCAACAGGGTGTCGCTGATGTTGACGACCTTGTCGCAGTTGTGGTCGGCGATAAATGCCGGCGAACCTTGGCCTTTAAGGCAGGTTGGCACGTCATCCACCTGCCCGCCCAACGACCACAGGTTCATCAGGATGTTGCACTGCACATCCGTAACCGCCGCCGTCCCGTCTCCCGTGATATCACCAGGGGGGGTTAAACAAATGGCCATGGCAGAACGCGGTGATGAACTTACCGAAAATCCCGCCAAAGCAACGATTGAGATGAACACACGTAACAAAGTGCGCGTGGACATAGGAGATCTCCTCAACGTGAACAGGAATGCCTACTGAGTGGCTACACCGGGGTTTCAACCACCCAATCAGGTCTTCACAACTGCATTGGTACCAAATTACAGGACAATCGACACAGACGCAACAATACAATGTGTTCTGCCTATGTTGTCCGCGGCTACGCTGCTGTAAAAAAAACTTTCAACAGCCTGTCAGATTGTGACCCACGGTCCCGAAAATACATTGCCGCCCGATGCCGATTCGGGTGCGGTCCCAATCAACCCAAGGGAAGTTCCATCCCGTCGTTTTGTTCACGGAGAAAGGCCGATGTTTATCCAGAATTGTCCCCGGCGTCTTCTATTAGGCACGCTATTGTTTTTATTACCTTTTAGCACAGTTGGATGCTGGGACGAAGTCACTCAAAATTATCTCAAACTTGCCAACGCCATGGTGAAAGAATATCCGAACGAAGCCATTGCTATTTGTAAACAAATCACCGACGTACAAATCCGCGACATCTGTTTGGTACAGGTTTTAGCCAAACATGGAAAAATGAAAGAGCAGGTTGTCGCTGCAACCTTGGCGCACGAATCCTGCGACGAAAAGGCGTTTAAGACCGCCATTGAAGCGATACAAGATCTGGCAAAAATGGCGGGAACGTTAGGGCTCAACAGCTTTTTGCCCATCGCCGATACCACTCCGATACAACTCAATACGTCGTTTGTGTCTCAAAACGGAACCCACTATTCCTTAGGCTTGGAGTCGTTTGCGTGGATCGGATTTCCGCAGGGCACCTCCGTTGGTCAATTCATCATGCTGGACGGAGAGTTGGACGTAGCCTGGCATCCGACGGAAACGGGATTTGCCGGCATCATTTTGGCCGCCGAGTGGACGGCTTCGGTGTCCGGTATGACGTTCAACTTGGCGCTCAATATGGACCCTTTGGTACGGCCGTCGGTCGTCTTGCTGGCCCCTGATGCCGTCAAACCGGGCAGTTACAAAGGTTTTCTGCACTTGACATTGGTCGCCAACGCAGAAACTTTAGGCGAAATCCCTCTCGTTTTGCAGATGCCTATCCACACCACCGACCCGTCCCTGCTGCTCCAAGTCAATCTCCCGGCCAAACCAGTACCCGCGTCTCAGATACTTCCAAGTTGGTCCAGCTTGTCTCAGAAAACCACCGATTGTGACGTCAATGGCATTCCCGATTGGCAACAAATCGCCGCAGGAGCCGCGTCGGACTGCAATTTGGACTGGATTATCGATAAATGCCAAAAGCCTGCCACAGTGGTGTGTGTTCCCAATCTCCAATGGTTTGCCGATCCCTGTATGTTGGCCGGCTGTCCTACCCACTCCTGCGGACCCGACCGGGGAGATTTGACCGCCGACGGAATCGTCAACGTTTTAGACGTTCAGTGTGGGATGTTGGCGATTTTGATGTCGCTTGCAGAAAATCCCCAAAAACCGGAGTGTTTGATGCAAGCCGGAGCACAATTGGACATGGGTTGTGACGGTAAGTTTAATGTTGCTGACCTGCTGAATATCATCGGAATGTCTTTGGGTGCACCCCTCGAATCCTCAATCGATGCCAACAAAAACGGCTGCCCCGATACCTGTGACCCTTGGACCTGTCAAGACAACGATCCATGTACAAAAGATGTCTACGATGCTCAAACAGGATGTACTCAACTACCGATAACCTGTGACGACGGTAATGGATGCACAACAGACGTTTGTCTTGCTGCCGTCGGATGTGTCCATGTCCCATCTGACATGTGTTGTGGAGACGGGGTGTGTACCGACAACGAGTTGTCGGTGGGTGATTGCCTACAGGACTGTGCTCTTGCGTTGTGTACCCCAACATCCAGTACACCTACGTTGGGTTATTGCGACGACAACGGATGTGCAAGCAAACCCGGCCGGATTTGTAAAGCAGTCAGCGATATTGAGTGTAAATGCGTAAAAACAAAGGCAGTTTGCGGCGACGGGTTCTGTGGCGCCGAAGAAAACTGCGCCAATTGCGGCCTGGATTGTGGCCAATGCGAAATCGCCCCCTGTATGACCGAAACAAAGAGTCCGGGATGTATCGACACAACATGCCAGAGTTGTGTGTGTCAACTCGACCCGTTTTGTTGTGAGGTCCAATGGGATTCACTTTGTGTACAGCAGGCTCAAGGTGTTTGCGGCAAAGCCTGCTTGTAGCGTCTGGGCCGGCTAACGCGCCAATACATCCACGATCACATTTTCTTTGCCAAACAAACCCGACTCCGTACTCACCAAAAACGCCTGATCAAACGGGTCCTTTCCCAACTCCAACCCAACTATTCGCAGCTTCGTAGTGGGACCCAACAGGGGCAATCCCAAATCAAACGCCCGTTTTTTTTTGGTTTTTGTATCGACCAGCACCAACCTGGGCCGCTTCAACGCTTTGGACCGTTTTGGACTCAAATGTACACTCAGCGAGGCCAACTCCGGCGAAATCAAACTCAGAAAACAATTGTCACACCCCGGATCACCAGGCTGAGGATACACATACGCTTGGGATTCATATCCGATGATTTGTTTTTCCGGACATTGGAAATCAAAAGCCGAAGGAGCCAAATTGGTCCAAAGTCGATAATCGGGGCCACACGGCGACAACAAGTCCAAGCTAACGAGCCCCCCGACACTTTGCTCGGCATCGTTTTCTGTGTTC
This sequence comes from Myxococcales bacterium, assembly GCA_013360285.1. Taxonomy (GTDB): domain Bacteria; phylum Myxococcota_A; class UBA9042; order JABWCM01; family JABWCM01; genus JABWCM01. Next base: position 3,296 of record JABWCM010000096.1, read on the forward strand.
AACGCGTCAGGCAGGATATCTATTGGCAGTTTGGCATCTATAACACACGGGGATACCCGCGTGGGTGATTGTGCCCGGCAAATTTGTACCCGGCTGGGTGATACCAACGGGCAGCCGGTGTTGTTTCCGGCGCAGACGTCTACCGAAACACCGGACATCTTTGCACCTGTGTCCACAAGCGTTTTGACGACGTCGGTGGCCAGAAACCCAGGATTATCCGCCCATACTGAAGCCGCAGCAGCCGCGGCAACGGCAGTCGCCACGGACGTACCAGAGAGCGGCACAAAGGGCGGCGCCGTAGCGACTATGTTCGCGCCCAAATGAGCGGCATCTCCGACTCCCATCAATCCCCAGGCTACAATACTCGGAACCGATTTGGGACGGGTCAATGCCAACATCCGGTCCGGCGTTTCCACCGCGCCAACACCAAAAACAAGGGGTTGGCAATTGCCTGCCGGGCAATCAACACCGTTGGGACCGATTTCAAAACCCGCCGGCAACATCGGCCCCACCTCAACGGTATCGCCGTCAGGACCCGCCACCCGATTCCCCGCCGCCGCCAACACCAACGCTCCCCGGTTGTTGGCTTCCTCCATGGCCATTTTGACGGCGATAAACGGCAATGTACCCTGGCCGCCAATGGGTTGCGGAGCCGCAAAAGGTGACCAGCCAACGGAATAACTGATCACCAACTTGGACGTTTTCGCCTGCTTCATCCAGAACCGAATCGCATCCCAGGTGGCCAATGTGAGGCTACCGACGGTGCCGATAGACCCGCCGTTGGTTGTGTCGAGCCGCCATTGGTGGGTCGATTCGTCATACCTTAGATCCAAGGCCAATGTCTGTAAGATCGAGGCCGCACAGCTACCCCCGCTGGACACGGCGAAGTCTCGGACAAGCAGCGCCATAGTGGTACCGTGTTGGGAGTTGGCCAACCGTGGCCGCCCGATGGGTTTAGCGGCCAGAGTCGGCACCGAATCAACAATGGCAACGGTGACCGGCGCTCCGGTAGGTTCGGACGTAGCGGAACAGGTCTTAACGACACCCGCTTGTTGTGCGGCGACAACATACAGATCCTTCGCCGTTGTCTTCACCGTATCGGGAGCGGTATCGATGGCCAGCGGAACCACTACCGGTAGGTCACCTTCACACGCTGCCAACAACGGCTCACCTCCGGCATCTTGTGTAGGAAGTGCCTCAAGCTGGATCGTTGGATCAACGGGCAACGGTGGTGTCCAGTCATACAAACAGAAGACCCCTGTTTCGATATCTGGTGGAAACAAATCGAGTGCCGGTTCCGGTTCAAAAACACGGCGAATCACCCAACTTTCTTTGAAAGCCGGCGGTACCGGAGGGCAGGGATCCGTTCCGGCGCCCAACGTTTTCGGATTGGCGCGACAGATAAACCGCGGCAGCGAAGTTGCAGAAAAATTCAAACCCACCTGTGGGGCATTCACGTCGACGGGGGCAGCGGAGACAACATCCGACACCTCGGTTACCACATCATCGGAACCGGACTTTTTTGGAGGGTCGGTAGAGCACCCCGGCACGGTTGACCAAAAAAAGGTGATAACCAGAGACCAAAACAATCTTTTGAAACCCATCTGTGTTCTCCTTTAACCCCAATGCCGGTGATCCTCGAAAAAGAGAGGGTCCATTCGTTAAGAGGGTGTTTGCGAAAAAAATAACGGCGAGCGAGACAGTGGCCGTAGCGAGCCGGTTTTGTCGACCGAGGCCCACCGGAGGCGTACCCGAAGGTACGCTGAGGATGGGCCGACCGAGGCAGGACCGACGTAGTAGGCCAATGTTTCGAGTAACGTAATTTTTTACCCAAACACCATCTAAGTCAACGGCATAAGGACCAACAGTGTCCAATAACCCGGAAAGAGACAATCGGTGGGCGGAAAGGGTTAACCCGACTTCTCACCAGGATTTGCAGCGAGACAGTCAAACTGCCCGCAAACTCTGGGCGCGCGGATACGGGAGCACAACCAGAAGGCACCCGCAGTCTGGCGGTCGTAGCCGAAGACGGGTGAGAAATCCAGGTTAAGTAGCTGCCCGGTCTGACCAGGTTCGACTGACAAAAAACGTCAACCCAACGGGTCGACCTGCCGTTTTGTTGGCGTAAAACGTCAACCCAACGGGTCGACCTGCCGTTTTGTTGGCGTAAAACGTCAACCCAACGGGTCGACCTGCTGTTTTATTGGCGTAAAACGTCAACCCGACGGTACGCCCGACGAATTTCGGACTTGCCGGTCGAACGATCTGCGAGCCCTCAAACCATCAGCGCCATATAAGTGCTCCTCAATGGGCGCCAAACTCCTTCAGTCACCGGTACTGCCTTTAACTTTGATTTCTCACGAGCTTACAAGCAAGATGCGGCTTAACGCACGAGCAGTCTGAACATGGCCCAATCACAGTCTGGCGCTGTGTCCCGCAGCGCCAATGTTGCCGTTCTGTACGCGTCATCCATCTTGTCCGGTCCCTCCCAGGGCCGTAAGTCACGAAAATGGGTTGCCCAAATGGAAGCACACCGGTCGTTGATTTGGGTTGGCGACGCCACAACCCGGCTTGCGCCTGCCATGACGAATACCTGAGCCATACCCAAACCAGGCACAAATCCGTGTTGTGAAACGTCGGCACTGCCTTCGCAGGACGAAAGCACCACTAGCGGTGGCACCCGGGGCTGTCCCAATATCTCGCCGGCGTCGACCTGTTGATTCCCGGTCAACCACAGCGACGCCCCCAGACCATCCCGCCCTCCCCGGTCACCGTGTCCGGCAACATACAAGAAGGTCGCACTAGCTAAAGATCGATGAAATACAGCAGAAGTCACATCAGAACCAAATAACGACTCCGTTAACACCCCGGCAGTCCGTGCCGAATCGACCATCGCCATGGCTTCGACACGGGCATGGGACAAATCTTCGCGGGAATCCCCCAAAATGACAACCTTGGGTGGCCGGTCGGATGGCTCGACCAAATCGCCGTCGGTTGTCAAACCAAGCGACCACAACACATGAAATCGGTCAAGCAGAGTCCCGCCTTGGTATGACCAGGCGTGGATTGGCAATCGAAAAACGTTGCCAACCGGGATCAGGCGAACACGGGTATGTTTGGCATCAGCCGGCAGCGGCGCCAACAACGAGGATGCCTCTTCGACACCGGAAACAGTCACACCATAACTCCAGGCGCTCAACGTTTCTTGGGTCTGTCCAAACAACAAGTAGCCCGACTCAACCGGAAGAACCGTCAATACCACTTCGTTGTCGGCCGGCTGCGGTGGGAGGCCGACAGCTTTTCCAACCGAGCCAAGCGCCGTATCCAGAACACCATCGGCTTGACTGGACACGACCTCGATTTCGGTTTGAAGACGAAGCAGTTCGTCCGACGCGGCGGTGTGAAGGTTTGCCCGCAGCGTGGTTTCTCGACGCCGTAATGAACGGTAATAGGCCAACCGACGGTCGAGAGAGTCGCGTTCGGTGGGTGATAATGCGTTCAAACGTTGAGAAATCGCCACTTCGTTCCATCCGGCCTGGTAACTTTGCAAAACGATGGCCAACGCCGCGTCCAACCGGTTTTGAGATATCGCCAACACCACCCTGCCCACAACCGCATCCAATCCTCGGCCCAGAAATCCGACTCGGCCTTCACCCAAAGGAATTGTTTTTGCCCCTTCCCGTATGTCGTCAATGGCTTGCGCCCACGCGGCATCGGCCGCGGCTAGTTCCGAAAGGTCCTCATAGGCGTGCGCAAGCCCGATTTGGACACGGTAAGATAGCTCACTGGCCGCAGGCACGGTTGTCAACATGTCTCGAAATGTGTCTCTGGCTTTGTGCGGCATTCCATCGTGAAGTGCCATCATTGCCTCCAGCCACAAAGACCAGTCTCGGGCTTCACCGGACAACGCCCCCGTTTGTCGTGCCTCAACGAGAGTTTGCTTCACAAAAGCAAGGTCAGCCCTGGTGCCTCGAGCGTTCTGCCAATAACCCAAACCCCGATTCAGCCATGCGTTTGCAAGACTGGATGGCCCAGGACAGCTTGTCTGGTGCAGTTGAAGCGCTTTGGCAAAAAACGGATTGGGATCGGCCTGCCATTGAGGGTCGATAGCACGAGACAAATAGGTAGACCATCCGACATTGGTGTAAAACCGTGCCTGTTCACACGAACCCAACGATTGAACCCGGCGTTCGGCTTGGTCGAGCCATTTCCGAGAGTCTTCGGTGCGGCCGATCTGGGCCAACAATTCCCCCAGTTGCTGCGCGCAATGCACTTCCACCGCCACAAGACCCAACCGCTCCGCCCACAACGCAGCGTCGGTCAACATTTGCAGCGCAAGGCGAAAATCGCCTGTTTTCTGCGCCAACAACCCCGATTGATAAATCCACCTCACTCGACCGACGGGATCGGCACCGGCCAGAATACCGGCGACGGCCAGCACCGCTCGGGCGGACCCAAAATCTTGCTCACGATGGGTCAACGTATAGGCCAACGCAGTGGAATCATTCAGATAAGCCGAGACGGCACCATTGTGAAGCGCCAAAATCAGCGCGGCCCAAAAATGAGAAACAGCAGAAGAAACGTCGTTTTGGGCCAGTGAAAGTCGCGCCAGTTGACCCTGTCCAAGTACCCGGCAGATGCCACCGTCGTCGGGTTGTTGGTTCAGCAGGCTCACAGCACGGACAAAATCCCCTTGTTTCTGTGCCTCCTTGGCCGACAACAACTCAGGACATACGCGGCGAGAAACAATGGCTTGTGTAAGATAAGGCACCGGTCGCCAACGCGTAAAAACCCGTAAGACGCCTGTCGATGTGGGAAGGGTCGTACAATAACGGACACCGTCGGAAGTTGGGGTCACATCCGTCGTCAACGGTTGGTGGTCCAGAGTGAACAACAGTGCGGATGGTCTATTGGACGATGTCTGGGGTACCCAAATACACACAGGATCATCAGGTGATACGGCGCAAGCCTGCTCGGAGACCCGGATATCGCACCCAAACAACAAGGGAGGAGGATCGGATGTCGTACGGGGTTTGTCCTGAATCGCGGAAGAACAAGCAGCGGTACCGAGCAACATCCATGTAAGGGAAAGAATCCCCAGACGATTACCCCGCCGAGACGCCGGCAGATTCGGGGAGAATAGGCGTTTGGTGAACACAGGTCCGGCAGCAACATGTTGGGGACAAAAAAGGCCTACGCGGGCCAGTTCAAAGGTCATGGTGCCGGTGTCCGAACGATGCTGATAAGCCATCGTTGCCAAGGCGCGGTGGGGTTTGAGGCCAACGCTGCCTCCACGGCATCGAGGTTCGTCCATTGATCATCTGGCGCAACAACAACATACAGGGTAAACGGTGACGCGGAAGGCAGCTTGGACGCCGGCACCGAAAACGACAATACCCCGTTTTCACCCTGCGGAACGGCTGCCGAAACCAAGGTAAGGGAACCGCCTGAAACGCCGGGCGAGGCAACAAAAGCCGCGCCACGTATAGCATGGGTGTGGGACGTTTCCGGCCGCAGAGTCAACGTTAAGACATCGGTTTGTCCAACTTGAATCGACGATGTTTCACTTAAGTTAGGCACGGTGCCCCGAAGTTCGGTCTGCCGCGTCGAAAACTCCAGCGAATACGGCGGCAACGAAATCGATTCCGGCAAAAAGACAAAAACAAGCAGGGCTGCGGCAATTGCAACCATCCCCGCGACGGCGATGCCGCCGGGAACGGTGCGAACCCAAGCACGGCGTAAGGGAATCACCTGTGCCATCGGTACATCGACAGGTCTTTGTTCAGACGACGACGATTTCGGTGGCCGATCCGCCCATGTTTCGAGGACCCGCTTCTCGTCCTCTTGGGCCGCTTCCGGTGTACATGCTGCGACCATCAGGCGGATTTCGGGAGACTGGCTGGCCAACCGGTCCAGTTCCGCGCGGTCAGCAGCATCGGCTGTATTGGAGATCATTCGCTCAAGCAACACCGCCAACCGATTGTCGTCGGCGCGAAGGACATCTCCGAGTTGGTGCAACCTGGCGTCTTTTGATGGAGCGGAGTTTTTCATAACTGTGGTTCCTGGACCGAGACAGGTGTGTCGGCGACCATTTCTTTACGGATTTGTTCCAACCGAATCCGAAGACGGCGGCGCGCCTGATACAGGGCGTCCCGACTGATACCAAGCACATCACGCACGCGCTCATCGTCCTCGTCCGCGACAATGGAGAGCTCAAATAACACTCGATCACGGTCAGATAACTCGGCGCGAAGTCGCTCACCGACTCGGCGTAGCAACTCCCGGTCGATGACGTTACTACCATGATCAGGCTGGGTCGGACTCATGAGATCCAATTCCGGAACGTCTGTGGGTTGTTCAAAGTAGGGGTTGGATCGTTTAACACGGACCAAATCCAATGTGATACGTTGGGCGATGATCCCAAACCACGTGGTTGCGGCACTTCGCTCAGACTCCCATGACAAGAGGCGGTGCCCTCCTTCGGAAAGCAGGCGCATCATGACCTCTTGCACAAAGTCGTCCACATCCGTTTGTAACGAACCACGCCCGGCTCCGCCATATCGAACCAAAGTCAACGTAATGCGAGCGCGAAGAATCGGAATCAGCAACCGAACAAGCAATCGCATAGCCGCAGCGTCACGGTCCGAAATCGCGCGGCGAATAAGTTCGGGTGTCAAGGTTTCCACAAGGACTCCAGGACAAATCAACACGTTCGGGAAAAACGTCCCCGACTACCAGAATAAATGCCCCAATTGGAACTATCTGCGGCCACCTTGGTTCGATCCACTGGGCAAACTTACCACCCGACGGCACATAGATACCCGTCGATACCCGCGTCCGTGTTACCGGTAGACCGTCAAAGAGCCGGCGTGCCTCACAAACGGTGTGCCAACGGGCTCCCTGATAAGATCCGGTGCCGCTGGAACGTCTTTTTTGCAACCATAACAGACTATGGCGGTTAAGCAATCCAATCGCGACCCTTCTTCGTGCAACTCGAACCATTTCCCGAACTGCCTTGGCAAAGTCGGCGACAAAACACAAAGACGTGATCGCCACCACCAAATCCACACTCGCGGTCGGAAAAGGTAACTCTTGGGCGTCGGCCACCTGATATACCGCCCTGCCGGGGTCTTTCCGCCGTGCGGTTTGAATCCAGTCGGGATTGATGTCGACGCCGGTGATAGGACCGGTCATCACACGGCCAAGTTCTCGGGTAAAATAACCGGTTCCGCAGCCGACGTCCAAAACCGATTCATGGGAGCGCGGTGTTAAGTTACAAACAAGCATCTGGACCTCGCGCTGCCCGATCCATTTGCCGCGTGGGGTCTCATACCATTGGTCGTATTGTTCTGCGTCCATCTTTGGTCACGGTGTAAATGGGTAGTCGGGTCGGGCTCGCAACAAAACGGATGACGTGGTACATACGGCAACATAAATGGGTTTATGACCCCCGCAAGGCATCAAGACGGAGAAAAAATGTTGTCAGAGTTTGTGAAAAAAGTGGAGCGTAACCTGGGGCAACGAATTTTGGGCCGAACCGTTCGGGAAAAACCCGAGGAAGTTCAGGAATATGCCGCTAGGTTTTTCGCGGACGAGGCATTCAAAAGTCGCCGACACCGGGGCGCGCAACGATTTTATTCCAAACTCGGTCGTTACATTTTCTTATGCGCGTTGGCCTTTGTCGCATGTTCCGATGACGGCGACTCAAAGACAGACACCGGCATCGTCTCAGATAGCAGTACGACCGATACCTTAGGACAAAAGGACATAGACGATACCGATACCACGTCAACCGGAGACATCGGCGATGCTACGACACAAACCGACATAGTACCAACCCATGACGGAACAACATCGGAAGATCAGATCGGCGATACGGGTACGGATGCAGGTGTACCATGGACACCCGAACAAGCCGCCATCATGGGTGTGGAGCAAACGGAAGCTTGGGAACTGCCTGGGCTACAAGATGTGGTTCAAGTGGTGCGTACCGAGGGTAATGTGCCGCACATTTATGCAAAGAACCGAAAGGATCTTGCATATGTAGAGGGGTTTGTCCTGGCACGGGATCGCTATTTTATGATGGACCTGAGCCGTCGATTGTCTTTGGGGACACTGTCGGCGTTACTGGGGGATTTGGCATTGCCCACCGACGTTGAATCAAGGCTGAGCGGCACCGCATTTGTGGCCCAACGCCTCGCGGACGGCCTGTCGGATGACATGACGGAGGTACTGGATGCGTTCGCTTCAGGTATCAACCACTATATTACTGAGGTCGCAGCCGGAACACTACCTTTGCCGAGCGAGTTGAAAATCGCTGGGCCGCTGCTGGGATTTGCCAACCCTGCGGAGTTAATGAAACCGTTCGGGCGATTGGACGTTGCCGCAGCCATTGCAACGCTCGTTTACGAAACCAGTTACGAAGGTGGCGACGTGGGAACAACCCAAACTGCCGCTTTGTTGGGAGGACTTTTTGAAGGTGCTGCATTTGAAGAACTGCGGCGCGAAGGAGCCAAAATCGATATCTGGGACCGTTTGGAACCGATCCACCCGCTCAGTTCTTCGCCGTCAATTGGAACAAACGTTGGAACCGCACCCAAATTGCCCTTGCCGCCGGCACAACCGAAAGGTGGGGAGGTTTCGGGAAACGACACAAAGTCAATGGCGGTTCCAATGGAGATGCTCACGCGATTGAGCACGCGGCTCGAAAAGATGCAGAAACGTCTCTTGCGAGACAAAAACGCGGGATTTGGATCCAATACCTGGGCAGTCGCAGGCGACGCTTCAACGGATGGCTTTGCGCTGATGGCCGGCGATGGACACCTACCGTTGACCGTCCCGTCTGTGTTGTACCAAATCGCGCTGGATACGTCGGTTTTCGGCGGCGGCGACACACATCAGATCGGCTTAACCGTACCGGGATATCCGCTGATGGCGATTGGAACCAACGGAAACGTGGCGTGGAGCCAGACCCAACTGATGGGAGATATTACCGATTGGTATCGGGAGGTTCTCATTTTGGAAACGAACGGGGCGCCCAAAGCAACATTGTTTCAGGGCGTGGAGAAACCGTTAATCGCGGTCGAAGAAACGTATGAAATCGCCGAAGTCAAGGCTTTGGGGAGCGTGGGGCGGACAGAAACGTGGAACCGCTATCTTACGTTCGACGGACGATTCATCGCCGACATCGAAGGCGACGTATTTTCTGACCCGAAAGACGCGCCGGAGGCGGCGGCGTTGGTTTACTTTGGCGACCATTGGATTATGCCCAAAGATTCCGACGGCGACGGCAATATTATCGCAATCAGCTTTGACTATGTGCCGTTTGATACCGTATCCACGGTTGATGCCGTCGATGGACTGGGACATGCAGCGAACATTGAAGAGTTTAGACAATGGACCCGGGGGTTGTTTGGATACTCCCAAAACTTTGCTGTCGCCGACCGTAATGGGAATATTTTGTATTCCTCGTACCAGCCAGTACCGTGCCGGACCCATCTGGACCGTAATCCGGACGGGAGTTGGATGGTGGGTTCGGATCCATCCATGCTTCTCGATGGTACACAGTACGGCGGCTTTACTATTGAAACCGCGCAGGGAATCGCTGACGAATCCAACAACGGTACCGATCCACAACGGTGTGTCATTCCGTTTGATCAGATTCCTCAGTCGATAAACCCAGCGGAGGGATTTGTTTTTAACGCAAACAACGACCCCGGAGGGTTGTCCTTAGATGGTAAGTTAGATAACGACGCCATTTATATTGGCGGACCCTGGGACGCTGGATTGAGGGCAGAAACGATTCATGGTGCGCTGGCGAAAGCGGTGGAACAAAACGAAGCTGACCTAGAAAAAATGGCGGAAATTCAAGGTAACGTACAGTCACCTGTTGGTAGGTTACTGTTACCGTATCTTCTAGCGGCACTCGACAGTGCGGCTCAGTTGGCCCTGTCACGAAAAGTCCCGACGCCGGCACAACAGCGTATCATTACGATTTATCTGGACAACGAAACACGATTTCTTGCGGCAAAAAGTCGCATGGAGTCATGGCAACAGGCTGGTTATCATGCACAATCCGGCGTGAAAACCTTTTATTCTTCACCAAGCGTGGCCGACATGGAAGCCGCGGTGGCAACCCAGATTTTTAACGCCTGGTCGGGTCCCTTTGTGAGGCGGGTGTTTGAGGACGAAAAGCTGCCGGGGGTATGGCGCCCGGGTGGAGCCGATGGACAGTTGCGGGCAGTCAACACCTTTTTGAAAGGAAGAGGGCCCGACAACCCAGGTGGGTTGGCATCGTGGTACAGCGAGACAGAAGAATCGGTCTTTTTTGATGTGCTGGGTACCGATCAGGTCGAAGTCAGTGATGAACTCATGTTGGAGGCTTTGGTCGAAGCGTTGGATTACCTCGAATCACCGTCCACCAAACCCGGAGAAGGTGGGTTTGGTACAACAGATATGAGCCAATGGTTGTGGGGGCTCAGGCATTTTGTCAAATTTGAGTCATTGTTGGCGGAGTTTCTGGGAGACAACGCTGCGTTTTCATTCTTGAGTCAACAGTTTTCGATCACGACGGCGGTATTGCCCTTGCTTGACGACTTGGAAGACGGCAGCCCACTCGCCGGTCTCATGTGGTTTCCGCGAAACGGCGACCAGGATGCGGTTGACGCGGCCAACTCCGGGTTAAACGGCAAAACCTTTTCTTATGGGAGCGGCCCCGTGATGCGAATGGTCGTCGGGTTAAAAGATGGAGAGGTCAAAGGACGGAATGTGATTCCTGGAGGCCAGTCGGGATTAACCGACAGTCCTTATTTTGCAGACCAGGCAGCATTGTGGTTGGGCAATCAAACGCTTCCGCTCAGATTTGCGGCCGAAGACGTCGCCATGGGCGCCATTGGACGCGAAGTATATTCGCCGCCCACGGAATAACCGTATCACAGGTTCCGAAGTAAGTCGGCCAATTGCTCCGCCCGTACGCGGACATCCCATCGGCTACGAATCATCTCACGCCCCTCTCTGGCGAGGGACTTAAAGGTTTCAAGATGATTGACCATCGTCCTGATGGCCATGGCCAGTTCTTCAACGCTATCGGGACGTACGACCAGACCACCACCCGTCAACCCGATCGCTTCCGGTGCAGCTCCCACATTGGTTGCAATGGTTGGAAGACCTGCCGCCATGGCTTCCAGCACGGCAACACCTTGTGCTTCCCAGAACGAAGGGTGCACAAAACCATCCGCAGTCGCGTAGTAGTCCGAAACCCTGTTGTGAGGCACCCACCCCACCCATTCAATACGGTCCCCAATGCCCAACCTGCGAGCACGGTGTGCCAACGACATACGGCATGGTCCGTCCCCCACACACAGCAGCCTGACGCGGGGATCCTGGACCTGCGCCACAGCGTCCAAAAGCAGTTCCAGCCCTTTGACCGGCAATAAAGCTGCAACGGTTAACAGCGTAATCGTATTGATATTTCTTGGCGCACCGACGAAGTCACGCGGAACGATTCCCCACGGACTCAATACAAGGCGGGACGTTTCGACCGCTCGCTCAAGGCGTAGACGGTCACAAAGCCAAAGGCTTGGTGCTACCACAAGGTCAGCGTTTGCCAACACACGACGAATCCACCATTTTCTGTCCCAGTGCCGACTGTCGCCGTAATTGATATGAGGTAACCGTGCCACCTCTCCACCTGCCACGTACACCACCGCCGGACGTCTGCATAACTTACCAGCGACTACGGCCGCCATCCCTGGTTCCGTGGCCCATACTCCCATGAACAAATCGGGGCGCGGATAGACGGACAGTGCATGCCGAACAGCCGAAATGACTGCGGCTTTGCGTGCGGCTCGTGTCGTGTCATGGTTCCCAAGGGCGGTCACCTGTACACCACGCCATAAGTAAGTTTGTTTGATACGCGGATAATATAACGAAACAACGGAGACCGACATCGCCGAAGTCAACGCCGCCAGGGTTTCGGAAACAGGTGGCGCAAACCAACTATCATCGGGACCGGGAAAACCCGGGGTGAATACCAGGACCGACCTATGGGGAGGTGAATCGGGAAAGACAGGCGGCATGAGCGGGCAGCTACGTGGGGTAGTTAAGGTACAACCCAGATATTTCCTGCCATACCAGTACCGTTGCTGACATTCGGCGTGTGGAACACACAGTAATAATTATAGTATCCCGGCACAGCAAACACATATGAAGCGGAATTGCCGGAATCTTTTGGACTCATGACGGGAACTTCCTGACAATAGGTGTCAAGCGGGTGGAACATAAACGTGCCCGACAACGTAACGGTGGTTCCCGATTTGACTTTTAGGCATTTCGGCGAATAAAAATTGCTTGCAAAGTTAACGATGACGGGGCCGGCGTTGGCGGTAACATCGGTCCACGTGGTGCAAAACGCGTAGCTGGCCGAACATTTAGGTGTGGGATACTGACACGTGCCGTCGGCTTGACAAGTACCGGTGGGAGCACAACTGCCGCACGTGTTGCCGCACCCGTCGGGGCCACAGACCTTGCCGTTACACTCCGGGGTGCAGGTGCAGATGCCCAAAACACATTGGTCACCACCTTCACAGTCGCCGCAGGAGCCGCCACAACCATCATCACCACAAAACTTGCCGGAACAATTGGGAATGCAGACACAGGCGCCGGCGGAACAGGTCAGACCTGGGTCACACCCACCACACGTTCCACCACAACCATCATCGCCACAAACCTTCCCGATACAGTCAGGCGTACATTCACACACCCCGCCGACACATTGGGATTGGGAATTACAGGTACCACACACTCCTCCGCATCCGTCAGGACCACACTCGGCGCCGTTACATTGGGGTAGGCACACACATTGACCACCGCTACATGCCTGTAGAGGGGAACAACCACCGCAAGAACCACCACAACCATCATCACCACAGGCTTTGCCTATACAATCCGGAACACAAACGCACTGACCGCCCACACAGGCATCTGTGCCGGAACAGTTCCCGCAGGAACCACCACAGCCATCATCGCCACAGCTTTTGCCGGTGCAGTCCCCCGTACACACCTCAACACACTGACCGGAGGCATTACAAGTTTCGTCGAGTTCACAGTCACCGCACGAACTTTCGCAACCATCGTCGCCACATTCTTTGCCGTTGCAATCCGGTACGCAGACACAAACGCCGACATCGTTGCAAAGGCTTTGGGCGTCGCAAGTACCGCAGGAACCACCGCAGCCATCATCGCCACACAGTTTTCCTACACAATCAGGAATACAGACACATTGACCTGCGCCATCACAAACCTGGTTGGCGTTACAAGAACCACACTGGCCACCGCAACCATCGTCGCCGCACTTTTTGCCGGTACAAACCGGCACACAGGTACAAACGCCGTTGGTGCAACTGTCCGTAGACATACATTGGCCACATGTACCGCCACAGCCGTCGTCACCACAGTCTTTCCCATCGCACTTCGGGACGCACGTGCATTGACCGGAGACACATTCCAACCCTAAACCACACATTCCGCAAGAACCACCACACCCATCGTCACCGCACCCCAAGCCGTCGCAGTTACCGACACAGATGCAGGCGGAATCAATACACTCCAGCCCGAGGTCACAGACCCCACATTCACCCCCGCACCCATCGTCGCCACATTGTTTGCCTTGGCATTGCAGTGGACACACACATCCGGAATCGGTACACCCGTACCCTTCTTCACAACTTCCACAGAATCCGCCACACCCATCCGGGCCACACTCGCCACTGCAATCTGGTTTACATATACATTCCCCGCTCTTACACTGCTCAAATTCGCTACACGTTCCGCATGAACCACCACAACCGTCATCCCCACACTGTAACCCGACACAGTCAGGGATGCATGTAGGACCCATATCTGCTTCAACCAGATCGAGGGAATCGCCACCTGTCACATCGTCGGGTAAACCATTGTCCGTTTCTCCGGTATCCTCTGGAACCTCAGCCATATCGATGCCGGCGTCAGCAGTACCGACGTCGCTACCCGTATCGGAGACCACGTCTTCTTGCGGTTTAGTCGATGTACCGTCTTCTCCGCACGCGGAAAAATACAGCAACATCGATACCAAAACCGGATACTTGACCCGTCGAACGGTACAAAAAAACCCGAGTGCAGGCGCTGTCATACAAGTGGCTCCGTGATACTCTTTGTCTTGATCTAACTTACACCAGTCGCGCCGGTGCTTGGAACCGATTTTCATACACTGAAACGGGCCACGTTCACAAGTCGTTTCGGGAATTGCGTTCAGCAGCCACCATTCACCTTGTCCAACCTCCATTTAATCGGTGTAATATAAGAAAAATGATTCTTCATTTAACACCACGGGGTGAAAGTGCTTTCGGCGGTTAACCCGGATTTCTTCCAACCTTGCACGCGAGAGCGCCGAGGCGCCTGCAGATTCACGCATGGTGGGCCGTTTTTGCCCGGGAGGTTGGCGGCACCATATTGAGGGGAAAAAAGGTCGACTACGCGTGCAAATGCTCATGAATCGACCGTCGTGGCCTCAGCTTGCGAGAAATCCGGGTTAAGTTGGGGGTCGGAACAAGTCCCGCAACACAAATGTGTAAAGGAACCGCCCCACAAAAGTCTTGACCGCTAAGCATCTCAGGCATTACAATGAAGGAGTAACAAAATGTAAACAGCCCGCGACGCAATACGTGGCGTGGATTGTTAACCTCCGGTCACAAGATTGGTTTTTGGAGGCGTTATGATAGCGAACGGGTCGTTGACTCGTCAAATTGGTGTTTTTCTCATCGGTTTGGCAACCATCACGTTCATTTCACACGGACTGACGGCAAAGTGCCTTCTTGTCCCCGCGGATTTCAACAACTCCGGCAGCACCAATGTTGCTGATGTGACCTGCCATATTCTCTCGATTCAGGCTTCCATCAAGGGAAACGCCCTGCCGGAATGTCTGCAGGTTGCTGAAGACGCCATCGATTTGAACTGTGATGACTCGCTAAATGTCGTCGACGTGCAGTTGTCGATCCTGCTTGTTTTGGGTCCTCCTCTGGGAATCAAATGGCCAAAGAGTCTCGACGCGGACGGAGATTACTGCGTGGATGCGTGTCCGCCCGCCGACCCACCCGCCAACCCCGATTGTTCATCCCACCCCGGTATATTGACACACCTTGAGGACTTCGAAGATGGAGCGGACGGTTGGTCGACCGGCGCATTTCATTTTAACGGCACCAACAGTTGGATGCTGATGACCATGGCTGGAGGAGACACCGAACTCGCTTTGCCGTCGGTCATGTTCGGTGTTCCGAACAGCGGCGAGGAAGCAGGTTACGAAGCCAGTTATCTCGAAAGCCCGGTTTTCGATCTGACCGGAGGTGGCGCTATTGTTTTTGACACCTATTCGGCGAACGAAAACAACGACCCATACGATGCCGAGTCTTTGTTGGTATCTTACGATGGCGGTGTAACTTGGGAAACGTTGATCGAATCATCACGCCAATTCTGGGTTCAATATGGGTACGATGGCAATGAAGAGACTGTGATCGTCCCCGGACAGGTTTCCGCGATTATCCCTGCGGACAAAGGAACATCGACAACCGTGTTTCGGTTCGCCTACAACACCGTTGACGGCTGCTGTGGTTCCGGAAACGTGGTTGGATGGTATATCGACAATGTGAAGTTGTATTCCACAACAACGGTTTGTTACTTCGAATCATGCGGAGCCGAATCCGGTGTATGTGCTGACGGGCAGTGTATTGCCGCAACGGATTTGGGACCAAACAACAACCAGGAAATTATTGGTATGACCTGTAGTGACCCGGCGATACAAAATTACATTGGCGGCTCTTCGGTTGACATACTTTGTGATTATTTCAACAACGACCCGGACGGGTGCGCAACCGCGTTCATGACCGATTCCAACAGCGACTACGCACCCCGAAATTGTTATTACGACGCCGATACCGAAAGTTGTCTTTTGTGTTCCATAGACAACGGCGGTTGCACCAATACCTGTTTGCCTATTGTCGCTCCGGCCGCGCCGCCTATTTCCCCGATCGAAACCGACATCGTATGCGAGCAGGACTCATCGAGAATTTATTACGTGGGTGGATGGCCCGGCGAAAACAACGTTTGCCATAACTATGATGGCGATCCGACGGCCTGTAATCTGGCGTTCCATAGTCCTTATTATGGAGGAGCCGCGGCGTCCTGTTGGTATGACGAGGAGACCAGCAGTTGCCGTGGATGCGGCGGCGGCAGGGAACCGTCGGGCCAATGTGTCAATACATGCGATCCGGCGGACATCAGTTGCCCCGATGCGCCGGAATTGACCGACTACGTGGGTGACGACCAACAGTGGAGCCCGTGCCACATCTACGATGGAAACGAAACTGCGTGTAATTCCGCGTATCATTTGGCCAGAAATATTTACGGCGCCCCGCCACAGCCGGCGAGTTGTTACTGGGTTGCCGAAGAAAATGCGTGTCGAGGATGTGGTAAACGGGGGCTGGACGGTCAATGCACCAACCAATGTATTACCCCAGAATTCGACTTCACATGCGATCAACACCCTGAATTGGCTGATTTTGTCGGTGGAAGCGGACAAAACGCTTGCCAAGTCTACAACGGAAACGAAACAGCTTGTCTCAATGCGTTTCATTATTCGCAGGAGATCAAGGGACCGGCACCGTGTTATTGGGATCCCGACGCGAGCGAAGAAGGAGAATGCCGCGGATGCGGAAGAAATTTTGCCGACGGTGACTGCACCCTATCCTGTTCTGAAACGATTGAGTGCGCTCAGTTTCCTGAACTAACTGCCAACTATTTACCAGGGAACGGCAACAACGCATGTCACGTTTACGACGGCGACGAAGCGGGTTGCCTAACTGCGTTACACTTCTCCGATACTTTTGAAGGGCCGGCGCCATGTTATTGGGATCCCGACGGAGGAGAAGGTGGAGAATGCAGAGGCTGTGGAAACAACTACTTTAACGGCCAGTGTGATCGAGTATGTGAAGGATTTGCCTGCGACGCCCAACCTCAGTTGACGGATTTTGTAGGGGGCAACGGCAACAACGCTTGCCACACTTATGACGGCAATGAAAGTGCGTGTCTTACGGCATTTCATTACGCCGGTGACCTGAACGCTCCCGCCCCCTGTTATTGGGATCCCAATGCGGGCGAGGGCGGACAGTGCCGCGGTTGTGGGAACAATTTCTTCAACGGTATTTGTAACTTAACGTGCTCGGGATGTACGTTCACAACTCCCGGTGGCGGTGGAGACTAAGTTAAGATATTAGCTGAATCGACCATGGATCAACCGAAAAATATCGCTACATGTTCCGCAGGAAAGTCTGCGAACGATGCGTCAAAATGCAGCTTCTGGTGGCATTTACGTTTTGTGCCGCGCCCTCCCAGCCCACGAACTCTCCTCATTTTTGTTTCTTGATTCGACCGTTTGACATCGGGCACAAACGCTCACTATTATCGCCCCGTTTGGCTCTTTCGTTAGCTCAGAGTTTGTGAAAATAAAGGTTAATCCGATGGCACAGCAGATTTGTCAGAATTGCGAGGCGGTTGTTGAAACATGGCAACGATTCTGTGGTTCATGTGGCGCGGTAATTTCCCGTGCACCTGCCGGCCCCGTGGAAACACTTTATTTTGAGGCCGACAGCACCACAGGAAAAGCCAAGTTGGTTGTGATCCGCGGCGATTCGACAGGAGCTTCCTATTACCTTACCGGCGACGAGTATCTGGTTGGACGAACCCAGGGAACAATCCTGTTTTCCGACGACACGTACGTTTCACCTCGGCACGCTACATTTTCGTATCGCGACGGCAAACTGTTGGTGGCGGACGCCGGCAGTCACAACGGTACTTATTTAAGGATTCGCCAACCGATTCCATTACGAGACGGCGACACTTTTCTTGCCGGTGAAGAAGTGCTGCGGTTTAACCTGTATCGCCCTTCGGCCAAAGGCGCATCTACCGACGAGGAGTACTGCGGCACTCCGTTGCGTCCCTGGCGTATGCAAATCACCCAAATTCTGGACGGTGGCTTTGAAGGAATCGTCCACCCATCCCGCAGAAAATCGCTGACTATTGGCCGCGAAGCCTGCGACGTCAATTTTCCTTTGGATCGGTATATGAGCGGCAAACATGTACGGATCGAGGAACGAGATGGCCAGTTTATGTTGGTCGACCTAGACAGCAGAAACGGTACCTTTTATCGACTTACCGCAGGGTCCGAAGCGCCGCTCCAAAACGGTGACCACGTATTCGTTGGACGGCAGTTGTTGCGCGTCGACATCATCTGATCCTGATCCTCTGAGTTTGTGAAAAAATATGGGCGCGGGCTGTGGGCGTGGATTTGGCGGCGGATTGGTTTTGGAAAACCCGAGTCATATCGGGAATATGGCGCAGGGTTT
>JABWCM010000367.1 GCA_013360285.1 Myxococcales bacterium
GGGTTCAGCATTTGCTGCGTTTGCGACGGTCCTGTGGCTACTCGGATTTTTGGGCCAGAGCAAATCGGTTCTCGTTGCGGCCTCGCTCAATATTTTTGCCGCGGTAGTAGTGCTCCGAATGCATGTTAACACGCGCAGAACACTTGCGTTCAACCGAGTCGGCGATTTGAATCCTCGTTGAAAATGTCAACAAACAAGCGATCCTATTGTGGCAGGTGTCGCGGTGTGATTTTCCAGTGCGACCGAACCCGATCGCTGGGCCAAACGTATTCCGAACGGTAGCCCTGGGCCATGTGCCAACTGTAGCATTTCCTTTATTCTCAGATCGTTTACTCGGATTTAACTAACCAGGAAAGAACCCATTACTGAAAGAATGATGTGGCGCTTTAATAGCCGAAATGATGCGCTCCGGAACCTAACCGCGGACTAACGTAATCCTATTTGTCGTTGCCCACACAAAAGTCGTTGTGTTACCCCGTTGGTATAGCCTGGAGCCGACCCTATGGGGGCTACGTTCACAGGAAGTGCAAACACAGTTTGACGGCCGACGTTGGATACACTGGTGGCACCTTTACATCCAGTAATTGGCCCGTTTTGCCTCGTTTTTTGTGATTTCAAATTAATTGCAGGCGAAGATCAACTTGTTTGATGGCTTGGTTATATTCGCATCGCTTTTCGAGTAGAGAGGTCACCGTGCGCACACAGCGTTTGGCGGTTTTTGGGTTTCTGTTGGCAGTCACCTTTGGTTTGTCCGCATGTACCGGTTCAGGTACGAGCACCGATGCCTCCTCGGGGAAGGATGGCTCCTGGGCGGATATGTTGGACAGCCTGTCCGGCGGCTGGTTCGACGTAAAGGACGGCTCAGCGAACGATGCCACCGACACGTCCGCTGCGGACGAAAACCCCGGTCAAACGGGCGAACTTCCACCAAGCAGCGCCACTACCGACTCTGGGTGCTGCAAGGGAACATGGCAGGCCGGTTGTGAAACCAAAGCCTGCGCGGATTGTGTGTGTACACTCGATCCTTACTGCTGCGAACAAGCATGGGACAGCTACTGCGTCAACGCCGCGGCGGCGCAATGTCAGGACACATGCGGATGCCAACCTTCATGTGGAATGGCCAATCCGGCAGATTACGACACCGTCGTCGACGTATGTACAACCGAAATTCAAAACATCTGTATGGCTGGAGATGGACTTGCGTGTGATGACGGCAACCGTTGCACCGCCGGAGATGTATGCGAGAGCAATGCTTGTCTCTCGGGGCCAGAGATTTCATGTAACGACAATAACCCATGTACGGATGACGGTTGCGCAAAAGCAAAAGGTTGTGTCCATGTACCCAACACCAATGCCTGCAAAGTGGAAGCCGGAGTTGGCACTTGTAAAGACGGAACCTGTGTCGTTGTTAACTGCCTTGACGGCCGGTTCGACCTAAATGGCCAAGCGGAAGATGGATGTGAAGCCGTAACAGGTCCAACGGTTGATCCAACTTCAGCTCAAAAAGCCGGCAAGATTACTGATTACAATCACAAAATTACTCCGTCCGCGTCCGTTGGTGCTAATTTTACGTTTCAGGCAGTCGCCAACACCGGTCAACAAGGTGATGTGTTTGGTTTAGGCGTCGGATTGAACCTCGAAAACGTAAAGTTTGAACAGCGTGGTGGAGAATCGGAACCACGACTAACAGGAGTCGTCCGTTTCGGATCCGGATCGGAGGTTCTGACCGTATCGGCGGTAGGAGACGAAACGGGGACAAATCCGAACCGCTTTGCTCTCAAGTTGGCCCCGGGGTCATCGTGGAAGCCATTCGACGACCACGCTATGGTGCTGACTGATGTTGGCGGTGTTTTGTCAAAACACGGCAGTACCTGGGCAGTAACATTACGCGGCTCGGCACCGTCGATCCAGGTTGGCCCTGGATTTGTTCTTACGGGCGTACAATTCGACGCATTCCTGCAACCGAACGGCAAGTGGGCACTCGATTTCGAAGGGCTGGGAGATGTAGGACCGTTTCGTGCGGTTCACTTCCGCGGCACGTTGTCCAAACACTCGCCTGTAACCGGCTGCTTCACCGGTGTCACCACCATTACCTTAGATGGCTTCTTTCTGGAAAATGTTAACGTTAACGTCTGCTTAGATACCAACGGAGTTCTAACGGTTGAAGTGCTTGGCACAGTTATGGTTGAGGGCTCGCCCGTCACATTCAACGGACCGGTTACCCCAACCGCACCTTGGGCAATGGACCTCGAAATCGCTGAACTGGAACTGAGCCCCGATATCTCGGTAGTGGATGTGGTTCTCGGATTTGATCAAGGAGATGCGACCGTAGATTTTTCGGGAACGTTCATACTCGGCTCGGGAACCGAGGTATTGGAGTTGGATGTTGCCGGAACCTACCTGATTGATGGGGACATGACGCTTCAACTCAGTCAAGCGGCCAACACGAGTTGGAAACCTTTTGACGACCATGCGCTCACCATCACCGGCGCATCCGGAGAACTGCAACGAACAAACGGCGAATGGTCGGTCTCGCCAATCGAAGCACCGCCCCTCGCCTTCGCCGTGAGCGCCGATTTGACCCTCACAAACACGGAAATTTCGGCTTCCGTCGCATCCAACGGCACTTGGTCGCTAAGCGTGTCGGCCAGTTCGGCAATCGGACCATTTAGCCAAGTCTCGGTGACGGGAACGATTGGTGTTGAAACTCCTGGCGGTCCGGTCGCCGGCTGCGTTAGTGGAACCGTTGAGGTTGACGCAGCGCTGAGCCTCAACGTGACCGCTACTGCCTGCGTGCTGGTTAATGGCACCACGACTTTTGACTTCGAAGGCACTCTTTCGCTTACCAACCTTGGCCAGATAAATGTGTCCGGAGAGTATGCCAACGGCAGTTTGTGCATGGAGGGCGATGTCCAGATTACACAACCTGCGGCGACTTTGGGAGCGGGATTTTGTATTTCTGGAGGCGTAGTTTCGGATATTACCTTTTCCGGCCCGGTGCAATTCGGGTCCCTGGAACCAATTAATTTAAGCGGAATTTACAATAAGATTGCGGAGAGTCTGTGCCTGGATGGCACATACGCGCTGACGGGACCCATCTCGGCAAGCCTGACGGTGGATGGATGTGTCACCGGGGGAAGCCTGGATTCCACAACGTTTTCCGGTAGTGCCCAGTTTGGCCAAACCGCAACGATATCCATGTCTGGGTCGTGGGATGCTCAGACAGAAGAGGTATGCCTGTCGGGTGCATTTGGGTTGTCGGGACCGCCAACCGGCACGTTGACCGCTTCGGGATGCATCGATGCTCACACGCTGGAATCGGCTGCGTTTGAGGGAACGGTGCAGTTCGGTCAGGCGGCAACTGCAACTATGAGCGGCACTTATGACGCAGGCAATGACGAGCTGTGTTTGTCCGGAAACGTACAGTTGACAGGGAACGTGAGTGGGTCATTGACCGCGAATGGCTGCATCATCTCTGGGGAACTACAGTCGGTGACATTTCAGGGAAATGCACAGTTCGGACCGGCTGCGACGGTGGCGTTGACGGGCGCGTATGACGCACAAAATGACACGATTTGTTTGTCCGGAAACCACACGTTGGTTGGCACAATCGGCGGTAGTTTATCAGTTTCGGGATGTTTGAGCGAAGGCGACCTGGACAGCGCAACCTTCAGCGGATCGGTTGCGCTGGGCTCCACAGCAACAGTAGCGCTTACAGGAAGTTACGACAGCCAATCGTCATCTCTGTGTCTCGGCGGGCAACTGACCATTTCTGCCGGAGCGTCCGGAACGCTTGATGTAGAAGCATGTTTGATGGGCGGGGCACTGCAGTCGGTAAACGCCGAGGGAACCGCCCAGTTGGGAACAACCACAGCCATTGTGTTACAGGGTTCGTATGACGCTCAGGCAGACGAGTTATGCCTTGACGGTAACTACAACCTGACCGGGGTCGCAACCGGGACCCTGGATGTGGGTGGTTGTTTTTCTGCGGGTGAGCTCCAAAACGTAACGTTTTCCGGGGGCGCTCAGTTTGGAAACACAGCTACCGTAAACGTCAGCGGGTCGTTTGACGCACAAAACGATACGTTATGCCTAACAGGTGCTTTGGCGCTTACAGGAAACGTGTCAGGAACCCTGAACGTTGACGGATGCTTGCAGAACGGCGCTCTTTCCGACGCAACCTTCGGCGGCAACGTGCAGGTCGGCGGTGCTGCTGAAGCCACCGTCATTGGGTCGTACGACGCTCAAAACGATAGTCTGTGCGTAGACGGCACCAGCACTCTCTCGGGAAATGTACCGGCAACATTGAACGTATCAGGGTGCTTAGTCGACGGGGAACTGGAGAATGTTGCATTTAGCGGGACCGTGGCCCTCGCCGGCGTCGGCAACATTAACTTAAGTGGAACTTACGACGCACAAAACGACTCCCTGTGCCTCACCGGTACGTTGGCTTTGACCGGCGCCGTACCCGCGACACTCAACGTCAGTGGATGTGTCGTC
>JABWCM010000368.1 GCA_013360285.1 Myxococcales bacterium
AGGCCGTAAACGCTGCCATATCAGTTCCTCTGGGGTTGTCTTGGGGTTGTTTTCATTTCGGCCATGGCGTTTGATCGGCCCGGCGGCACCGATTGTCCCTTGGCCCAGGTTGCCGTCCGTTCGGCGTCGCACGGGTGGCTGGGGTACCCGCTTCGTGTATGAGGGCAGCAACAGCCCGTATTGGTGAGTGTTTTCCCGAGTTACTGGCCTTGAAACTAGTACAACGGTGCAAAAGTGCCTCCCCAATTTTTGCTCCCCATCGGACATGGGTCCGGGCACGAGGACGGGGACGCCTCGCACGTTCGGGCTCGTTCGGCCACCGGCAGGGGGACGCGAGCGGAAAGTGGGGAGCTACTATTGGACCGTTGTACTAGTCACACACCAAGTCCTCAAGTGCACAAATGTTGGCGCGAGCGCTTTCCAAACATGCAGCGGATAAGTCGTCGTGGCAGGCGCTCAGAAGGCACTGCCACAACGTTTTTGCCGCTACATCGTTCGTGGAGCAACGTTGGGTGGCGCAGCTTCGCAGGCAATATTCGCACTGCCCGCCCGCGATACATTGGATGACGCAATCGGTGTGTTCTTTGCAGGTTTTGCCGCACTTGGACACCTGGATGCACGTGTCTGCCTCATTGAGACACGTGGTGTAGCCCGCCACCAGATGACAGAGGCTTCCGACGACGTTGTTGGGCGGCGGGCAGCTTTGCACTCTGCATGTGTGCCACGTCAGGAAGGGGTGAACTTCGCTCTCGCAAACGTTGGTAAAGCAATTGTAAAGACACCGCTCGTTCTGTCCACATTCGCAACCTTCCCAGCAGAAACCGGTACTGTCACCGCAGGAAGCGAAGCCTCCGCCAGAGTACCCGCACCCGGACCACACATCAGTTACTTTCGCGCACCGAAGAAACTCAGCAAAACAGGGACCCAAGTAACACGACGCTTTTCCTGGCCCGTCTGATTTCTCGCATTTTCCCTTCTCGCACGAAACGAGTTTGTTCCAGATGTCGAGTTCCACTCCTTCGACAATTCCAACACACTTCTCGCTGCATTCGCGGTTTTCAAAACATTTTCCCAAACAGTCGAGTTCAAGGTAGGGTTCACCGCCAGTCACGTCCCGGTCACATCCATACGAGGTAGCGCACCCAAGTATGTCCCGGCACCTGCCGACCCAACATGGTGGTTTGTGCGCGCAAGCGATATCAGCAAGGTCTGTAAAACCGTTGCCGTCATTGTCGATTCCGTCGCAACAGTTCTCGTCGGTTACCACAACGGCTTCGGTATCGGTGTCTCCCTCGCTGTCCGATGCTCTCAACATCTCGTCCCCCACATCTTCGGCCGCAATCGAAACCTCCTCAATCAGAATGCCTTCTCCAATAAGATCCCCGGCCGAAGGCGCATCTTCTATGACCTTTTGGGGAGAATTTGTGTCGGTGCAGCCAAATACCATCCGCCCGAAAACGACCAGTACCATAAAAATGCCGACCGACCGCAATTGCCCGATTAACCGAACGCGGGCGTATCGCGGGTGCGAATCAGAAACCAATGATGCCATCGTGGGTACCTCCAGGAGGTCGGGAACATAAGTCCCCACGTTCACAGGGTCGCGGCCCCCAACGTTGCCAACGCACTTCGGGAAAACGCGGGGCCGTATTCCCCCAAACAGGAAGCAGGGGTATGTAATGCGATTCCGCTTCCTCCCGACAGCCGAACCAGGCTGCTCAACCCGCTCCAGAACTTCGGCGGGTACATCCACTCATCAAGCATTTGAAATGACAGTACCGCATTTTGAGGACCAAAGGTATTGTGACTGCCAAGTACCCGTTGCCAGTACGGTTGTGATTCCATCAACCAATTTCCATTAACCGAATAAATTACGTAATCAACAGACCTGGAGAGATTCGGTACGTGCAAATAGCCAAAAAATGCAGCATGGTCGGACAATTCCTTCGATGACACCACCGACCACCAGTCTGTGGTTTCACCTTGTGGCCAGTGTGGAGCCAGCAAACCGTTCGCAAGGGTGCCCAGTGGCCAGGAACAAACCGCTTTGCCCAACCCGTAAAGATCTCTAAACGAGTCGAATATGGCTTTTGAAATCAAATCACTCGCCTTGGAATACACGTCTTCGAGGGTGGTAGTCGAGCCGAGTCGCGAAAAGCCCCAGGATGAGTCAAAATCTACGTTTTCGGGTGCCGACGCGGGAAGAAGGTTATTGCCCACAGCGTTTGGCCCCCGAGGAACCCATGCATTTGTGAGAACCACGCCGGCGATTTCGTAGTTCTTTGCGATTTCTGCGATGACCGCTTTCATGTACGAAGTGTATTTGGTGCTCCCGGGCGAAACCCAATAGTCCGTATTGCCCGGTACTTGTGACTTGTTAATTTTGTCCATCGCAAAATCCCCCTGTGACTTCCAGCGGTAAATGCTAGGCAGATTATCGACTTTTCGTTTCCGATAGTCGGCAAACATGGAAACACCAGCCCAGACTTCAATTCTTGAACGTGTCTTGTTTGCCTCGCCGATTAGAAGCGCCAAAGGATCTTGCCCGCCAAGCAGCTTGCCTGCGTCTGTGGCGGTTTTACAGTGAAGCCAACCAAGAACGGATTTCACGTGGCATACAATAACCTTGATTCCGGCAGCCTGGGCAACATCCACGATTGTACGAGGACCGTATGTCAACACATCGGAAAAATTGCAAAACAAAAAATTGGCACTGAGTGCCGAAGGACCAACAGGCCGCTTGGTGAAGTTTTCCGAAATGCTGTTAATACGCTCAGTTGCCCAATGGCTTTTCGTAACAACGTTTTGACCGGGCGCAGGCGGTGGTTGGCCTGGTTCAAACCAGCCGACCGACACCCCAGGGTGCACCAGCGATGCTCCAAAGGGCACGTGAGGATCCACAGAAACCCAACCTCCGTGACTTAACTTGGAATCCACGTCAACCCGCGCGCCGTGACCTAACTGGGGTGTTTGCGGCAGAAAACGTGCGCTTAGATCGAAATACACCGCTCCCAATACCGCCGGAACGCCGATCGCACGAAAGTATGGCGGGTCGGAATACAAAGGAAATTGGCTTGTACCCAATGGAAACCGATCTACCCCAAGCCCCGCGGTGTCGAAAAAGTCGCCGAATTGAAAAGTTGTCATGGAATATGGCGCGGAACTGTACTTGACGTCGACTGACTGCGATGGCGCTCCCGGAAAAGTGGGTGGTATCGGCGTTCCGGGACCAGACGGAACACAGTAGGGAAACGAAAAATCACTGCCACGGCACATCAAGGTTCCTTGCTGCTGCTTGTACGTCGCAGGTCGCCCAGGCACCATCCATGGGCCGAACTCAAACACAGCCTTAGCCGCCAAGAACGGGTTGGTTGAGTTTCCGATGATGGCTTTCGCCATGAGGTAGATGTCTGCGCGGTTGCATGGTTCGGGATACGCAAACATGGTCTCTGGGCCATGTTGCGCCAAAGCAGACAGGTACGGTTCTTTTCCCTTAGGGGGACTCCACGGGAACAGTCCGCGCGGACTCGCGACAGCCGGAACAACGAACGGCGGCAACTCATCGAAAAAGTGATAGTGCCGTAAAATGTGGCAGATCAAATACGCCGCTTCAGCGAAACGAAGCGGCACCGGTGTGGTGGCCGACGGAGCCGACGCGACCGCAGAAATGGCCTTTCCAAACAACGGGGGCGAATAAACCACTGCCGGAAAGAAACCTGAACTTGCAACCCATTGAAGTAGGGGCACAACAAAGTGCGTTGTGTAATATGATCTGGTTCGCGGATAGGAAAGGTCCTCGCTATATGCAAACTCAGGATAGTACGTGTCCGGTCGAACCTGATAGGTTTTTCGCAGGTCGGGGCATTGATACGGCGTTTTGGTCGCAAGCACATGTATGACTCGAAGGGCCGCAAAGCACAGCTCCGGCGGAGTCAGCTCGTTCCGACAAAGTGAAATAGAAAGCGGTAGAGATCGGAACTGGTCGACGTAAGTGGCGAACGTCGACGCCGCGGCTACGACCTTTTCAATTGTCGCACAACAATCATCTGTTTCGCGGACAACACTATGGCGCATGCCCGCGCGCTGATAGCCGTCTCGATCCAAAAAAACGGCCTTTTGAGGTGAGCGGTTGTAAGCTCTTTCGATCGAAGCGTCCGCGACACCGAATCGTGTTAATGTCGTTGGGTCGTTCGCCACAAAGCCGGCGGATTTGGGTGCCCTGGAGGAATTAAGTGGAGGAGCAGCGTTCACAATCTCAGGTCTCCGCGCCATCACGCACCTCCTTGATTGTGGCAAACATGAGCTGGTTTCATCACATTTCCCCTCACCGCTCCCTCACCGACATCCACACACGGAAGGTGAGCGAGTAGTTTGTGGATGCGTACAGGCTCCACCTCACCCACCTGTGCAGTGGGTTCGTGGCGGTGGCTTGGCGGACGATGGTTTGGGTGATGCCCGCCGATGAAATCGCTACGTTGTCCATCGT
>JABWCM010000097.1 GCA_013360285.1 Myxococcales bacterium
CTTTGAGGCGGCACACCGACTTCCTCACGTTCCCAGCGGTCACAAGTGCGCTCGACTTCATGGACATAGCTACGTGCTGACCATTTCGGTTTGTGGCGAGGTCTCTTCGGAAACTGGATGGTTGATAGACTACAGCGACATAACGGATGCATGTAGGCCACTTCGTGATCAACTTGATCACCACTACTTGAATGAAATTGACGGGCTGGAGAATCCAACAAGTGAAAATCTGTGCCGGTGGATATGGGAACGTCTCATTCATGTTCTTCCGGCGCTCTCGTCCGTGACGGTCCATGAAACGTGTACGTCCAGTTGTACTTTTCGTGGCGCTGACGACTAGCTTCTGAACCATCTGGATAATCGACCCGATAGCCACGGCATCCAAGTTCAACCAGCATTTGAATACGAAGGACCTAACGGCTCGGTTGACTCGCTACCAGTACCACGGGTGTACAACGACAATTTCCATGAACGTGAAGAAGTGTCTCAAAGTTTCGGCGTTCACTACATAAACAAGTCTGGCCGCGCCGGTTTTGCGCGGCATTGGACAAAAGGGAAACCGAAACAATATCGGATAATCGCGCAGGGCTCGGATTGGCCAAGGCAGACATAAGTGGCCAATTCAGGGTCACTTATCTATTTCCGCTGATCCTCTCAGAGCCGGAGCAGGAGTCGATGTTGGCGCGCCGTTCTGTTTAAGGATACGACTTTCAGTATTCGTCTTTTTCGGTAATTTAAGACCGTTGATGCTCAAGAACCTAGTCTAAGCGGAGTCTCGGAGGACAAATGAACCGTCGCTTTGGCGTTTCCGTGTACAAAGAAAAGTTCAACTTTTGCTCGGCACACTTTCTCATTTTCGCCAACGGCGACAGAGAGGAACTTCATGGCCACAATTATCAATGCTGGGTCGACATTGATGGTCCGTTGGATCAAGGCGACCTGGTTATTGATTTTATGTTATTAAAACCCATCGTAAAACAACTATGCGATGAACTTGATCATCGCATGATTCTACCCACAGGAAGTCCACACCTGAGCATTTCACTCGAGGGTGGCGTCGTGTGGGTTTGTCACCGTGATGACAGATTTGCGTTTCCCCAACGCGATGTTATTCTCCTGCCGATCCGAAACACGTCCACCGAACGGCTAGCTGAATATCTATGTGCACAACTCAAGGATAGGTTGGCTTCGACTGTCCCGGACGCCCATATTGAACGAATACGTGTGAGTGTTGAAGAGTCGAGCGGTCAGTGTGGCTATTACGAGGAGCAATCCGATTTGACGATATATGGCCAGTAACCCCGTCTGCCGCGTTCGTGTCGCGTTAAGTTAAACGACAACCTGTGGATACTCGTTACCACCAGCGGCAATAAATGAATACATCTTATGCTTCCAAACCTATCCGGAAATACACCTTCTTCTTTCGGTAACTCACAACTGATTCTGACCAGAGCAAGCCGGAACGTTTACTCATGACATTTTCCGTTCGACTGGCCGTCAATAGGTCGTTTTCACCGTTTGTGACCACCTGTGCGACCGCTGCAGCCGCATTCATTGTTTATCTCGTTACTACCGCACCAGACATCTATTGGCTGGACAGCAACGAATTTGTTGCTGCCGGTTTTACGTTGGGCATTCCGCATCCACCTGGACATCCACTACACGTGGTATTTTCCAAACTATTGTCCCTCATCCCATTGGGTTCTGTTGCATTTCGCATCAATCTTCTGTCTGCACTACTCGGTGCGGCGGCGGTGTCTGGAATCAGTGGTATTATCACCGAGATCCTTCAAAGATTTCGGCCCAATGCAGCAGAACTGCACGTCACTGGTCCGGTTATTTGGCTGCGCAGCACATTGATTTTTCTGGTGTCGATGTTCGCTGCGCTCTCTCCCGGGCTGTGGTTACAGTCCGTTCGCGCCGAAGTGTATACACTCCAAGCAGCTCTAGTCATTTGGGCCGCCGTAGTCATTCTGCGCTGGCACCGTCAATCGGAGGATTCGAGTTCATCGGAACAGACCTCGTTGGCTCCTGTGGCCCTGTGTGCGTGGCTAGTTGCGCTCGGTTTGACCAATCACCATTACCTTATGATTCTGTTTGCACCGTCGGTACTGTGCATAATTCTGGTTACAAAGGGGGGCGTAAAGCTTCTGTTGAGCCGCAAAATCGCGCCGGTCATCGCGGTAGGTCTGAGCGCACTGCTGCACTATTGTTATTTACCCATACGCGCAAGTGCAGAATCGGTACTAAACTGGGCCGATCCGAGCACACCGGAACGCTTTTTTGCGTCTGTTACCGCCCAAGTCTTTCAAACATCGATAACCGATCCTGTAAGCCGTAATGTTATCGACAATCTCTTGGACCAATACTTCCTCTTAATGTACCAGTTGCATCCCAGTGTTGTCGTTTTGGGCACGGCTGGAATAGCATTGTGTTGGAATCGCAGTTGGAAAACCGGTTTGTTTATATCGGTTGCGCTTCTGGGAAACCTGTTGTCAACGGCGCTGATGCACTTCGACGCAGCAAATCCAGATGCGTGGGGTTATCTTCAATTTTCGACGCTTTTGATGACGGCGTTGTGTGGTGTACTTCTCATCGTTGCTGTCGAAGACATCGTCCTAAAATGGCCGCAACGTATTGCATTGGTCGCGATCCTCGCTGTCATTACCTGCGCGGGGGTCGTGTTCCGACAAGTCCAAACCCACCATTCCGAATCGAATTTAAGTGATTTCCGTGCAACTGAGTTATTTCAAGACCATCTATTCCAGAATTCGTCTCCTGGAAGCCTTGTTTTCGCCTCCTACTATACGGTAACGTTTAATTATTGGAATAGCCAATTTACCGATGGGCGGAGACCGGACATTACGTTTGTACAGCAAACCTTTGACGCAAAACTGTATCAGGGAAAACCCTATGTTGAGTCTCTTCTCAAGAGATTCCCAGATTTTTCAGATATATTCCTGGAATTTATTCAATTTGGCCATTTTCCAACCAGTGGAGTATTAAAAAGATCGGACAACACACCCGTGTTGTTGGAACCGGACGCGACTTTGCCAATTCGTGTGAACCAGATCGTCGGAGTAGGCGCTCAGACTACGGTCGTGACTGCTCCCCACTCCGGGTATTCGGAAAAGCAGAGAGAATTCTGTCGTGAATGGTGGAAACAGTTGTCGAATGCGCTTGGCAACTCCAAAGGTCGAACACGCGAAACCGATTCAGTATTGTTGTGGCACCACCTACACTTGGCCATATTGTACCTTCGCCAAGCCGAACCATCGCTGGCCGGGTTTCATGTTGAACTGGCTCTCACCATAAATCCGGAATCGGCCGAATTTCGTCGATTACACGCATTGGTCAGCAGAATGACAACACTTCCAGATCGGGAGCAGAAGCAGTTGGCACTCGAACTTCAAAATATCGATTTGTCGAACCTGCTGGGACCATGAACGCTTACGTCCACGCTGCACTCTCACAAGCGTGAGACTACGACTGCCAACCAGGGAACATCGTCGGGCATGGTGGATCATTTTTGTCGTCAACACGGCGCCGACATACCCGGGTCAATCCAAACCCACCATGTATCTTAAATAGCATATTCGTTAATTTAATAACGGTGGATCACCGTCAGTGACGCCGAGTAAATGAACCCGCCGTGTACAAGGTCACCAACAGGATCATGCGCTTCGCTCTTATCAACTTTGCGTGGTGAAAGAAGTAAGAAAGAATTTCCGACGTGAACTTCAATGGGTGTACGATGCGCCTCAAACGGGTCAAAAAAGCTGAAGGAGGCCCCGAAACCAACACCGTGCGCATGGTTGTCAAGGTAGTTGGTTGGTCCACTCTGAACCGGTGCCGGTGTCGGGCGAAATTGGTAACCTGTTCTTAGTTTTAACCAATGCAGGGGCTCCCACTCCAACCCGACTCGTGGTGACCAAGTATCGGTTAGCCCCAACTGTATGGATTTGGTGTCTTTGCCAACGTCCAGAGCCGTTCCTACACCGAGTCCCTCCACTAAGCCGCCCTGGAGGTCTACTGAAATACTCGGCGACGGGTCACCGGCGAAGGACCACATGGAATATGAAATATCAGCGGACAACAGCAACGACGGCTCCGGAATGCGGTAACTTAGGCCTAGTGTAATCTGGTGCGGAGTATAAAGGACCGTTCCTCCAATATCGAGTACGATATCTGCGAGTCCACCGAGTTTCGCGACAACCGGAAGCGAGAAGACCAAATCCAGATCCCCACGCCAAGACAACCCGACCGCCAGGCCTTCAACAGGCCGAACCAACAGACCCGCGGTGAGATTTGCCTTGGGTTTCACATCGACGACCAATTCAGTACTTTCGAATGTTCCCGACAATGTGTCGATGTTCAGATCGACCTCCCCGGCCATATCAGCAAGCACCTGAAAACCTATCCCGAATGACAACCAATCAACCGGTTCGCCGGCAACTCCACCAACCAGCGCAAATGTGTCTGGTAAACTACCATACATATAAAATTGCGGTTTTGCCGGATCCAACGCCTCCGCGCGTAGCAGGTTATGAAGCGGGAGGTGTAAACCAAAACCAACTGCGACACGATTCTGAAACCAACCCCCCAAAGGAGAAATAACTCCCAGGTTTAGCCCTGCAAAGGTCTCAGACTTTGCGGTCGGAATCGTACTGTAAAGCTGCCCAAACTGGCCACCACATCTTTCCGCCCCATCACTGCAAAAGGGTAAACGTCTGTCCACATATAGTTGCGGAAACGCCACATGAAGCCCAATCCCAAACGTAATTTGCTTTGGCACCGTAAGAGCCGCTACGTTGTAATAAGTGGCGCTGTAGTCATCAACGGCAGCGGTGACAGCTTGCCCAAGACCCATTGCGCGTGCGTCAAACCCGTATACGTCAAAGACTCCTGCGAAACCGTGACTGGGCACTACTACCGCAGCGACTGCGACGAAAAAAAGT
Source organism: Myxococcales bacterium (assembly GCA_013360285.1). GTDB lineage: Bacteria > Myxococcota_A > UBA9042 > JABWCM01 > JABWCM01 > JABWCM01. Next base: position 4,959 of record JABWCM010000097.1, read on the forward strand.
GCACGCTGGTCAAGGTACTCCGTGTTTGAGCTACCACGCTTCGTCATGGAGTGCATCCCACCGCAAGCGACCCCAAAAGCGACACAACTTCGGTTAAAGCACCCGTTTCAATAAGAGTTGCCAAATCAGGAATTGCTTTGGGAGCAATCGACGGGACCAGTAATTTAACAAGCAGATTCTGCAGCGAAAACCACGTATCCGGAGAGGACACAAAAAGCTGCAAGAACGCATTGAATACCGGCACAAACGTTTCCACCTCGACCAAAATATCTTGTAACGCCTGAACCGAGATCAGATTTTGTGACAGCAGATCATACAACAATTCGATCAAGTGATTTTGTTTATCAAAAAGCTGAATGCATTCGATAAGTTGACTAACCATTTCGGTTTCTTCCGGAGTTGCAAACACCCGTTCCAGCAGAAACAAAAAAGACTTGATAGCAGGATCACTCGCATCGACCAACCCGTTCGCCGACACCGCGTAGAACAGATTGAGTATCGGACCAGCAGAAAAGCCTGGAGTCGCAATACTCGTAAGCATCCCTTCTATCAACGACAAGACCGCCGTTTTTGAACTTTCGTCTCCAAAATCAATGCCAAGTCCCCGAATTAGCTCAATAACTTCCGTGGGATCTTCTGCAATGACGACGAACGCTGCGACAACCTCCTTGTCATTTAACAGTTGCTGGATCCACTCAATCGTTGCAACGTCAACACATGTCGCGACAACATTACTCAGAGGATCGGTAAGATAATACCGCGGGGTACCGTCTGAATCACCATCGATAAATCGTAATAAATCGGCCAGCGCGCTCAGGATTTTGTCGGTGACATCTGCATCTACCAACGTCTGTATTTGTGGCCAACTTTCCCGAGGAAGAGCGCCCAATACATCAAATGCCAACTCCACAACCGAACGGCGCAAATCAGAGTCGACGTCGACTTCCACGATCTGACGAAGGCCTTCAAGTTGACCGGATTCGATCAAACTGAGCACAGTCGCAATCTGTGCGTTAACAGGCGCACAGTTGTGAGTGGACACTACAGGAGGAGCGTCCTCGTCGTATGCGCCGCACCCATAGAGTGCTGCGATAACAACGATGACACGCAAAGCAGGCGGCGCTGGAACAAAGTGCACGTGTGTTTCCCGGAATGATAAGTTAACGTTCGAGTTTCGCTCGGCGCATCAACCGACTTACTCACGTCTTGCCATACTGTGGTGACACTGTGTACATGTCAACCCAGATAACCAAGGTTCATACGTCGGGATTTGTCGCCGGAGGCTGCACCGAGAACATCACGTGGCTATCGTACCGTAGGAAGTGAACAACGGCACGGAAGTTGTTGAAAACGCGAAACAGTGCAAAAGAGTTTGCACAAGTACGCAAATAGTTGCAGGTGTTGCTACTCCACACATTGGGGTTGTCGCCGGCGAAAACGACTCGAAGGCAAAGTAGACGTGTCCGTTCCGCACAAATTATTTGCACAACATCAACCACTTGGAGCGCATGTTGCGGTCGTTTTTGCTCGTGCGTGTGTCCAGTATACAGCGCACGACTTGTCAACTCAAAATAGTTCCGTTTTGTGATTTTTTGGGTTACAATTGTGGCGCACATCTTGCACAACGTGTTTTTGCCTGCGACGCTCATGCTGCCGTTTCCTCCTTCCGGCACGAGCCGCATCAATATAAAACAACTGAATCCACACAGCTCACTTTGGGCTTACTTAAAGGTGGACGGTTGAAAATGCGAGTCAACACCGCAATTTTTGACCCGCGCAAGGATGTGACACAACGTAGGCAAGTCCTTGTTCTGCGACAACTGTGACGCGAGCCGTATTCGGCGTCCAACCTTGATACGAAAACGTATTCGTATCTGGGTTGGCGCCGAATTCGGCTATTTCTCAATCACCACCACAAAAGGTTTTATCTTTGCACATTGAGAGGGTCAGTGAACATAAGGAAGTGTTCCTGGAACGATCGCTTTTGGCCGATTTGTCTGGTTCGGTCCTTGCGAAATTCACTGCCAATCCTGGTGAGAAATCCGGGCTAGTATTGTGAATGGGTGTTCAAAACACTTTCAAACCGACGCGGTTGCGGAGATCTCCATGAGCACGTCTGAAATCCGGCTTGCCACTTTTCGAACCATCACATCGGATAGCTGTCCATACGACACCGTTTCCCGCCATTTGCGACATCTCGATCACGCAGCAATTTTGGCCATTTTCAACGAAAGCAAGCATCTGGGCGCTGCTGTAGACCCATTTTCTAGTTACACCGATACAAATCCGATAGTTCTACGTTATGTTAGTACAGAGCCGGACGTGGATGTTCGATTTTCTGTGATTTATGAGGACGACCACATCGTTGCGGTTGACAAAGGACCCTACTACCCCATACACCCCAGTGGACGATTTTTCAGAAACACACTCATTCATGCCCTTCGAAGCCGTGGGTATACAACCGTCGTGCCTGCCCATCGATTGGACCAGAACACCACCGGAGTTGTTGTATTTGCCAAGTCCATCGCGGCGGTTCGTCGTCTAGGTGAAACTTTCGCCGCTGGATTGGTCACAAAGGACTATCTTGCGATCGTGATCGGTACACCGTCGTGGGCTGGCGAGGTGCTGGACGGGCCAATCGGAGCCGAAACCCCGACTACACCACTCAATCGCCAAACGGTGGGTGGATTAGACGCAAAACCAAGTGCCACACATGTCAGCGTCCTCGCTGCCGCAGATGGCTTCAGCTTGGTTCACTGCCGCCCGGAAACGGGGAGGCGACATCAAATTCGTGTGCACCTTTCAAACGCGGGTCACCCAATCGTGGGAGATACTCTGTATGGCGCCCTTCCATCTTCGTTGATTGGAAGATCCGCCCTGCACGCCTCACGCATACGGTTTTTGCATCCTATCCACGACGCCAGGTGCACAATCGTAGCTGCAATGCCGGAAGACATGATGACATTACTTAGAACAACGAGCCTGGAGGTTTACGTGCCAAACGAGTTGACATACAGTTCGTATGTTGTAGACACGGAGGAAACATATGGCCGTACTTAGATTTCTTGATAGTGCCGACGCGATAAATGACGAAGAGCATATTCGGGATTTCCTGGGCAAATTCGGCGTCATTTACGAACGGTGGCCAATTCCCGCCGGCATCAGCGAATTGGTCGGCCACCGGACGGCTCTGACCGATGGCGAAAAACAGTTGTGTTTGGACGCGCTTCGCGAAAAATTGGACGAACTGAATCAAACGGAAGGATATTGTCAGGCGGACATCGTAGTGTTGCACCCGGAAACGCCAAACCTCGATGTTATATTAGCAAAATTCGACAAGGTGCACCTGCACACCGATGACGAAGTGCGCTTTATCCTGGATGGTCGGGGTGTATTCGGCTTCTCGATGGCCGCTGGTGCCGAACCGAGTGAATTTACGCTGGAAGTCAGCACAGGCGAGTATATCGTCGTTCCAGCGAACACCTGGCATTGGTTCGAGTTGTGCGAGGACAAACGGATCAAAGCAGTTCGTATCTTTAAGGACATGGCCGGTTGGGTACCTCACTATCGCAACGACGTAAACGGGTGACCGATGCACGTTAACTTTCAGGATGACGCTGCAAAATTACTGGTCAACATATCACACGAGTTTTATCGACGAGGATGGATGGTCGGAACGTCCGGAAATTTGTCGTTTCGGATCAACGATCCGGGAGAATCGTTACGAATGTTGATAACTGCGAGCGGAGCCGACAAGGGGTCGCTTACGCCGGATGAAATTTTGATCTGTGGGGAGGACTACGATTCAATCTCATGGCAGGGTAAGCGTCCTTCAGCAGAAACGTCGATTCATCGTTCCATTTACCGCAGCGTTCCCAACGCAGGGTGCATCCTTCACGTTCATACTGTTGCCTCCACTTGTCTGAGTCTGACCACTACAACCGAATCCAACCCGGCTTTTCTGCAATTTGCAGAATACGAAATGATCAAAGGGCTCGGGCTTTGGGATCCTGGCGCCATTGCGACCGTGCCGGTATTTACAAATTGGCCGGCGGTGGCGAACATTGCGCGTGATGTGGAACTTTACCTAGAAGCCCAGCAACACATTCCTGCTTTTCTGATACGCGGCCATGGGCTGACCGCGTGGGGACATGATTTGTCATCCGCGCGTAAACACTTGGAAGTTTTGGAGTTCTTATGCGCTTGTGCATGGGAAAATTACCGCGCTGGACAACGGGGTGGTTAGCTTTGTGCCTCGGGCTGATCGTTGTAGGTTGCCATGACGGTGGCGAAGCCCGGTCAATTGCCAAAGCCGCTGCGGTTATGGACATTGAGGCTTTGTCCGCCGCAATGAAGTCACCAACCAAAACTGCCCGATGTTATGCAGCCAATGCAATTGCTCGCCTACGACACGAAAATGCCAGGGCACTATATCTAGAACTGCTGAAAATTTCGGATTGTGGTTGGAAAGTCCCCACAGAAGCGGCTTTTCGACTCTCGGAGGTCGGATTTCGCGATGAGTTGCCCGCCGTGAGACGATTGCTGGAGTCGTCAGATATCCGACATCAGGTTTCCGCAGCCTTGGTGCTCGCGGATGCGAACGATGTCGACGCCTTACCGTTGATCACACCGCTTCTTTCAACCACAGTCGATGATCAGGGAAAACCGTGGCTAAACTGGGCTGTGTGTCGATTGGAGAAACGGTCCAATTGTGTGAAACCCAAAACGATCATCCCATCCGATGAGGGTGCGGCCGAGAATATGTAAAGCAGGCCTTTCGGCAGCTAAATTACTGACATCCATAACGCAGATACCAGTTCCGAGCCATGAGCACCTTCTCAACATAACCAAAATTACTTGGGAGACGCGATTCTGATCGAGCTTTGTTGGCCAAAGAGGAGCCAGCGTGATATGCACTCAATGCATACACTAAGTTACCATCGTAACGTTTGAGCAGTTGTGTCAAGACCCGAGCGCCACAAACGACGTTGTCGTGCGGATGGAGCAAGTTTCCGCACCGGTTGTGTTTTGCCGTAGCCGGCATTACTTGCATTAATCCAAGTGCTCCCGCGCGTGACCGCGCCGACGCATCGAAGTTGCTTTCCACCCGGATGATTCCGAGCAGCAACGCCGGCTCCAATTCGTGAAGTTCGGCGGTAGCATGGACAACCGGCGCGACCTCAAAACACCGCGATGAGGAAGTTCCTCCGGTCTCGATTGGTCCAGCAGCGATGGACCGGTACCCTGGGTAATTGGGCACACCACCGGTGGCAGTGCACTTTATGGCTGCCATAACCACGGCCATCAACAACATGGTGTAACATACGAGCTTACCAAACGGCGCCTTGTAGCCCTTCATGAACCGCATGATTATGCACAACCACACAGGACGGCAACTTTACAGCAAGGAGAAACACCCATGGTAACGAAAACCAACCATGCAGCATCCGCGATTCAAGCCGGCATCGACGCTTATCGACGGGGCGAATTGTCGTCGGCACAGCAGTCCTTTTTGTTGGCGGCCCAACTTGCCCGACACGACAACTCAACAGTCACCGAGCGACAAGCATTGGAATATGCCGGAACGGTGGCGTACCGGCGAAAACAGTTGGATATCGCGCTGCAATGTTATCAAACCGCGTGTGAGTTAGCGACGGCCGATGGCGCCGTCGAAAATGCTGCCGTCGCAACGAGCCAAATCGGCCTTATCTTAGCGGACATGGGACGCACAAACGAGGCGTTGGAATACCAACTGGAGGCACTGGCCGCACACCGACGAGCCGCAAATCAGCAAGGAATCGGAGCATCGGCAGGAAATATCGGACTATTGATGATATCTATTGGAAAAAATGACGAAGGACGCGCATACCTTGAGGAAGCACTTTCATCCTACATGAATGCTGACGACGCCCCCGGTGTGGCCATGTCGTTATATTACCTCGGTGACGTTGCACGAAAAGTCGGCGATATCCACCTTGCGATGGGCTATCTCGAGCACGCCGCCGGTATCTATTCAGACCTGAATGACCCTGCCGGCCACGCAAGAGTCGTTTTACTCATCGGCAACATCGAACGCAACCAGGGAAACAATGAGCGAGCGCAGTCGCTATTTGAACGCGCACTAGATCAATATCGGGCCGTTGGAGACGACGAAGGTTGTGCGGCAGCGGAAACAAATCTGGGGTTGGTGCTGTGTGCAACAGGAAATGTCGTCGACGCGCGCGAATGTTTTCGACGGGTTGAAGAAGTACATCGCCGGTTGGGTTCAGAGGTGGGGTTGGCCGGGGACTTTGTTAACTTAGCAACTGCCGACCAGGCTCTGGGTGACTTGGCATCTGCCGAGGCGTACCTGTCAGCAGCCCATGCTTCGTATTTGAGGTTGGGGCAAGACGGACACGTAGCATTAACAATGAGTCAGTTGGGCCAGGTATTCGCACACCAGGGAAAAGTCCACGAGGCTGAATCCTTGTTCCACAATGCCCTTAACTCGTCGGAGAAGCTGAAATCAGAATATCGGGCGGTCCTGACGGCCAATCTTGCCGCTGTCGAGCTGTATTGGGGGAACCTCGTACAAGCGCGAACGCAGATCTTCCGTGCGCTGTTGATGTTTCGAGAAGCACCCGATCCCACCGGGCTTGCAACCTGTCTCCAACTTGCGACAGAAATTCTCATCTATCTTGGCGATCTCGATGACGCCCACGACTTGATCACGGAGTCAATCGAGTTATCCAACAAAATCGGCAGGATCGAAGCTACGTTGGAGTCGCAGCGCCTGGAGGCGCTATTGGCGGCTGAATGGGGTGACTGGCAGGCCGCCGAGACGCTGCTGGTTCGCTTGCTGGAACGTACACAGGAAAACGAATTGCTGATGGTTTCGTCCGGGCTGATAGTCGATCTAGGAAACGTTAGGTTACTAGCCGAGAAATATGCTGATGCAAAAACCTGCTTCGAGGTTGGATTGGCTGCCTTTTCGAAGTTCAAGGCTCCACGGGGGATTGCGAGTGCGCAGAGCGGCCTCGGCGCATCGCTGGCGGCCCTGGGGTGGCACGCGGAAGGGTTGGAATTGCTACAGCGTGCTCGAAATAAACACACTCAGTTGGGCGCAAGATTGTCGACCGCTCTGTGCGACGAGCGGCTAGGAGATTTGTACCGCCGTTGCGGTGACAATGAACGAGCTAAGTCCCGATACGAGCAAGCGATTACCGCATATCAGCAATGCGGTTCCCGCTTACGTTCTCAACGACTCGTACGATTCGTCCCTTGACGTAAGCAAAATTCTGGCCACGTTGAATCTTATGGCCCGTCTAGCTTGACGGTGCCCCGAACCGCACGACAACCCGCAGTTCGGCCAGACATAGTCGAAATCAGAGAGGTAGATATCATGACGGCAACTCCAAACACCGACAATCTGGAAAATGATCCGACCAACAAAACGGCACCGATTCTGACATTGAGAAACGCGGTGTTGTTTCCGGGAACCGTAATGCCACTGGTTGTTGGACGGCCCAAAACCTTAAGTTTATTGGCCGATATCAGTGGCACAAACTCGTTAATTGGAATTGTAACCCAAAAAGATCGCGCAATAGACGACCCGCAACCGGATGACCTCTACACGGTAGGGACGTTGGCTAGGGCGCTCAAAGTAGTACAGGAAACAGGCCAAGGCAGCCACATCCTCGTACAGGGAATTCGACGCTTCCGAATTCGCAATTTTGTTCAATCGGATCCGTATTTGGTAGCCGAAATAGAAGACTGCGAGGAAATTTCCAGAGACGACGTCGAGGTCGACGCACTGATGAGGAATGTTCGCGAGGCTGCAGCAGAAATGTTGTCTATCTTGCCGGAGGCGCCTCCAGCCGCGGCGGAAATGATTCAGCGAGCCGAACCAGCTTCCAACCTTGCGTATTTAGTCGTATCGAATATTCCAATTCCTATCGAAGAAAAGATGAAAGTATTGGAAATCAACGATACTGGAGAGATTTTAAGACAGGCATTGGAAATTTTGCAGCGGCAGATTGAAGTACTTCGAGTTTCTCAAAAGATTAACAGCGAAGTCAAAGGTGATTTGTCAAAAGCACAACGCGAGTATGTCCTGCGAAAACAACTCGACGCGGTCAAAAAAGAATTGGCGGAGATCGGCGTGGAGGAGGACGACGCGCTCGACGAACTCAGGCGCAAACTCGAAGACGCCGGGCTTCCCGAAGAAGTAAAAAAAGTTGCAGACAAAGAACTTGCACGCTTACGAACTATCCAACCTGCGTCGCCGGAGTACACAGTCGCACGTACTTATTTAGACTGGTTGGCCGCATTGCCGTGGAACAAAACCACCGAAGAGAAACTGAGCATTCAGTTCGCCAGAGAGACTTTGGACTCACGTCACTACGGCTTAGATAACGTCAAAAAACGTATACTTGAGTTTTTGGCCGTAAGAAAGTTAAAGGCAGATATGCGAGGCCCAATATTGTGTTTGGTTGGACCTCCAGGGGTTGGCAAGACCTCCCTCGGCCAATCGGTTGCTGAAGCGCTGGGACGAAAGTTTGTCCGAATATCTCTTGGCGGCGTACGAGACGAAGCGGAAATTCGTGGTCATCGGCGCACATACATCGGCGCAATGCCCGGAAAGATCATTCAAAGTCTGAAGAAAGCAGAAACAAACAGCCCGGTTTTTGTTTTGGACGAAGTCGACAAGTTAGGTAAAGACTGGCGTGGAGATCCGACCAGCGCATTGTTGGAGGTACTGGATCCGGAACAGAACTCCACTTTTGTGGACCACTACCTGGATGTTCAGTTTGATCTTTCCAAGGTTATGTTTATTGCGACCGCAAATCGACTGGATACGATTCCACCGCCGCTTTTGGACCGCATGGACATCATTGAAATTCCAGGATATACGCGCGAAGAAAAGCTTCACATCGCTGAGCAACATCTGTTGCCGAAACAACTCCGAGAACACGGCCTAACCGAACAAAACGTTAACTTTCCGCAAGAGATGCTTGAACTGGTGATCGAGCGTTATACACGAGAAGCGGGAGTCCGAAGTTTGGAACGTCGAATTGCCGACATTTGCCGCAGTGCGGCAGTTGCCTTTGTGGAATCCGAACAAGTGCATACCGAGGTCACTGAGGACAAACTCTCAGAGATACTGGGTCCACACAAATTTGAACTGGATGTTGTACAGCGTACCGAAGTGGCCGGTGTCGCAACCGCGTTGGCATGGACTCCAACCGGAGGCGACATTTTGTTTGTTGAAGTCGCTCGGATGCCTGGCAAAGGGAGGGTCAGAATTACGGGCCAACTCGGAGACGTGATGAAGGAATCGTGCGAATTGGCGGTCAGTTTCGCACGTAGTCGGGCCGACGCATACGGGATTGACAAAAAGATTTTTGTGGAAAATGACTTCCACATTCATGTCCCATCCGGCGCAATGCCCAAGGACGGACCGAGCGCCGGAGTTACTATTTTCACGGCACTGATTTCCCTACTGACCGGCCACCGCGTACGCCACGACGTCGGAATGACTGGAGAAATCACACTTCGAGGATTGGTTCTGCCGATTGGCGGTGTAAAAGACAAGGTGTTGGCCGCGCAGCGGAGCGGCATCACGAAGGTCATTCTACCCGGGCGAAACCGCAAAGATGTCCCCGACATACCGGAATCGGTTCGGGAACAAATGCAAATCTGTTTTGCAGACAGCGTCGACGACGTGTTGCGCGAGTCGTTGGACGCGACCGACGGAATGCCTGTTTTTGACCGTATGGCCCCGACCTCGTCTTTTGTTGGCTCCGCGTGATGCTGGGAACAGAATCGGTTCTTGAAAAAGTGGCCGCACGATCTTGATTCCCCGCCCCCCATTACCCATTTGCAAACACGTTACTTATCGCAGTCTCAAGCCGGTGAAAAATCGCGGCTAACTTCCCGCCAGTCTTGACCAAAGATCCCCAATAGTCGTCGTAACCAGACTTCTATCATACTTATCCTTAACTAATTTAAGAGCCTCTTTTTTAAATTTGCTCCGAAGAACTGGGTCTTTCACAAGCACCTGAATGGCATCGGCCATCTTGTCGAGGTTGCCCAGCGGAACAACAAATCCGGTAACGTCATGGATGATCATCTCCCTCACAGCGCCGACATCGGTCGCAACGACCGGCACGCCCGCAGCCATCGCCTCCAAAACACTGATCGGAAATCCTTCGCGATGGCTCGGAAGTAAAAAAAGATCTGCACGATGAAGTATTGCGGGAATGTCGGCCCTAGGTACCGCCGAAAGCACAGTCATCCTGGTTGCCACATTGAGTTCCCTGGCAAGAGCCATCAACCGGTATTCGGTATCGTCGTTTGGTTTGGGACCAACGAACGTAACATTCCATCCTGGAACGCGGGCCAAAACCCTAACAGCATCGAAAATTCCCTTTGCCTCAATCATCCATCCAATAAATACAGCCTCCAGATCGTCTTTATGCGCTATTTTTTTGCCATTTTTCACCATCTCTGGTTCAAAGCGAGATGTGTCGATAAAATTCGGTATACACATGACGTTGGCCAGGCAATACTCGTTTTCAAGTGCTGTTTTTACTTCGTAAGTGAGCACAACAATACAATCGAGTAGACGCAGGGATTCCACCACTAGGGATAACAGTGGTTCGCTAAGCCGTTCCAGAAAACGATGGAAATCGCCACCATGGGTATGGAGAATCGTTTTTGCTCCGCTTGCTTTCGCGAGTAGCGCCATTGGCAAATCCCGAGCAAGCCCCCAACGATACGAAGTAGAGCAATGCACAATTTGTGGTTTAAATTGAATCAATTGGCGGACAAATTCGCCGAGGACCCAAACGGAGTGAGCGGCTCGTGATGGACGGAATCGGCTGCGTTGATCTCCTTCAGTTCGGGGTGCAATATCAACGACTTGCACTTCAAATTGTTCGACAAGCTTCGAGTCGAGAATTTCCGTCGACCAAGTCGCTACTCCTCCGTAAGGTGGCGGAAGCGGCGTACACAACAAAACTCTTAAACGAGGTTGAATCATTAGAACGGAAGTATTGACAACGTGTACCCGACTGTCAAAGTGGGTGCGATTCGTCACGTGGTCTGGTCATTATCCATGATTCCTGTGGCTTGCCGGCCGAAACGGTTGAGTCACAATCGAGAAAGAAATGGGCCGGGCCAATAGGTCGTAGACACGCGTCCAGAATTGAAGATCTAACTATACCGTTAGTAACGAGCCGAAAATGAACCAAAACGTGGACACAACTCCTAAAACCACTGACTGACGGTAGAATTTGACCTCACCCATTCTCATCAAGAAATTGACTATGTTGGCCCTGCAGGCGTCCTCCCACCAGGCTTACTTTGCGCGCCGTGTAGCTAGGGATGTTGCCGGATACGCGGCGTTTTGGCTAGGGAATTTGACCAAAAATGAACAAATTTCACACTATTCTCTAAAAATTGCCTGCCGGCTTCTTCCAACCTATGCCGAACCACACCTTGCGTTGTGTCAAAAGCTTATGGATCGCGGTGAAATTGAAGAGGCTCGGGTGTACGCCAATGTGGGACTGGACTGCGTAAAAGGCCGCAAAGAACAACCAGTTCTTCCAATAATCACACCCAAGATACTTCGGTCACTTGGGCTTATGCACAACAGCTCCGATACATTTGCCAAAGCTATCACCGTCGCGCTGAAGGTCGCAAAAATAACCCACCAACCTGAGTTGGCCGACGCGATTTATGAATTGAGGGACGCGATATTCACCCCACCGTTCCCAAACACCCCTAACTCCAGTGCATCCAAACCATCGCCGACTGTCGGCAACACCTTCGAATTGCCAAATTCCGGCAACGAGTTACTTCGACGAGTCGAACAACTGGAGCAACTGGCTCAATTCGATGCTGCTGGGAGTTATCTGAAGCGGAATCGCCACCGATTCCCCGTAAACGAGAGCGTTTGGGCCAAATCAATGGAGTATTCACTTCGCGACAGCGACCCAGTGGATGCACAACGGTGTTTAGACCGGTGTATGGTCATATCTTACACACCATGGATTTACATACCGTTCTGCTTTTCGAATCGCTACACGGTAGAAATGGTCCAAAAAGGAATTCGCGATGACAATGCGTTTCCTTTCGTTATAAACCAGCCAAGAGATTGCCTCATTGTTGGAGAAACCACGGAGATTTCTGTTCTACTATCCAATTTGGAAAACGTTTCGCAATTCGATACACCCATTGAAGCGTTTGCGATTTCGCCGTTTGGTTATGGAGTCACTGCGAACCCCAATCGTGGGCGCGTGCGTAACGGCGTTTTGCGGTTTGCGGTGACCGCGCACCGACCGGACCAGGTGAACCAATTCACACCATGGGAATTACGAATCCTCGTAACCGACGGAGTACGAAGCACCGTTCAGACAGTCACCTTTTCAGTTACGGATCCGTCACCAAATCAAGCCATTGCTATTGTGACCGACGACCATGAATTGCAGGATGGACGCGCAGAAACAAGCATCGACGAAATCAAAATCACATTGGTAGAAAAACTCAAAAAATGCCTACGCATTGCGGAAGAATCAGAGGCAAGCTGGGGAATTTGTTTAGAAGCAAATTCGATTCGGCTGCTGGACTGGGCCGCCTCTTCTGGTGGACCTTCATGGGAAAAATTAGCAGCACAGTACCGTAACTTACTCATTGAAGCGGTGAGTCGCGGACACGATATCGGCTTACATATCCACGATTTCTATGACCCAGAATCTCCCCACTTTTCGCTCACACTCTCTAAAGATTGCACCAAACTCCGAAGTTCGGGCGAAATTCTGTTTACTCCGGTTTCTGAACGGCCGTTTTGGCACCGGGCATTACACAAAGACGGAAACTCCACATCAATCGAAAGCCACAAACGAACCAAGCTTGGGTCTCTTCGTCGACAGTTGGCGCTCCTCGAATCGTTGGGAAGACTCGGCGATCCGGGGTTTCGTGTTTCGTTGTTCCGCGCCGGATCCTATGACATCGGTGACCGCCCCGAACACTGGCGCGATACCTTATTTGCAGTTCGCGAAGCAGGTATTCTTTGTGACTCAAACGTAACAAAAGGGCGCTTTTACCATCGATTTGATCGCCAAACCGCCGGATACTGCTCATTGCACAACCCCAAGGAATTTCCCCAGGATCTACGTAGAACCGCAGTACTGGAGATTTGTCCGGAATACAACACGGAGGGCGATTTTCTGGCTGACAGCAAAGTACTTGAATACTACGTGGCACAAAAATTGAGCTGTTTGCAGCAGAAACGCGCCCAAATTTCTGGAACTTCTTTGGTCACGTCAATTACTCACACGAAGTTCATTAACTTTCGACGGGGGCTAAATGAGTATTCACTGGACGATTCCGAGGAAGATTGGCGAACGATCCGCAAACATCTTCAGCATTTGTACCGACAAAATATCCCGGTAGTTCGAATCCGCGATGCAGTCGACAAACTGGTAGACCAGTTGAGCCCCGAACCGGTTCTAATCCGGGGTGAGGCTATCATTGAAGCGTGTACTCCAGAAACAAATATATGTCATTTTGTATACCCACTTGTTTATTTAGGGAAAGGCATACCACTGAATGTTAGTCTGCCGATTTACGTGGCGGTCAGGCCACCGGAATGGTGTCTCGATCACCTTGTTGATTTCCGGGTGCGGAACAGCGACGACCAAGATGTGGCGGCAATCGTGAAAACAAAGGATGAGATCGTATTTTGGCTGACCGGAGGCGCAAAATTCGAACTCGTGGTCAGTGTGGACGCCAGCGAGGGGATTGTGGTGCGCCACAACAAGGACAACACAAGCACTTTGACGTCACAGAAACCCTACGTAAGAGCGCATGTATCCGTCGACGGTGTTGTTTACCGCAATGTCCGTTTCGTACCAACGGCAAACGGTGCACAGGCAACGATTCAACATCGACACTCGTGCGGGAATCAGGAGAACTGCTGATGCACCATCTAAGCGTCGTGGCCATTTTTGCATTTTTTGCCACCACGGCGAACGCACAGCCCGTTGTTTGGCTTGACCCTGCCGATGACGATACCGGTGGGGGTACATATCGTTATCCTGGTCTGGATGCACTTCCCCCTGGGTTGCTCGACTTACGAGAAATTACAATAGAAAACCAAGGTAAAGATGTGGTCATCCGGGCGACGATGAACCGAAAAATTCCGATTGCCCGGCAAATCCGCCTCGCGGAAGATGAAACACAAGATGTTTTTTATGTTCAAGTGGATCTCTACTTGGATTTGGATGGAAATAGGAAAAACGGCTACTTTCAGGCGGTTCCTGGCCGAAATATCGCATTCTCCGACAATACCGGATGGGATCTGGCAATTGTGTTAACTCCTATCGCAAAGCGTGTTCGGGCGGCACTAAAGCGCGGCGCTGACAACAGCGTCAACATCTATGTACCGGATCGACTCACGTTGAAGGGCCGTGTTATTGAAGCACGCCTACCAAGTACGCTATTTGGCATCTATCCGCCAGATAAGTGGGGAATCACGGCGATGACCACGTCTCCAACGTTTTCAACGTCCATCGAGCCATGGATCGATTCGGAAACGCCCACCGCCGAAAACATATACACGAGAGAAATTACTCAAAATCCCGGTGTATGCGGCCAATGGAAAGAGGATTCTGACGGAAGGCCCTGTACTTTCGGTGGTTGTTCTCCGTGTGTGAATCATCCACGAATTCTCGACGTCTTGCTGCCACCTGATATCGACCAAGCAGCGCTGCTGCGAACGTATTCCCCAACCCAACCCACCACTATCCCTCTTTGGTATCGGTCCCCCCCAACCAAAGAGACCGAAATCATGCCAGTGAGATTAGCGGAGACGTCTTCTTCACCCGAAAAGCTGTTTCGTCAACCATTGATCGCAATTTCTGGGCAGAGCGCCACTGCGCTCGTGCCTGCTAACCCGGCGAACGGACTAAAACCTGGTATTTTCGTCGATTTGGTTGACAGTTCCGGTACGGTGACGGGTAAAGCGGTTATCGCGGACATCGTTGGCCAGGTGATTATCTTACATTCAACTTCCGCTATATTGTCCAATACCTCTGCTTTTGTTCTGAAAAGTGGATCTCCTTAACAACGCGACACCGGTTATTTTGCACAGAAATTAGTAATTTAATAAGCACCAAGCCGAGTCGTCGTGTTGACAATGGTTGTTCGACGCTTGCGAGCCCAAAACGGGTAGTTATACTCGGAACGAATCGTTAGGAAGCTTGTACCTTTCGTTTGAAAGGTGAACCGCTGCCAAACGTTTGTCGGGGCTACTGTGGCACGAGTTCTTCTGCAATCCATCTGCAAAAATTACGGGGATGTACCCGCGGTTCGCAAACTCGATCTGGAAATTCGAGACGAAGAGTTCATGGTGCTTGTCGGACCGTCTGGATGCGGAAAATCGACTTCATTGCGGATGATCGCCGGGCTTGAAGACATTACTTCCGGCGACTTGTGGATCGGGGACCGCCGCGTAAACGAGGTATCCCCCAAAGACCGTGACATTGCCATGGTTTTTCAAAATTACGCACTGTATCCCCACATGACCGTTCGTGAAAACATGGCCTTTGGTCTTAAGTTACGAAAACTCGCGCCAACGGAAATCAAAAAACGTGTGGATGAAGCCGCGCAAATATTGGGTATTACAGAATATCTTGAACGTAGGCCCAAAGCGTTATCTGGTGGACAGCGCCAACGTGTGGCAATGGGACGAGCCATTGTTCGTTACCCATCGGTGTTTCTGTTTGATGAACCATTGTCTAACCTTGACGCCAAATTGCGAGTACAAATGCGCGTCGAGCTGGCCCGCCTGCACCAACGGTTACGAACCACGATTGTATACGTAACACATGACCAGGTGGAGGCGATGACGCTGGCTGACCGGATCGCGATCATGGACAACGGAGTCCTTCAACAGCTTGGAACACCACACGAAGTATATCACCGTCCTAAAAATCGATTTGTTGCCAGTTTTATTGGCAGCCCAGGAATGAACTTTCTAACCGGGCACGTGCAAGCAACGAATTTCGGTCACATGTTCGCTGGCGCTGGTTTTTCCTTTAGCTTAAGCAGCGAAATCGTTGAGCTACTACAGAACCATCGTCATAGCGAGCAGTTGACAATCGGAATACGCCCCCAATACTTCCACATCGCGAACGAACACGACCGAGGTACTGTGGAATCTGTTGCGGAAGTCGTGGAACACCTTGGAAGCGAAAAATACGTGTACTTCAGGCTTGGCGACACTCTAGTGACCGCCCGAGTGGCCGAAGACCACCCTGTTCGAGCTGGGGATCCGGTAAGATACCGAGTTGACAATTCCCGGGTGAGTTTGTTCTCTGAGGACGGAAACAGTATTTTTCTTTGAGTTTGTGAAAAAAGTTGGGGGCGAACTTGGACGCGAAGATTTTGGCCCCGATATCCGGAAGACAACCGAGTTATATCGGGAATATAGCGCAGTTCTTTTTTCTGGGCAGCGGAGACAAAAGCATCCGTCCAAGTTCGTTCAGCTATTTTTTCACAAACTCTTTGAGTCTGTGAAAAAATATGGACGTGACCCAAGTCAGCCGATTTTGCGCCCCATTGGCTTTGAAAAAGTTGAGTAATATCGGGAATATTGCGAAACCTTTTTCGGA
>JABWCM010000369.1 GCA_013360285.1 Myxococcales bacterium
ATTTACTCCCGCGCCCTCACCCAAGCCGAGGTCGCCATGGATGCAACGGCGACCGCCACGGGGTCGGAGGACGGGCTGTACCTCGCGTTGCCGTTCGACACCGCGCATTTGGACCGAAGCAACGGCACACTCCTCGATATCGGCCCCAAAAAACGCCACGCAACCGGCACGGTGATGTTGTCGACCGACACCCGTTTCGGGTTTCTGGGCAGCTTCCAGGGTTTCCCAATCGGCGACCGCACATTCCAATTCTGGATTCGTGCCGGCAGTAACGACCGCGGAACCCTGCTCAACTACGCGGATCTGTCGTCATCCGATCACCCCAACGATGGGGGGCGCCCATGGACCATAACGATGTCCGGCGGCCTTTCCGTCGATGGGGCATCCTCGGCGACTTCGGTGGCCGATGGTCACTGGCACCACGTTTCGATTGTCGCTACAACATCTGGACAGACGACGGTCTATGTCGACGGTGTTCCTGGACCGGTTGGTTCCGCCGATCTGACGGGCACGCTTGACGGTCAGCGGTTGTTGCTCGGCGCCCGGCTTGCCACCGACGCGGATGACGAGGTGTTTACCGGTGAACTGGCGGATGTGCGGCTGTGGAAGGTCGCTCGTAGTCCCGAACTCATCGCGGGGGACGCCAATGGTGCTGCTCCACCATCCGATTCGGATCCCGATCTGGTAACCCATTGGCCGCTCGACGACGAACACGGCGGCAGCGACCAGACCGGGCACGGAAACAACTTGTCGATCAGTGGCCAAACCTACCCCCTTGCCGACCGTTCCCTTTCCGAAGGCGGCAAACAGCGGGCGATGCTGCTCACAGCAAGCGGCGATGGAATGCGCGTTCCCCCCATCTCGATCGGCACGGGTGATTTTTCCGCCGAATGTTGGCTGATTCCCCAGACTGCCGGTCCCGTCCTGGAAGCCGTCGACACAACGAGTGGGCAGCGCCGTATGGCCCTTCTCATGGATGCCGATGGTCACGCCCAACTGATATTCCGAAAAACCGACGGAACCGGATCCCAACTGGTGTCCACAGGCGCTTCGCTGCTCGGCTCCGAATGGCACCACTTCGCCATTACGCGGGCAGGGGGCACGGCGTCGCTGTACGTCGACGGCGAGATGGCGGGCACCCTGGATGCGCCATTCGACCTCGGAACATCCGCTTCTGGCACCACCTGGGGTTTTGGTGCGGTTGCAACGCCGACCGATTCCTCGTTGCTCGGTGGTGGGCCCACCCAACTCACCGGTTCACTTGCCGAGGTTCGGTTATGGAACCGCGCCCTACAAATCGGCGAGGTGCGCGGCGGCATGCACCATTCCTTACGTGGTGACGAGCCGGGGATTTTGGGCCGCTGGGGTTTCGAACATGGACTCGGCCGTGACAGCTCGGCCGCGGCGCGTCATGCGGTGGTCGCGTCCACCGCCAAGTTCTCGTTCGATATGGTCGACCTTGAGCCCCGGGATACTCCGTACCTGGTGGCCCAAACCAAACTCGTCGAGGACTACGCTTTCTCCCCCGATCCACAACGCCCAGGGCGTATGGTGCCCACACCCCGGACATCGTATCGTGTGGTAATCCATACGTTCGACGCCACCGGAAAACCGCTTTCCGGAATACCCCTGACGATGGACCTGCAACCCGATCTGGCGCCGGAGGCGGCGAACACGGCGATTTTGTTCTATGATACGGCTGTGGGGACGACCCAGGGCTCGATTGGGGGTGGGGCAACGGTGACGCTCAAAACGAACGCACTTGGAAACTTGAGTGTGTCGTTACCGGCAGATGGATTGATCGCGCCGGTACTGCGGGTCACCGCCCCGTTTATGGATGCGGGCCATGCGCTGCTCGTGTTCCCGGATCGGCACGCTCATGACGTGTTGTCGAAAGTGACGGCCGCCGAACTGCTTGGAACCGCCGAAGTGGGCCGGACGCGGGCAGTACGTCCGCCACTGATCGGGGCCGAACATGCCGGATCGGCCGAAGCCGTGGCGGCATCGATCCGGCAGTTCATGTCCGTTGCCCAGGAACGGGCGACGCAGACCCGCAATCCAGTGCTGCGGGATGTCGGTGACCGCCTGTTGTTTCCGCTGGAGCCGGAAAAGATCCGTCGTTACGAAAATGTCTACGTTTCCCCCGCGGCACTCGTTCCATCAAGCGGCGTCACGGCCGGT
Source organism: Myxococcales bacterium (assembly GCA_013360285.1). Classification (GTDB taxonomy): domain Bacteria; phylum Myxococcota_A; class UBA9042; order JABWCM01; family JABWCM01; genus JABWCM01. The sequence goes on from JABWCM010000369.1 coordinate 2,182, forward strand.
CACGCGCTCCTGTCCGCGAGCTCGGTGACCCGCCAGATCGTGGCGACCGACATGCCATCATGGAATCTGACAAAAGACACAAATGGTGCCTTGGTTTATAACCAACTCGACCAGGCGGCGCTCAATACCATGCTCACGCAACTGGCGCCGCAGCCGGCCAACCGCCTGACGGCCCTGCTGTTGCCCGATCCAAAACGAAGTATGTTGACGAGCGCCGATCTGGCGGATGCACTCGCTTTTCACGACAAACAGGAACGCGGGTTGTTCGACTTCTTCCAGGCCATCGCTGATGCGGTGACGGTTGTCGTCCACGCCGTCGAAACGGCCGTGAGCGACATCGCCAAAACCGTCAAGGCGGTGATCGTGGTGGTGGTCGATGCCGTAGGCAGTGCGGTAGCGGCGGTCGTCAACACCGTATATCACGCCGCCCAAGCGGTCGCGGGGGTATTACAAAAGGTGGCCGTGGGGATTTCCAACGTGATCGACTTCGTCAAGGAGTTGTTCCATTGGGGTGACGTACTGGACACCCAAAAGGTGGTCAAAGCCCAACTGATGTCGGTGCTTCCTTACCTTACCACGAACCTGCAAAGCGCAAAAAAGATGGTGCTCGGCCAGCTCGACGATGCCAAAACCTCTGTTCACAACGCTTTGGAGGGTCTGCGCGCCGACTTGCTGCGGACCGAGTTGGCGGCGGGCGAAAGCACAAGCGCTTACAGCCAGCCGAAGGACATGCGTGCGTCGTACGTACAAAACCTGCTCACCGACCATGCCGACGCAGCGACGATTGCGGCCACGCCTCCGCCATCCACATCCGCGGGAGGTTTGCTCGACACCCTGACTGGGGCGGCAAACCAATCCCCGGCAACCGCACGGATCAATCAGCGTTCGGCGACGATGTCGGCCACCACCGATATGGCCACCGATGGGCTGAGTACCGTGCTTGCCGCACTGATCCCAATCGTCGAGGAAATCTCCGACGATCTTTTTGATCTGGCCAAGTTGGCGGTGGGCGCGGTGTTCGACGCGATGGGCCTCACGCTGGCCGATGTGGACGCCATGTTGAAGGCACATATCCAGATCCCTCTGGTGACCGACCTGTACGAACAGGTCATCACCGATGGCGAGACCTTGGATTGTTACAGCCTGGGCGCGCTGATCGGTGCGTTGCCGCTGACCATCATTTACAAGTTGGCAAAAGGAACATCGAACGGGCCGTTTCCGGGCGGAACGTTTGACGCGCCGGTGATACCGTGGCCTTACGACGCCAACGGGCAGTTGATCAGCCGCACGGCACGTTCCGCTCCGAGTCCGGACCACGCCTACATCGTCACCACCTGGGTATTTGGCGGAGCGTTCGTAGGCAACATGTTGATCAACGGTATTTTAGCCGCAATCGCCCGTTACTTAGGCACAACGGCATCGGCAGGTCTCAGCCGGGCCTCGTTGGCCTTCGGGTGGATATTTCAGTTGAGCCAATTCCCGCTGGACGCCTACCGACGTATCGCCTACCTCGACAAACCCGCTTCGGCGACCGTCGAACAATTGATCTGGTGGTTCCAGTTCCTTCCGGTAGCTCTCGACACCTACCTGTTTTTCCGCCCAGCAGCGGAAGCCCCGGCCGCCAGAAGGTTCCGTTCGATCTACATGAGTTTTTTCGGACTGCTGCACATGATCTCGTTCGTGGCGCTCTACGCGGTAGAAAAAAACAACGATCAAGTTGCCCAGGTCGACAGCGGACTGAAGTTCATGGGGAATATGGTAAGCTGCGTACCCGAGGCCGACGCATTCTTAAAAACGCCATGGGCGGTCCTGGCAGACGGAATTGCGCTGGGCATCTGGGAATTGTCGGCAGCATTGCGCCTCGGGCTACAAATCGAAGCGGATAGGCGATTTTTGGCGCGATAAATATCGGGGCTGTGAAGATTGGTCAACTCTGAGTTTGTGAGGGCCAACCAAGTCGTAAACCATTGGAATGGTTCCATTTTGGGTTCAATTTCGGGGATTGGGACTTAAGGCTTGGCCCAACGAATGGGTGTGGCGAAAAAACTGAGGGCATCCCATCGACGGTCCCGTCGAAAAACCTTGACTCCCAATTTGCGGAGGTTCACTGTCGGTTTCGAGCACGCGACGTGCTCCTTGGGGGCTGAAATTTCAAACCAGAGGGATTGTCATGAGTATCTCGTATCTCGTTTCTCGTCGCTCGGAAGCACACGTTCGCTGTTTGCGTGTGTTTGGGTCTGATCGTGGCTGATTTGGCGCCGGCCCGCGCCCAGGCAGCACGGACTGGGTGGATTCGTGGCGCTTGAAGGTGGTTTCCGTCGTGGATGCCGTATCGGGTCGGGTCGTCATCGCGATTCCGGCTCATACGCCGGGATTCGTGACGGACGGTAAACGCACTCTTCTGAAAGCCGGCGAATGTTTGAGCGCGCTGATCCCCGTTCCCCCTGGAGCGACGCATCGGGCGTTGATTCTGCGGGTGGTGGGGAAAAACACCGCTACCAAGGAAACGGCTGCCGTTGATCTTTCCGTGACCGCCACCACGCTGGGGGCGCTGGCCATCACCGATTCACTTCAAACCGATGCCGGGGCGTTGACCGCCAAGCAGGTGGACTTTTTTGAGGCATGGGCGCCCTTGGCTCCTCTCATCGGAACGGAGGAAGACCAAGCCGGGTTGTATGCGGATCTCAAAGCGCAGGCCCTTTCGGGCAAGGGAGGTGCACCATGATCCGCCGGTTTGTCAAAAACGCCTGTTTTGCTGTCATGGTATCGGCAGCCCCATCGGTTTCGGCCGACCCTCCGGAACCGGATGAAGGTCGGTTGCTGGAAACTCAAGATGCCGGGGTGATCCAATCCGTAGCGGTGAGCCTCGATGCCGGAAAACGGTATCGGGTGTGGACCCAGGAAACGTCGTCGGGGGGTGACCCGGTGCTGCATTGGATTACCCAAGAACTTTCGTCACCCTACCGGTTTCTGCGTGAGACCAGCAACGACGATCATGGGGCGCCGTGGGTCACCTGTTCGAGCCTTCCGGCGCCGTCGCAGATGACGTCGGCGGACAGTTGTATGCAGTACAAAAATGAAGGGAGTTCGACCCAGGAAAGTACCGTCATTCTGCATGCGTATCGACGGATGTATTCGGGGACGACACGGCTTATCGTCAAACGCCTGGACGACAACGTGACGATATTCGACGAAACCCTGCTGTTTGCCGGAGATGCACAAACCCAATACTATGGAGACGACACCGACATCGAGTGGGACGAAGACGACCGGTTTGACTACGCGTTTACGGCAACCGGGATGGTGTACCCCGACATCTTGTTTCTCAACGGCTCGGCCCATCTTGCCGGTTGGACCAACACGAATATCGACGGCACCAGTTATGGCGGGTGGTGGGGACAGCCGCGGCTGCGTATGGACGCGGCAACGGGGTCGCACACCGTGGGCAAAGGCCCCCACACCATCGTGATGGGGAATGCGTTTCCCTATTACGGGATCGGTGATGGTTCGGGGAAACTCTATCGCAACGACGTGCTGCTCGGAGA
>JABWCM010000370.1 GCA_013360285.1 Myxococcales bacterium
CCCGTGGGACCCGCAGGCCCTTGCGGACCCACGGCACCTGCGGGACCCTGCGGACCGGTTGCACCCACCGCTCCGGTATCACCTTTGGGACCCACGGCACCTGCGGGACCCTGCGGACCGGTTGCACCCACCGCTCCGGTATCACCCTTGGGACCCACGGCACCTGCGGGACCCTGCGGACCGGTTGCACCCACCGCTCCGGTATCACCCTTGGGACCCACGGCACCTGCGGGACCCACCGGGCCTTGCGGACCCACCAACCCGGTCGGGTCACCGATCCACTTGCCGTCGGGGTCGATAACCCCCTGACCTAAAACGAAAATCGCCCCGACATCAATGGCGTTTTGTGGACCAAACTGCACATAATCACTGGGTTCCAACCCACCCAGCCGTTCGGAATCGCCCGCAAGCAAAGCAAACGGAACAGCCAAGATCTTCTGACGCGGCTCCAAGGTTTCGCCGTTGAGCGTAAACTCGATCCACAGATCGTCGGAAGCGGACAAAGCGGTTTCAAAAACAACGGGATCCACTGTTCCCAAAACCACTTCAAATCGCCCGCCGTCCACAACAACCGTTCCCAAATCCTCTGACCACACCGGTGTTCCATCCGCTGCGGCCGGAAAAATGGCCACCGTTGTATCTACGGTCCCTCCAAAGGGAACCCCGTTGATTGCTTTGAGTTCGCCAACAAACGACACCGCAGTGGGTATCGCCCAAGCATCCATAGTCGCAGCCGATAAAATCCCAACCAAACCCAACAATTCAAGTGCACGTTTCCCTATTTTCATCGAAATCCTCACACGTGAACCAGCCATGACGGCGGGTGTGTAGTCAACGATTCGTTAATAGGGAAATGATACCAGAACTCGATGGGACTTCAACGCATTTGCTGGCCAGATCGCGCAAGACAGGTAAGATAAGGAGGCACGGGACAGGCGGGTTAGTTGGCTTCGGCTTTGGCGGCTTTGATCGAATTCCAGAGAGAAGTTTCGGCTCCAGTCAACGACTCCAGAGCCGCAAAATAAGCATCCAACTTGTTCAACAGGTCCACGGCACCGGGCACGTTGGCCGTCGGCAATTTATTGATGATCGCCGTTTTGAGGCTCGTCGGTTCATCGGCCGCTACAATTAAATTAAAGTAACTATCCATTAATATTGCGGCGTCGGTTTCATTGAGCGGCGGAAATTCAAACCACTGTTGGCCGCCCTGCTGCCCCTGCGGGGAGGACGCCACAAATTTTGTATAAAGAAGATACAAAGCCAATTGGCTGCGGAACCAGGGATGGGTCGCACAACCCGGACCGCAATCAACCCGCGCCAACAACTCTACAAAGGCGCTGGTCAACATGTCCGGGTCCCACGCTTCGTAATCGGTATTCACAAACTGGCGTGCCCGCCGAAACACGCCATTCCAGTCCTCTTCTTCGGCTTTGTTGTTCAAGGACCCGGTGGAGGCATCGGGATCGATTCCTTCCGCAATAGCATCGAGGGTTTTGAACACACTTGTCACCGGATGCGCAAAATCCCACCGCGCACAACCGGGATCGAGTTCCACAGACTCATCTGTGCAATAAAGATAAGGCGGAATTTCCCCTTCAAATTGCCCATATGCATAACGAATCGCGTCCTGGTCGTAACTTCCCGGACGCCCTTGGCCGATGACATAGTCCATGACCGTTGTCGACGGTTCTTCCGCCACGTGGTTATCTTTGTCCATCGATCCCTTAAAGTTATGCCGCAGCCCGTGGTTGTGCCCGATTTCGTGGGACAAAAACTGGGCAACCACTTCACGGGTCAACTGCTCGGGCGTCAACGTTCGGCCGCTTCGCAGGTAAATTTCCGCGATGTCCGCACCCCGAAGCGGTCGAAAACAAAAAGATTGCAACTGCAATGTCCGCGGCGCCCGCGGCCCCGCCCATTCGTCTCTTACGAAAGGTTTTTGCAAAAACATCGCGTTTTCCTCATTTCCAAAGGCGTCGACCCAGGCTGCGTCCGGATTTTTGTCGAGGAATTTCACATATTTTTCAATTAACGTTGGCAGATCTCCCAACCACAGAATCACTTCGCTTGCAATGATTTCACCGGTATACGGGTCAGAAATAAACGGTGCAACCGCCCCCAGCGATTGTGAACCATCCCAATGGATGGTCCGATGCCGTGGGTTCCAGGGCAACGTGTCACCCTCCGCAGGCTTCAGCACAAATGGACGAACCCCGATTTGTTTTTCCGTCACGTCGTTCCAGTCGTTGAGCACCTCTTCCAGCACCGAATAGATGTCTTCAGGCACAGATGCACTCGCCCAATACACAATTTGGCCGTCTTCATCTCCCGGTTGAATCGGGAGGCGTGTCAGGTGAACGTCGTCGGTTTCCGGGGATGTTTCGAGAAAGAACCCAAACGGCTCATTTTCATCAAACAGGCGCGGCACAAAGGTGGAATTCAATTTCGCGGGACGAAGATAATGAACTGTCATCAACAATGCGGACGGCAACCCGCCACCGCCAAACCCACCGCCGCAAGCTTTGGATTGGAACGTTTCCGCAAAAGACCAAGTCAACCAACCCGCATCCACCAGAGCGTCGCTGCTTGATAGGGTGCCCACGGAGACATATTGACAGGTGCCGTAGATCTGTATCGAAATTCGGACAGCGGGCGACCGAAAATCCACAACCACTTCACCCCGCTCGTTAAGTGAGTAGGGGTACGATTCTATCAATCCATCATTCCCTTCCATGGGCTCCCCTGACTTTTTGGCGACGCGGATTTCCAACATAGATTCCGTCAACACCAGCCGCGACGGCACGGGCGCAATTCCGGCAGCGGTTTGACTAAGATAAGACAAGGGGCTGACCGGATCAGTCGCGATTCCGAACAACAACAAAGTATCCAGCCAGTCCGGTGGTAAGATAGCAGTTCCGGGCTCCAGTCCACCTCGGGGCGTCACATCACCAGGAACCGTAACATCCAAATCACCTTCCGAATCAACAACATCGGAACCGAAGCCGTCGACACTTGTGTCGGGCGCCAACACAACATCGTTTGGGGTCATGCCGCCCAGGTCGCCATCCGACTGGTTTCCGGCGTCTACTTGGACCCCGTTTGATGCTCCCGTGTCCGGCGTGTAACTTTCCAGGTCCACAACGGCTGTTTGCTCGGACGAATCGTCGTCGCCGGAGCTGCATCCCATTCCAACCATCCCCAACACAATGACCCAAATGACACGGTGATTGATTCGCATAATTCCTACTGCAACTTGCCCACAACCCAAAAGCCGAAACCCGGCCGAAGTGGACGAAAGTGTAAAAAGGAAAACAACCGGTGTCATGCGATATGGCCTGGAATAAGGCCTAACCATTCGAAATAACGAGATCAATTTGAACAACGGAACGACTGTTCAACAAATCGATGCCGGACCAATCCGGAAGAAGTCAAACAAAGCGGACGAGACGAAACAAAAAAACGGCGGGAAACAGCAACACCGGTTACTCGATGTTTTTGTGAATGATTCACCGCGCTTACCAACGTTGTTGGCGGCGGCCAAACATTCGCGGATCGGCAACTGCTGCCGAAGAGTGGTGTAAAATCCGAGTTAGTCGGGGATGACCGGCTCAACAAGCTTTGCAAGAAGGATCAACGATTCCTGCCAACCAAGATAACACCCATCCGGGGGAATCACGTCGGGTATTCCCTCTTGCACAATGTTCACCTCGGTTCCAACGGATACCTGCTTCAACGTAATGCTAACCTGAAGCTCACCGGGAAAATTTGGATCATCGAACCGATCGGTGTAGCGAATACGTTCGTTGGGGCTCAATTCCACGTACGTTCCACCAAAAGAATGGGTTTTGCCGGTTGTAAAGTTAGTAAACGACATCTTGTAGGTACCGCCAACCTTGAGATCCATATGATGGATCTTGCCGGTAAATCCATTTGGCGGCAACCATTTCACCATGGCGTCGGGGTCTAAAAACGCTCTGTAAACTTTCTCGGGTGCAGCGGCAAATACGCGGTGAATCCGAATGGTATTGGGCATGACGTTGGCTCCTCATGAAACGTGAATCGGATGTGGTGATCGGAGAATTTGTGAAAATTGTCACTACCCAGGTTTGGGTTCGTGAACAGCGCGACGTATCAACAACGTAGAGCAAAGCCTGTCAAGAGAGATTCGCCGGAACCGCGACGGAATCACACTTCCGGGGCGAGCCACTTGCACCTAGGGGGCGAGCCTCTCGCACCACTGGTGGGAGCCTCTCGCACCACTGGTGGGAGCCACTCGCACCACTGGTGGGAGCCACTCGCACCACTGGTGGGAGCCTCTCGCACCACTGGTGGGAGCCACTCGCACCACTGGTGGGAGCCTCTCGCACCACTGGTGGGAGCCACTCGCACCACTGGTGGGAGCCACTCGCACCACTGGTGGGAGCC
>JABWCM010000098.1 GCA_013360285.1 Myxococcales bacterium
GTACCTTCGGGTACGCCTCCGGTGGGCCTCAGTCGGCAGGCCCGCCTCGCTACGGCCACTGTCTCGCTCGCCGTTATTTTTTTCCCAAACACCCTCTAACAAAGTTGGAACGGCATCCACACGTTGGCTGTCGCAGAAATCAATGTGAACCGTACCGGGTCATCGCCGCGCCGTCACGACGTGACAAACACCATATCGATTCGATAACCGACGCGTCAAGAAATGGCGCATCTGCGTTTCCATAATTTGTTGATTAACACGGCCTGTAGTAAAAACCGCACTCGGTCGTCGCGATACTATGGCGTGCCCACCACTGGGTTGTTCTCGGGTCGCCGTGCCAACCGACAAGCCGTACGATCATCCACAGTCCCATCGCCCGGAGCATCACTAAATTAGCACAATGTGACAGCTCAATAACGGTTGGCTATGCGGGTGTTTCAACCAGCCACGGCAGCGCAACATCAAGGCAACCTGTGTTCTTGTGCCCTGGAGTTTCAGGTTCAAACACCGTTCGTCATCGGAGTTTCCACTTGGTAAGTTTAGGCGACCGAGTTGAGTTTAATTTGCACATCGACCCGTCGAAGCGGACTCGAACTATCGGTTTGCTTTGCTTTTTCTCCTCTGGGGCATGTGGGCTAATTTACGAAGTCGTCTGGTCCCGCTTTTTTGCTCTCTATGTGGGAAATACCGCAAGTTCCCACACCCTCGTCATTACATCGTTTATGGCCGGGCTTGCCGTAGGTTACTATGTTTTCGGCACCACCGCCCTCCGGTTTCGTTCCGGATTGCGCACATACGCGGTTCTTGAGTGGATTATTTCAGCCTACGCGCTGGCGTTTATCTTTGTTTATCCTCTAGTTGCCAACCTAGTCATGGATTGGGTTAAACCGTTTGGACCTGGTGCGGCAATCACCAACGCTGCCCGCTGGAGCCTCGGGTTGGCGTCTCTCGTACCCCCAACCGTGCTTATGGGAGGAACACTGCCGTTGCTGGTGCATCACTTCCGCCCCCTACAGGGGCAAACCGCACAAGCCGCCGCCAATTTGTACGGTTGGAACAGCGCCGGAGCCGTGGTCGGTTGTCTAAGTGCAGGATTGTTGTGGATTCCGCAGTTCGGGATCTCTACCACAATGATCGCGGCTGCCATCGTCAATGCAATTGTTGCTGCGGTCGCCTGGTACGAGTCGCGGGCGACCCACGTCGATATTCCCCCCGCCAATAAACATGACGACGCGAAAACAACCTCACCTGCAGAAGCGACAAACGCTTCACCAATCCAGGAGACGAACTCGGTCGGTCAGTCGGCCAACAAAACCGTCCCTTCCGCCGCGTCGATTGCCGAGCAGGTGCCGGTTGTCTCCGCTAGGTGGCTTGTATTTTTTAGGGAAATTTTTGGCCAGCGGAATTTGAGCCGGATCGTCCGGAAAAATCCTGAGGAATATCGGGAATATGCCGCAGGGATTTTTGTAGGCGAGGCGGCCAAAGGCGGCCAGGGCAAAAATTTCATCAAAAAACACCAGCCACCTAGACGGTCCGCAATCACACACAAACTGTTACTCGTGGCGTTTTTTTCCGGACTATTGTCATTTTCCCTGCAATCTCTCTGGATTCGACTATTTTCATTGGTTTTTGGCTCATCAACCTACTCATTCACCATTGTCATTGCGTCGTGCATATTTGGGATTACGCTGGGGAGCTGGACAATTCACCGCTGGATCCGGCGTCGTAAGGCCTCGTTTACCTTGTTGTCCGTCCTTTTCGGCACGGTTTGTGTGACATTATGGTCTCAGGCGTGGATGTATGAACAACTGCCTTGGCTGTTTGCACACGTCCGTCTGGTGTTACCGGACACGCCCGAAGCATTCCCGATTTATCTCGGGATCCAAGCATGTATTGTAAGCATATTCGTTATCCTCCCAACCGGTACATTGGCAATGATGCTGCCGATTGTGATCGATCTAGGCGAACTCCACGGTCCGAATGCCCCAAAAACAACCGGCGTCGCATTTGCAGTCAATTCTATTGGATGTGTAACCGCTGCCGCGCTTGCAACACACATCCTGACACCGGCACTCGGCGCGAGAGGTCTTTTCGTCGTAATTACGGCCACATGTGGCCTATTGAGCACGGTAATGTGTATTTTCAACACCAACACAGGCGGCCAGAAAAAATGGACGGGCGTACTGGTTGCGTCGTTGTTGACTTTGGTGGCAATCCTTATGCCCGCGGATTGGAACGTTCAGGTGCTCAACTCGGGAGAATTTCGAAATAGACGTTCGCAAATGCCAAATTTTGAGCAGTTCAGCCAAGTTCTCAAACGAGGTGAGCTTCTCTTCCACGAAGATGCACCGGATGCGACCGTCGTGGTTGTGGGCAAAGGGCAGCACCGCGTGCTTCGTGTAAATGGAAAAGCAGACGCGAGCACAGGCGGCGACATGATCACGCAGGTGGCGAGCGCTCACATCCCACTTCTGTTTTCTGTCGACCCGCGCAAAGTCCTCATCATCGGCCTTGGCAGCGGCGTCACAGCAGGATCAGCGGCAAAATATGGAGCCCAGGTCGACGTAGTAGAAATTTCATCGGCAGTGATCCGAGCTTCTCAATTTTTCGAGTCAGTTAATAACGCGGTTTCCAACAACTGCCGCGTGGCCGTGATCGAAGAAGACGCCAAGGCGTTTCTTCGACTTGTGGATACACGTTATGATGTCATCATCAGTGAACCTTCCAATCCCTGGATCGCGGGAACAGCATCGCTGTTTAGCGTGGATTTCTTTGAAGAATTGAAACAGCACCTTACGGAAGACGGTGTTTTGGCTCAATGGCTACATTTGTATGAGGTTAGCAATGACCAAGTCGATATGATTATTGCTACGTTAGCAACAAGTTTCCCTCACTTTACTATTTGGGAATTGTTCCCTAACGACCTGATCGTACTTGCGGGCACAAAACCATTGGATCTTGATTTGGCGCGCGCCCGAGATCGTTTTGGTCTCCCGGAAATTGTCTCCGACTTGGAAAGAGTCGGAATCGTAGGGCTCCCGTCACTCCTGAGTTTACAGCTTCTTTCGGAGAATACGGCGAGAAATCTAAGACTTCGAGCGACAGGACTTAATCGAGATATCCATCCACGCCTCGAGTTCCTTGCGCCCATTGGATTGTTCCGCGGTGACCGCGCAACTCGGTTTGATACAATCGATCAGCGGCTTGAACCACTCGCCCACACAGATCTTCTTCTGAATCGGTGGAATCAGACATATGGGGTCAAAAACGAGGACTGGGAAAATATTTTCCGTCTTCACACGCTATTTCCAGGATCTCCTCCCGAATTTCGACTTGGATTGGTTGATGGATTCCTCGCTGCCAGTACACAGCCATTTCTAGTGGCACTTCTTCATACTCTCACGCGAGAGAAACACTACCGCGAGGCGGAGAAAGTCGCCGACCAACTGTTGGCAAAGTATCCGACGGATCCGGATGTGCTTTATCCGAGCGCACTGGTGGAATCGTTGCGGATGTCCCAGTTGGGAACGAGCGATGCTCGTAAGTTAACAAATCTATTGCAGCGCTGCGTTCAATATGGCGACGACCGGCTGAATCGGTGTGGGAAATGGTTGACGACTCTTCAAGTAAATTAACCTTGATTTCCGACGAGCCTGCGGTCGAGAGTGTCGAGATGCTGGCAGATTCGGCTCAAATACCGCTGGATCGTGAAATTCCCTAAAAAAGACCACACACCTAGGGAACCGGCTGATACCCGTCAAGGGGATCACCTGCACTGGGAGGAGTGTTTTGGTTGGCCGGAGCGGCTGCCGGATCTCCCATGGGAGTTGGCGCTTCCTTGCGTAAAAACGTCCCTAACGCACCAATTAACCGTGTACCATCCGGCGAGATTCTCAGGTTGGGTGATGACGCCGACGTATTTGCACGACACTTGCCGGGGCAAGAACATGCGGCAATCTTTCCCTTTTTGGACACCAATTCTACCGCGGACTGCTTCCTCTTTCCTGAAACTTCATAAATTTCGACCATGTTCCAGGCATCAGCACCACCGCAGTACTTATCTCGCCAGCTATCTAGTGGGAACGGACGCTTTGTTCGTTCTGCATATGTTCCGGTAACGTTGCCGAGTTCATCCTCAGCCAGTGTCAACAACCGAACTACTGTCATATCCATCTGTTGGGTTGGTTCGGTTTCCCAAGTTCCTGTGGCGGACAAAACCACACCGGGAAGCGGTGCACCGACGTCACCTGCACTCGCATCACCGCCAGTGGTTAACTCGGTTGCATACAAAACCTTATCGAAAGCAGTTACCTGCCGTCCATCACCGGAAAGAGTGGCGCTTAAATTACCACCTTTGTCTTTGATACGACACTTTGCGGGACACGTACATGTGTCCAGCTTCGGACTGAAATAGCGCCCTTCGACCAACGCCCCAGTCATCGTCCCTTGAAACCGATAGACCACACTTTGCACAAACTGGTCATTGCCATCGCAAAATTTGTCGACCCAACTTTGAAGAGGCACCGGCATCGACGACTCAATCACCCACTCACCAACAACCACATTTGCACCTTTCGATGCATCCGGGCTGTACCGCAAGGTGTACTTTACGGTCGCATCAAGTTCTTTTGCGGCTCTGCTTGTCCATTCACCTTCCGTCGGTTGAGCAACCGCGACGGCCGAATAGGCCAAACACAACACTCCAACAGCGACGACCATAGACATGATTCGTGTACACAGGTTTCCGTCGACGGCACGCGGAACGACCGCCGTCGTGGGTGTCTCACCCATAAAAGTGTCCCTAGGTGTGTGGTTCATGCAGACTCTCATAAGAATTCCTCTCACCAGATTTGCGATACTAACGCATTCGTTACCGCGGGGTTGGAACTAATTCACACGCGCCTTCTGGTCATAGAACCTGGCAGCAGAACGGTGAGAAAAACCCGAGCCATCGAGAAGACATGACGCGGTGTTTTTTCGACCGACGCGGCCCACGCCGCTGACCATGAGTGCGTGCCATTGTTTTGCCACCTCCGCGCGGTCTAAACTTGACAACTACCGCTACCAAACTCGGGTTGACCGCGACCGATTATCGTCTTCCCGTTCAACACAATCTGAGCCCGCCAAACAAATAGCGGTGCGACGAACAACGGGCAAAGTATAAAGTCGCAGACCATAAGTTATCTACGTTGACCAAATGGCGATAACGCGGTGCAATAATTGTCAACAATTTGTGGGGGTGTCACCCGGTTTCCGTGTCCGGGGCTCGCGAAGCGCAGGGAGTGTACCGGAATTGCATGAAATAACAACCCCTTTTTTGTAGGAACTTGCTCCGATATCGCGAGTGAAAATAGATAAATGGCGCCGAATCAGCCGCTTTTGGCCACCTCGAGCAACTCGAAACCGACGGTATATTTCCGATATCACTTCGATTTTGCGTCTTTTCGATCCGGCACAAAATCGCTGCGTTCGGGCTCGTTTTCATATTTCCACCAACACGTTAAGAGGGCGGTGTACGGGGGCAACTCAACTCTATCAAGCAAGGAAACACAATGTCTGAAATTGCATGCCGGGTTCAATTTGCCAGAGAAATTGCTGTCAACGCCGGAAAACTATTGAAAGGCGAGTTTGGGAAATCCATCCTATATGAGCGTAAGACTTCCGTAATTGACCTAGTAACGCAGGTTGATCGAATGTCCGAACGGTACCTTGTTGACCGTATTGAAGCGGCGTTTCCGTCCGACATGGTTGTCACTGAGGAGTCAGGGGTCGTGCAAAGCGGCGGCAACGGATTTTCTTGGGTCGTCGATCCCCTTGACGGGACTACTAATTTTGTCCACTCTTTTCCTCATTTTGCCGTATCAATTGGTATCTTATCCGGCGGTACACCTGCTGGCGCGGTTATCTATGCCCCTATTGCAAATGAACTATTTCATGCTGAGACGGGTTGTGGCGCATTCCTCAACAATCAACGCATCCATGTCTCGCAAACATCCGCTCTCAGTGAGGCCCTCCTGGCGACAGGGTTTCCGTACAATCGGCGCGCCATCATCGACGAACTCCTCATTTATATTCGTAGAGCCGTGTTGTCCGCACATGGAATCCGTCGATGTGGCTCGGCGGCGTTGGATCTTTGTAGCGTCGCTGCAGGCCGGGTCGACGGATTCTGGGAACAGGGTCTAAAACCCTGGGATCTCGCAGCGGGCGTTCTTATTGTAACCGAATCTGGGGGGACAATCACTGATTTTGACGGTGGTAATCACGACATGAACGCAGGTAGAACCGTTGCCAGCAACAAACTGATCCACGGCGAACTTCTGCGGACCGTACTTCGGGGAGAGTGAGTTACCCCAGCAATCGGGACCTTCAAGGTAGTCACGATGGGTAACCACAACGGCTTGTGCCTTCTCACGCGTCGTGGCATATGTTTTAAGCCCGACGTGGCCATTGATAAAACCTACGCAGGTTATCTGTCAATCCGGGCATCACATCAAGAACACATGTGGTCGTAAGGCCTATGTAAGCGGCAAACCAACACACATGTTTCCGACACATCGCTGGGACACACGCCCGGCCGCCGAGCCGCGCATGAGAGTCATGAGTCGAATGGCCAGCAGGAATTCAACAAACGCCGTAAACCCGTTGTTACCCGGTTCATACGCTACTACGCATCCGAAAACGAGTTCGCAACGAGTCCGCACATACCCCACCCGAACCGAGTTCGATTTTTGGAATGGCGCACGCCGAGTCTGGGTTAGCGCGTTCTTAAGTTTCTTTTCCGGACTCGTCGCGTGCGCATCTAACCCAGCCCATGTCATTTGGGACCGGGAAATAGTGTTGGCAAAAAAGAATACACGTGACGGAAACCTCGATAGCGCATCAGCGGCTGTCGCATACCTTGCTGCCACCGCTCCATCCACCTGGAACCAATTCGAAACACAAATCCTCCGGGGTGATCTCTACCTTCGGAAGAACCAACCGAATAGCGCGGCGCACACGTATCTTGAAGCAGCCAGAAAGGCGCCGACTCAGGCACATGCTACCAAAGCCACATACCGACTAGGTCAGATGCTTTACGGCAATGCGGCAACTGAAGAATCCGGACTGGCAACACTTATTCGTATTGTTCGTCACGAACCGGACAGCCCTTGGGCGGCGCGCTCGCTTGATACGCTCGACGTCCATTTTGGTGGGACTCAATCAGGGCGCACATGGTTGGAAAAACTATACCGAGCGTTATTCAACGAGAATCCAAGTTCAAGGGTGGCGCCGCATTTATTGTACCGTGGCGCCATGTTACACATCAACGGCATAAAAGATGGCGACCTGAACATCGCAATGTTGTTGTTAACTTACTTGACAGAGAATTATCCGCGTTCCGCACTGTGGGACAATGCCATGTACGGGCAAGCAAACATCCTTCACACGTTCGGGCGCTATTCCGACGAGATCGCAACCCTACGGAGAATCCTGCTTGAACGGGAGCCTTCTTACATTCTGGGTAATTACGAAACCCAGTTCTATCATCGATGCAGTTGGCGCATCGCACAACTTTACGCAGAATTTCTCAATAACCCGGCAGCCGCAATACACGAACTCGAATATTTTGTCAGGGAGTTCCAGTACAGCAAACGGTTCGATGATGCTTTGTTTATGTTAGCTGTGCTTCAGCGCAAAATCGGTCACATAAATGACAGTAACCACACATTAAATAAGTTACTTACTGCGCGCCCCAACTCACGTTTGGTGGAGCGCGCTCGTTTGGTGCTACAGACCGGGAGCGACACGGCCCCCCCACCCCCGTGGTCGTTTCCAGGCACACAAAACGTCGACACGAAACTTCCGGGAGAACCATGATTCAAGTCCGCGGACTCACCGTGAAGTTCGACACACTCACCGTACTGGACAACGTCGACTTGGCAATCCAACGTGGAGAGGTTCTCGGTATCCTAGGTCCCGGAGGAGCGGGCAAATCTGTACTTATTAAGTTAGTGTGCGCCTTGCTGCGTCCGACGTCGGGCACTGTGTTCATCGCAGGAGAGGACGTCCACGCGTTGAATAGCCAAGCCCTCGCGCGGGTTCGAACACAAATCGGCATGTTGTTCCAAAATTATGCGTTGTTTGACTTTATGACAGTATTTCAAAATGTTGCTTTTCCTCTTCAGCAATCGGGACAATTTTCGGAAACCGAAATGCGAACACGTGTATTGGCAAGGCTCGAACAGGTGGGTCTGCTACACGCGCAAGCTTTGTATCCAAATGAGTTGTCCGGCGGAATGAAAAAACGCGTTAGTCTAGCGCGAGCTACGATTACGGAAGCACCGATACTGCTGTATGATGACCCTACCGCGGGGCTCGATCCGGTCACTTCATCAAAAATATTTGACCTTGTACGTGCACTCCATCGACCCAACGAAACAACAACGGTTGTGATTTCTCATGATGTTGACCGATTAAGGGGTGTGTGCGACAGGTTCGCGCTTCTGTATCACGGCACGGTCCTGTTTCAAGGTACGTTGAAGGAAGCGATGGAATCGGATCACCCGATTGTGCACACGTTTTTCACCGGCGAAGGCGACGGAGAATCTCTGTGAAATGGATCGCGGCAATCGGTTCGACCACGCTGGGAATCGCCGAGCAGGTGGGCGGCATAACATTGATTTGGCTCCAGATTTTGGGAGCGATCATGATTCCGCGGTTCGATTCGCGCGAAACATGGCGAAATCTTTACAAAGTTGGCGTAAAGAGTTACCCAATCGTGGTTCTGACCGCGCTGTTCACCGGTGCGATCATGGTTATCCAAAGCGGACATTTTGTTCGTCAAACCGGTGCAACGGGGCTCCTTGGTTGGGCGGCAGGATTCGCCGTTTTGGCAGAAATTGGACCAGTGCTCATCGGATTGATGTTTTCTGGACGCGTTGGAGCCAACAATACGGCCGAATTGGGTACGATGACGGTTACGGAACAGGTGTCGGCGTTGCGGGCGCTCGCGATCGATCCAATACGTTATCTGGTGGTTCCGCGATTTCTGTCCATGATTGTCATGTTGTTCCTTTTGACTTGTCTAGGCGACTTGTTTGCGTTGGTTGGCGGAGCATTAACAAGCCAGTTCCTGTTGGATGTCGATTGGCGTCACTTTTATCAATCGGTCGTAGCAGCACAACTTCTGAACGAATTTCTGGTTGGTTTGGTAAAAGCACTGTTTTTCGGGATGACGATTTCGGTTATTTCTTGTTATTTTGGACTTGGTGTAACCGGCGGAGCCCCGGGTGTAGGGCGCGCGGTAAACGCAAGCGTTGTGGCCAGTGCTATTGGTATTTTTGTGGTGGATTTTGCAGTAACATATGCGGCAAATTTGTAAGAAAAGACGGCGTTGGGGAACCATTGGATAAAAACTCGGCATCTACCTCCTGGCTTTCTTCCACCCTTGATTTGATCGGGCGGAACGTGCTCATACGATTGGCCGTTGCCCGGGAACTCGCGTCAATGTTACGGCAAACAATCTACTTTATTTTTGTAGGCCGAAGACAAACCGGACAGATCTTGGAACAACTATTCGCCATTGGAAACCGAAGTGTTCTGTTTGTGACCGTAACTCTCGGTTTTCTCGGTCTGATCAGCATTTTCCAAGTCGCAATCCAGATTCAGAAGGTGCTGCCGGACTACTCAATGGTCGGAGCGGCGTTTCTGACCGTTATGATTAGGGAATTTGGACCAACGATTACCGGTCTGATGGTTGCAACCCGGACAGGAAGCGCAATTGCTGCGGAAATTGGCAGCATGGTGGTTACGGAACAAATCGACGCCTTGAGAATGTCCAATGCGGACCCAATCAACTATCTTGTGGTACCTCGTTTCATCGCGTGCGGAATGATGTTGGTTGTCCTGTCAGTCTTTGCTGTGCTGGTTGCAACAGCAACCGGCATGATCATGGGTCGGCAGGGGTTTGGGATCCCGTACAACACTTTTCTGAACCTGTCCCTTGTGAAGTGGCAAGACGTTGTGATCGGCATCATGAAATCGGCGGCATATGGATTTGCAATCCCACTCATTGCAGCACAAGCGGGACTCTCCGCAAAAGGCGGTAGCGAAGGTGTGGGTTGGGCCACAACTCGTAGCGTCGTCAACTGTTCGTTCGCAGTCATCGTCTTGGATTTTTTTATCAGCGGATTCGGATACGTGGTTTTGTCACCATGATCGAATTCAAAAACATTCGAAAATCCTTCGGAGCAAAGTTAATCCTTGACGATGTATCATTATCGGTAGAAACCGGCTCGATCTTTTTCATTATCGGTACGTCTGGCGCTGGAAAATCGGTGTTGGTCAAACATCTCATCGGCCTCTTGAAACCAGACTCGGGGCGTATCATTCTCGATGGAGAGGATATCACTAACTTAAGCGAAAAAGAGTTTTTTCGGATACGAAAAAAATGCGCCATGGTTTTTCAACATTCGACATTGTTTGATTCGATGACCTTAATTGAAAATGTCGCACTTCCTTTGAGAAAACACTTCCGGCTTACTCAAAAGCAAGCATTAGATGGGGCTATGGCACGACTTGGTCAGGTAAACATGGAAGGAATGGCGTTCCGATACCCCGCTGATATTGGAGACGGGTTGCGGAAAAGAGTTGCGATCGCCCGTGCATTGACGTTGGATCCGGACTTCGTCATCTTCGACGAACCGACAACAGGCCTTGATCCGTTGGCGGCAATCAATGTGGATCGATTGATTCGCAACCTTGCTGACGAACACAACGTTACCAGTATCGTCGTGTCCCACGACCTTCGCAGTATCTTTGGCATCGCCGACCGAATCGCCATGATCTATAAAGGGCGAATCCGACTGGATGGCCCACCGGACGCGTTTCAAGAGTCGGAAGATCCGGTTATTCGTCAATTTATCCGAGGGGAAGCTCACGGACCAATGGAGATCTAACGCGTGCACGATCGAGGAATGCAGGTCAAAGTTGGCCTCCTGGTACTGGTGTCAGCGGTACTTTTTGTCGCTTTTATCATAATTTTGGGCGATTTCTCCGCAAAACCAGGAATAACAGTCTTTGCGCTGTTCGATACGAGCGCGGACCTAAAAGTGGGTGCACCGGTGAAAATCGCCGGAGTGACCGCCGGCAAAGTAAAAGACGTCAGCATTCGGGAAGAGACGACCACGGACAACGTGCGCCGGGTGGCAATCCTCGTGAAACTGGATGTCGAGGTGGACAAGGCGAAGTTTATTCGGTCCGACGCCGAGGCTTATATTACTACGCTAGGATTGCTGGGGGAAAAATACATCGAAATTGACCCGGGAGACAACGCAGCCCAGCTCGTAGCCGACGGTGGACACATCCGCGGCAATTCTCCAGTACGTCTCGAAATCTTGATGGCGAACATCGCTCGCGTCCTGGACGACGTAGCCGCCGTATTGGAAAGAAATCGTACGGTGATCGATTCAACGTTACTCGCGTTTAACGACACCGCAATTCACTTGAACCTGCTTGTTTACCGTCTTGGTCCACAGCTACAGGAACTTGCCACAAAGGTAACGTACTTAATTGATCGGGGCATTCCGCTTGTGGGAAACCTCGAAGAACTAGCAAACATAGGGGTTAACACGGTCGGGGACGGTTCGGAAATCAAACGCATCGTCGGTAACGTGGAAAAAATTACCGCACAGCTTAACTCCCGCGTTAATCCAACAATGAACCGTGTGGACGACGTATTGATTGGTGTACAGCAACTCGCGGACCAGTATCGGCAAATCGGCGCTGAAAATCGCGAAAAAGTCCTGACAACTATCGAAAAACTGGAATCGGTCATTACGATGGCGGAGGACATCACACGGTTTGTTCGTCAAGGCAAAGGTGCTGTTGGTGCGTTGCTTGGCGACCAAGACCTGTATGATGACTTCAAAGAACTCATAGAAGACATTAAACGGCACCCATGGAAAATCATCTGGAAAGAGTAATGACGGTTGGGGCGGCTTGCTGCCGCACGAGGTTTGAGAGGGTCAGCGGAAATAGATAAGTGAACCCTAATTGGCTAATTTAGGCTGCGTTGGCCATGCCCGTCGGTGCTGCATACACTCGATATAGCCTCGGTCGGGTCCCGGCCAATTCAGCGCTAAATTAGCTCGACCAGGGTCACTTCCTTATTTCCGCTGACCCTCTGAGAGGGTGTTTGGGAAAAAAATAAGCTACACGAGCCATTGGCCTACTGCGTCGGTCCTGCCTCGGTCGGCCCATCCTCAGCGTACCATTGGGTACGCCTCCGGTGGGCCTCAGTCGGCAGGCCCGCCTCGCTACGGCCACTGTCTCGCTCGCCGTTATTTTTTTCCCAAACACCCTCTGAGCGAACCTGGTCTCCAACGGTGCGGTAGAGTTTACAACCGGGTCGCAACTTCAAGGAATGTGAAACCTTTCGCAATTAATTACTCATGGCTGCACGATTATGAGGAATTGGTACACCACCTTTGGCCAACGAAACGCAAACGCGCACAAAGTTCGCAATGGGAGTTTTTCTGCGACACTCGCCTTTTTTATATTGTTTTTTTACCCTCTTATCTTACATTCCGACGAGAGCAAACCGAGGTATTGCGGCGTCTTACTTTTTCCAGAAGAACACGCACCGGGAAAAGTCCCCCGCGAAATTGTCGACGACTTCGCCAGAGTGACTGCAAACGCGATTGCGTCGTTGTCCGGCACTCGGGCCGTCGATCCCGCCGAGATCCGCACAATGCTTCCCACAGGAGTGGTGACCACCCAAGGCCTACCATCCGTCGACGTGTTTCGGCCATTACTCGACCGTCACCCCTTTGAACTTCTGCTGGTGGGGCAAGTGTCCGGCACTCAGGGGGAACTTAGTATCCACCTGGTCCGTGTTTCCGACGAACGACTGTTGGATCGGGCGTGGAAGCGTACCGTTATTTCGGGTGCGTACGATGCTGTTGCACAACTCCGGGAATTGGCTACAGATGTGGTCATTCCGGGACCCACGGTCCTTACAATCGAGATTCGCGGAGAAAAAGCGGCGAATATCGAAGTAGATGGCAAATTTGTAGCATCAGGCAAGCACTACCGGCTCGCCGTGACCGACGGAATTCGCACGGTAAGGGTTGTTTTTCCGAACGGTGTGGAGTTCACCCAACAAACGCGATGTCGAAAGGGGCGTTTGTGCTCGGTAATATTTGACGAAACGCCGGTGGCCAACTCAACCGAGTCCGCCGACGACAACTCGGTGTCGGCAACACGAATCGCCGCGTGGTCTATGGTCGCGCTGGCGATTGCGTCCACAGGTGCTGGAATCGGGTTCGGACTGCACACCCAAGCGCTTGAGAGAGAACTGCAGGACGCCTGCCCCAGCGGAAAATGTTCCTATAGCCGTTCACGAGTTGAGGAACTTGAGAATGAGGGCAACATATCAGCAGTAACGTCCACGGTGTTCTTTGCGACTGCGGCTGCTACCGCATGCACCGCAGTGATTTTGTTTCTAGTTGACTCAGACAGCTCAACGTCTGTCTTTCGAGGAACGCCACTGCTACTTCCAAACGGAACAGCCGGAGTTAGTGCGTCGTTCCAATTCTGACGGGCCGGGACTGGACAAGCCGACCAAAAGCGGCAGAGCCAGCGTCAGTCATCTATTTCCGTTGACCGTCTCAGCCGGATCCGGCCAACTAAGCGCTAAATTAGCAATCTCACGGTCACTACTGGCCTGACGCTGAACCTCCGAGAAAATGCCAAAATTAACGGAATTGCATTTCCGTCGGGCGGGGAATTCTCGCAATATCCACGCCATGTATTCGATAGCCAACACGGAGAAAAAAAATGTGTTCGTCCCAATCATCTAAATCGGGCGCTTGACCGATATCCACTGTTACCCACGATTTTTTGTAGCCCAAGCCAAGCCAAAAACTGTCGCCACCAGCGGGCAACCCGATGGGAACATCGAATCCCGCACCCAACTCCATAACGAATCCCCCTCCGTCCGCCGAACCGACGGACTCAGCGGGCTCCCATAGAGCATATTCCGCACCCAATCCCAACTCAACGTAGGTGGAAGCAAGAATGTGGTCCAGCAACGACCCTCGCACCAATGTGGCAAACAACGGATGCAATTTAAACGAACCAACCCAGATATGCCGGTCGAGGTTACCGCTGATGGATACATCAGATAAGCCGTATCGGACAATTCTGTAACTTAGTCCAATGTCCAATAAATATAACACTAGACTCAACCTACCAGAAACAAAACCCCCACCCCCAATGTTGTCGTTTGCACGTGCCCATTCGAGCGCACTAACTGCACCACCTACCTCAATTCCAATAAAACTGCCGTTAAAGCCTGACCCGACATTGCCATCGACCGGAACGGAAGGGGATGGATTGGAAACATCAGAACGACCTGTATCGCGCGCAGTGACAGCGCATCCCGTCCCGCCAGCAACAATGACCGCAAGTCCCAGCAACACAACAGTCCAAGAGCGATACCGAACGGAGCACACAGACAGCGTGATTACCCAAGCCAAAACCGCGCGGCAGTTGCGCGCAAAAAACGCTTCTTGGACGCGATGATGGCGGAATCGTTGGTGTCTCATCCCAGTTGGTGTCCGTTCATAGGTGAACCCGTCTCGTACAAAACTCATTTTGCGGTCTAACCGAAGCTGGCATAAACTGTCAAAACCAGTCGATGGCACCTCGGGACACCTAAACAATGCAAATTCACCTCAAAACAAAACAATCGGCAACCGTCGTCAGCGCAACAATTTGTATGTGTTGTGTCGCCGCACACTGGTGGACCGCCGATGCCATCGCCGATGGTCAGGACGGCGCATCCGCCATCGACGCTGCCGCCGCGCTGTTGGAACAAGGCAGGGTGAATGAAGCGTGCCGCTTACTTAAAACCACGACTGACCAGTTACCCACGTGGTGGGTAGCCCATTATGACTATGTGCGCTGTGCAAAGTTGTTGACGCCGAACTGGGAGGAACTGGCGCAGCATATAAGAGCGGCGATTTCGACCGACCCAGACAAAGCGAGCCTTCACTACGAACTTGGTACTATTGAAGTGGAGCTGGGCCAACTTGAAAAGGCCATTGCGTCATTCAACACAGCGTTAGCGCTGTCACCTAAGTATCGAGAACCACAACGCAAAATCGCCGACGTCTATTGGACACTCGGCATGCTGTCCAAAGCGCGAGAAGGACTTGAAGCGCAGTTCCAGGAAGCGCCTGACGACTTAGTGGCAGCCAATCGATTGGTCGACGTTTACCTACACGAGAACATGCTCAAAGCGGCCGCCGATATACTGGAACACGTCGCTCGAAAATCTCGCTTCCCCGCACACACAATGGCTAGGCTAGCAAAAATATACGAAAAAATAGGCGACACGGCTTCATATCGCCGGACAATGCAACTCCTTGAACGTTAAGTTATCGACGCTAAATTATCAATAACATCACAGAACGGTATATTTGTGCGGGCCTATACGGGGCAATCAATAGCAGCGGACCTGAATTTTCGGGCAACGACTTCACGGATGTTTCAATATTTAAACACCCTCTTTCGTGATTGGCATCAGCCTCGAACGGTGCGGCGCAAATGGAAAATCGACACCAAAAGAACGATTTAGCGGGATCGGCTGTGGACCGACGGAGGAACTTCGCTGGACTTGAACTCAGTAACATGGCGCCTAGTTTTGGGGAGCCAAGTCGGCCAAAAGTCGCCCGCATCGGGACTCGCAGATCTTTTTTTGCAAACTTCCAGTGCAAAAAGTCACAAAACGCAAACCGACTAACACCAAAAATAAAACAAGCTGATAGGCACCCGTTCCAAGCATTTTCCACAATCGGCGAAAGACACACCAGTGTAGTTCGTCCCTGTAACAGAGTGTCTTGCTCGTTTCTATTGGGTTCGCAATTAGTTGTAACGACCTAAGAGGGTGTTCCATAAAGCGGAAATGTCCCCAAAAGGGCGCTTTTTGGGGATGATTTCCCATTTATGGAACACCCTCTAATATGATCAAAAAGTATGTACTTTTTCATGATCGATCATGGGAACTTTTGGATGCAAGCCGTGTCGCATGGGTTGTGCGAGATGGACTCGCGCAAACGATGCTTCTCCCGTTGGGGCATCGTCGGACGGCAACTGATGTGCCAGACAGGCATTAAACGAAGAGAAGATTGATGCCGGAAGTCTGGACGGCAGCGCGTAATGACGAAATCTGGTCGCACGAGCCGATTGGCGTGACATGGGCTTGGGTAGCATGATGTAGAGTTTGTAAAAAATAACTGAACGAACTTGGATGGGTGCTTTTGTCCTCTTTGTCCAGGAAACGGCTGCGGCACATTCCTGATATGACTTGGTTTTTTTCCGAGCAGACGGATCAAAAACCCCACGCCCAGTGCCGTCTCGCATTTTTTACAAGCTTGTTGAGTTGGGCGTTTGTCCTTGACGTTGAAACCAATGGATTGGTAGCATTCGAGCCTTGTTTGTGGCTCGGCGTGGCTGATTGCCACGCGAGAGCAACAAATTCACCGGCTTTTAACAAACTACAATCGGTTCAGACTCGACCGGAGAAACACCACTTAATTAACACTAGCCACCTGATATGTAACGCGTTTTGGAAAGCAGGCGATTGGCTCCCCGGCATAGCCAAAACAAAATGACAGAACTGTGAACAACACACGCGTGCGGGCGCGTTCGGTCACCGCGGTAAGGGATAATGTATGAGACTAGGAAATGTGATCGTCGTTCTGGGATTGGCGGCGGTTATCCTCGGTGTAGTAGGTGGCGAGTCGCTGCCGTGGTTTGTGCTGAAATTCAGCGAAATCAGCCTGAGCGGCCTTGAGTTTAACTTAGGTTTAGCATTCCTCGGGATATGTGGAATTTCGTTCCTTTTCACTATCGCGTGTTTGCTTAGCAAAGATCGAGCATACGCCATCAGTTCAACAATCACGTCGATGCTTCTGATTGTTGCGGTCGCGGATTACTACTTCAATAAAGTGGAAATTCTTGGTCTCCCAGCAGCGGAAGTCGCACTCGCCGGAAAAGGACTGTACTTAGTATTGATCGGTGGATTTACGGTTCTTTTTGGCACTTTAGTGGTATTTGCGTCACAGATTCGATGGAAACGAGACCTGGGGTTGCTGCGCATGGCTGTCATTATCAACGGCGCCATCGTCGACGAACGGGTTTTGGTAGAACAACGCGACATCATTGTCGGCGGTAAACCACGGCGCAGTTTTTTTGAAACTGGCTGGTTTTTCATCCTGTTCGCTGTGCTTACTGCTGTCATACCAGCGGTTGTTTTCGGACCCATGATTGCAGACTTCGTGGCGTCACGTCGTAATCGCCGGCATTTGCACATTCCTCCGGGGAAATTTCCCGATGGACGAAAGTTATTCGTAGTGGACAGGCGCGGACGTGCGAAAGTCGGCTTAAATGAGGAAATGAAAGGCAAAATCTACTCTGGTGGTCGTGAAATGACCGTTGCAGAGTTTGTACGAAGCGCCACCGGCGGAGCGAGTGGACTCAACTACGCACCGCTTGAAAACGGCGATTGGGGAATTCTGGAGTTCGATCATGCGGGAGTGTTCTTTCAAGTGGCCCCCGTTGATGACCGCGTTGCACCCAAACCGCTTTGGGCATTCGACAAAAACGTTGCCGCATCGGTATCCATGTCGGCAGTCGTTCAGATTACCTTGATTTTGTTGACGCTGTTCTTCTGGACCGAGGAAGCCGTTCGCAAAAAACAACCCGATATTCGTAAATTTCTGCAAGTAGACATTCAAACATCGATTGAAGAAGAAGAAGAACCGCTGGAAATCGGTGAAGAAGAGGACGATGTCGGCAAAAAAGCCGAAGGTGAGGAAGGAAAATTTGGTGATCCCGATATCCCGCCAGAGGTCGAAAGCAAAGTACCAAAACGGGACGGAAAAATGGTGGATAAGATCGATCCCAAAAAGGTGGGTCTGACAGATGTGTTGTCTAGTGCGCGAAGCAACGCTATCTCGAGTATTCTCTCGTCAGATACCAGTTCGTTTCAGAATAAACTGGCTGTTGCAATGAGCGGAACTGGATCTGAATTCGTGATGGGTCACGGCTCAGGCGGAATGGGATTCAAAGGCACGGGCACCGGAGGAGGTGGTACCGGCGGTTACGGGCGAATCCATGGCCTGGGAGAAATCGACACGGGTGGTGGCAAAGGCGTTACAGCCAACCTCGGCAAAAAAGCGGCCAAAAAAGTGGGATCTATCAACGTAGGGTCAGGATCATCACAGGGTTTCTGCCAAAAAAGTGACATTACCAACCAGGTTCGCCGACGCGCAGGAGCGATTCGTGCTTGTTACGAGCGAGAACTTCAGATTCACGCAAATTTGGCCGGTAAGATTACAATCCGATGGACCATCAACACAGAGGGAGCCGTGGATGGCGCGCAAGTCATTGATTCCTCTTTGTCCAATAAGGCAGTTGAAGAATGTGTACTTCGCACTATTCGCCGTGTTCGGTTTGCTAAACCTGAGGGTGGCGTGTGTGTTGTACAATGGCCATTTGTGTTTAACGCCGGCTAAGAACACTCCGGTCGACGCCACCTGATACGAATTTCCTTCTGGTACCTACCCTCGTGTGAACCCCAACCGCCACCAGATTCATTTATATACAAGCCTGTCCAAAATTCAGCTTACCGGTTCACGAATCCGGTGATGCATTGGCCCGTGGCCCGTATGAGAAACCCGAGCCAGGTGTGTGGTGTTTAATAGTGGTTTTCATGATCTGGACGAATTTGAGCCGGATCATTCGCGAAAATCCTGAGTTATATCAGGGACATGGAGCAGTGTTTTTTGTGGGCGAGACGGCCAAAGACGTCAGAGCATGAAAATCACCATTTAACTCTCCACACCTAGGTTGACTGGTCTGGCGACGGTCCAGTAAGGTGAGTACCGCGCCCCACATGGTGCTATGAGGTGTTTTCAGAAATGTCCGTAGCGCCGTGGGAATGAAGCGGACGTGCGGTGCCTTTTCTATCTGGGTCTGTTGTGCACAACAGTTGAGTAGCTCGCGCAGCATACCGACCGATTAACTTACTGAGCCACAGGAACCGACCTCAAAGCAGTTGCATAGCAGCGAGGTCCCGACCAACAGCCACAAGGAACTAATTGTTATATGAAACAGCTACTTGCGCCGACGCTGACTTCGGTGTTGGTACTATCAAGCCTCATGCCGACGTCGGCCAATGCACAAGAGGCCGAGTGGAAACCGCACTCGAAGCGCTGTATGCAAGCATTCAGCAATTTTGAAGCCGTAACCAAGGATGAGCTAACAGAGTGTACCGTACTTTGGGAGAGTTATCGTTCACCTGCCAATATCAAGGCTTCGGAACGGCACGTCGCGACACAAGCGTTTCAGTTTTTGTGTAAATCAGGGACGGAAAAGCAGGCATTCGTCGCAGAATCGGCGTTGTTGCGAATGGGAGAGCGTCCATGTGAACGAAATCCGACAACAATCCCGACGACCACCCAGCCAACACGAGACCAACCGCCCGCTACGGAACCTGACCTGCGCACAACGACGTCAGCCAAATACAATCCTGAAGCTGTGTCGGAAAGTGACGTCAAGAAGGCGCGCACGATGAATGATAAGGGCCACGAGTTAGCCAAGAAGAAAAAAAGAGACGAAGCTCTTCGATATTTTGAAAAAGCCATTGAAATCAATCCAAGGTTCGAACAGGCGATTTATTTTGCCGCGATTCAGTATGCACAAACAAATCGAGTAGCGACGGCCATTGAGTATCTTCAGCGACTACGGGACTTGGGCACAGAAACGGCCGCCAATCGTCTGCAGGAGGCGAGAATGGAGGTGGATTTTGAACCGGCGCGTGACAACCCTCGATTTAAGTATTTGACTGGATACGCAAAAATCAAACTCATCAACAGCCGCGGGGAAGTGGGTGAGGACGAAATTAACCGGATCAGCAAATACTTCGAAAAAGCGAAATATCCTGTACACGAATACGGCCACGATAAACACGAACGGGACATGCCAATTATTTGGACAAAAGACGGTACGCCTAGAAACACCGCGTTTATCTTGATGCGGTTGGTCAATCACCCAAACACACAGGTTGTCATGATCGATTGGGAAACCGACTACGACATTATCGTATCGTGGGGTGATACGTACAAAAAGAACCCACTGGGTCAGGACGTTCCAACCCGGACCTATGAGGTTAAAGACCCTGAAAAGACAACAGACGATGCGTTACGCGAGCAAGACCGTGCGCTTCGGGAACCAGACAAATACGCATCGGAAGTGGACAACAAATTGGGCACCCCGGAAAGAATGATAAATCGCGGGGAGAGCAGTATTAATCGGGTGGAACGTTCAGTTGACACGATCGAAAATCTGGGCAAAAAAGTTGATAAGATTCAAAATCTGGGCAAGTAGATAGAATAGAACACCCAACCACTGGGTGTTGTTTCGCTTCACGCGCGGACACCCAACAACCGAATTGTTTAACCCATGATGCCACGTTTGGATCGGCGAACATTTGCAGGGTGACGCCAGTGATGATAGACCAGTAGGTGAGTGGTAGGTGAACACCACAACATGCCACGAATTGAAAAAAAACGGACTCACAGAGGGTCAGCGGAAATAAGAAAGTGACCCTGAGAGAGCTAATTTAGCGCTGAATTGGCCGGGACCCTACTGGGGCATATCGGGTATTTGCCGCAAGGAGGGGCGTGGCCGAAGCGGCCTAAATTAGCCCATCAAGGGTCACTTATCTATTTCCGCTGACCCTCCCAGTTCGTCCCCAGTCCCTTTCCTGACGCTCAGTCTTAATAGGAGACAATCGGCGTCCATGGTTGATGGCGTATGATGGCCAACTTTAATTTTATCTTTTTGATGATCGGGGGAATTGGTATTCCCGAACTCATCATTATCTTAGTAATCGTTCTCGTTATATTTGGAGCTGGAAAGCTGCCTCAGCTTGGCGAATCCTTGGGGAAAGGCATAAGAAACTTCCGAAAGGCCTCAAAAGGAGACGATGAAGTTGATGTAACTCCGTCATCACAAAAGGAGTTGCCTCCCGGCCAGACATCCGTTGACGACGTTGACGTAGAACGAGTAAAAACAAAAAAACAGAGCTGATCGTGGCAGAATCTGTTTGGATTCGCCATCCACTGGGCCGTGTTTGTCACGAGCGGGTGGGCGAATGCGTCGAAGCCCAGCAAATTTGGGATAGTAGACCTTTTGTCCCCACCACGGTGTTGCCATGCTTGAAAAAAAGCCCGCCTTCCCCGAATTCGCTGGCATCTTAGCGTTCTTACCCGCGTGCTCGTGAGAAATTCGGGCTAGATGTCGTGTTTTTAGATGAATTGCACGCCCAGGCTGTCTTTGTCCGTCTCATCAGTAAAAAAACCT
>JABWCM010000099.1 GCA_013360285.1 Myxococcales bacterium
TACACAGTTCTGACAGGCGCTTATGTTACAACCCGCACCGTCACTGGCCGCACAACACGCACCGCCGGTTGTGCCACCGCCAGGAGTGCCGCCGCCCGAGCATCCACAACTGGCGTTACAATCCTGAGCGGCTTGTTGCGCGCAGATGTCGTCCCATTGGGTGTCGCAACAAAACGAATCCAACGAACATACACAGTTCTGACAGGCGCTTATGTTACAACCCGCACCGTCACTGGCCGCACAGCAAACACCACCGCCACCGGGATCCCCACCGCCCGAGCATCCACAACTGGCGTTACAATCTTCCGCCGCTTGTTGGGCACAAATATCATCCCATTGGGTGTCGCAGCAGAACGAATCCAGCGCACACACACAGTTCTGGCAAGCGCTTATGTTACATCCGGGACCGTCACTAGCCGCACAACAGGCGCCACCACCGCCGGGATCCCCGCCGCCCGAGCATCCACAACTGGCGTTACAATCTTCCGCCGCTTGTTGGGCACAAATATCATCCCATTGGGTGTCGCAGCAAAACGAATCCAACGAACACACACAGTTCTGACAGGCGCTTACGTTACAACCCGCACCGTCACTGGCCGCACAACAGGCACCACCGCCGGGATCTCCGCCGCCCGAGCATCCACAACTGGCATTACAATCTTCCGCCGCTTGTTGGGCACAAATATCATCCCATTGGGTGTCGCAGCAGAACGAATCCAACGAACACACACAGTTCTGACAGGCGCTTATGTTACATCCGGGACCGTCACTGGCCGCACAACAGGCGCCACCACCGCCGGGATCCCCGCCGCCTGAGCATCCACAACTGGCGTTACAATCTTCCGCCGCTTGTTGGGCACAAATATCATCCCATTGCGTGTCGCAACAAAACGAATCCAACGAACACACACAGTTCTGACAGGCGCTTATGTTACATCCCGGTCCGTCACTGGCCGCACAGCAAACACCACCGCCACCGGGATCCCCACCCTCTGTACAATTGCAAATTCCGCCGCAGTCCTGTGCCGCTTCCTGAACACAAATTTCGTCCCACTGGGTGTCACAACAAAACGAATCGAGACCACAAACACACGCCTGGCAACTCGCATCACCACAGCCGGCCAATTCCTGCGCGGTACAACAATTCCCGGCGCCGACATTGCCTCCGTTACAGGTTCCCTGTGGAGTACACGCCAATCCTGCCGCGCATTGACCACACGAGCCGCCGCAGCCATCGGGACCACATTGTTTGCCCGCACATTGCGGCACACACCCGGTGGTTTGGCACTTACCCTGCGCATTACAGGTCTGGTTGGCGCCACACGTACCGCATTGCCCACCACATCCGTCCGGGCCACATTGTTTACCGGAACATTGCGGCACACACCCGCCGGCCTGACACAACCCCTGCGCATTACACGCCTGGCCCCCTGTGCATGTACCACATTGGCCACCGCAACCGTCCGGGCCACACTGTTTGCCCGCGCATTGGGGTACGCATCCCGCATTTTGGCAATGACCGGCGGCCGAACACGTTTGATTGGGTCCACAAGTGCCACATTGGCCACCACACCCGTCGGGGCCACATTGTTTGCCGTCACATTGTGCTTGACATCCACTTGTTTGGCATTGCCCATCGGGACCGCAGAATTTTCCTGCACCGCAGGTACCGCACAATCCACCGCAGCCATCGCCGCCACAATGTTTCACCCCACACTGCGGAACACAGCCGCCGGCCTGGCATTTGCCTTCCGGACCACAGAACTGCCCCGGACCACAAGTTCCACACAGGCCACCGCAGCCGTCGTCACCGCAGAGTTTATTGGTACAGTTGGGCACACAGCCGGCAGCTTGACAATGGCCTGTTGCACTACAGACTTGGCCGGGCGCGCACGTGCCGCAGATTCCGCCACACCCGTCGGTACCACATTGTTTTCCGCCGCACTGAGGCACACACCCACCCACACATTTGCCCTGAGCGCTACAGGTTTTGCCTGCACCGCAGGTGCCACAGACACCGCCGCAGCCGTCCGGACCACATTCCAAACCAGTGCAGTCCGGTACACAGGCGTTTGACACACATTGCCCCTGTTCCGAACACATCTTTCCTGGTCCACACGTACCACAAAGCCCTCCACAACCGTCATCACCACATTGTTTACCGGTGCAGTTGGGTTTGCAGCTATTGCTGACACACGTGTTCTGCGCACCACACGTCATCCCTGCGGGACAGGCACCACAGCTACCGCCACATCCGTCCGTACCACATTGTTTACCGGCACATTGCGGCACACAACCGTCGGTTTCACAAGCACCGGCCGCAGTACATTTTTGCCCCGGTAAACAACTGCCGCAGGTGCCGCCGCAGCCATTTGGCCCACACACTTTTCCGTTACAATCCGGTGTACAAGCGCATTTTCCGGCACTGCAAGGCGCATTGCCCGGGCAAGTACCACATTGGCCGCCACAACCATCGTCCCCACACTCTTTATCGTCGCAATCGGGTATGCAAGACCCACCACAGGTTCCGTCGGAACCACATGCTTCGCCGATGGCGCACATTCCGCAGTTTCCGCCGCAACCGTCATCACCACACTCTTTGCCATTGCAGTCGGGTTCGCAGCCTTCCAGAATACACTGCCCTTTGCCGCTGCACGTGTAACCGTCGGCACATTCACCACACGACCCACCACAACCATCATCGCCGCAATTCCGGTTCGTGCAGTCCTGGGAGCAAGACCCCACTGTGTCCAGTTGCGGCTGTTCGGAAGTATCCAAAAACGGATTGTTTCCCCCATTTGGATTAAACGGCGCCAAACCGTCGGCGGTGTCGGGCAAAAATTGCGAGTCGGAGGTGGAATCTTCCGGGCAGCCGCCCAGAACAAACGACGCCAAGAAACAAATAACAACCGCGTTTTTGCGGACAAATAACATAATGAAGATCCTCCAAACGACCAAATGTGGGACAACTGAGGGACAGCGGAACCGGTCTTCGAACTTGTCGACCCTCTCGGGACGAACCAAAGGATAAACAACCCGTGGCCGCGCTTCAAGCCTAGGTGGATGGTGTTGTTAGATGAATTCCACGCCCTGGCCGCTTTTGGCCGCCTCGCCCGGAAAAATGCTTGCGCCATATTCCCGATATAACTCAGGATTTTCCCCGGCGATCCGGCGCAAATTCGGCTGGGTCGTGAAATCCCCTAAAAAACACCAGCCACCTAGGTTTCGACCCCGATGATCACAACCGCGATTGGACCATCAACCTGATACCTCCCGATGTGCCGCCGGCGCTGGCTGAGAGGATGTTTTCGCGGCCAATATCGGCGTAGCGAGCCGCAAAAAAACCGGAACAGCAAACAAAGTGACAAAGGTGGAACTCACCAACCCCCCAATCACCGTGACGGCAAGCGGATGATAAGGGATTCCAAACAGACCCGAACGGCTGCTCAGCATCGGAATCAACCCACAAATGGTCGTTAACGCCGTCATCAGAACCGGGCGCAGACGGTCAGCACACCCTTGCGGAATCGCTTGGTCGACGGGTGTGCCCTCGCGAATCAGTGCCAGTACCCGATCCACCAACACGATTCCGTTGTTCACCACCACCCCCACCAAAATGACCATTCCGACTTTCGCCATATAGTCGTAAGGTGTTCCGGTGACCCACAATAGCCAAAACGCACCTGTAAAACCAAACGGGATGGACACAATAACAATCAAAGGAAGCAACAGAGACTCAAAAAGAACCCCCATCAGCAAAAAAACCAAACAGATTGCCAACAGAAGAGTGAATTTCTGGCTCTTTGCCGCCTCCCGCACCTCACCACGACGCTCACCTTCTTCATAGCCATACCCTTCGGGCCACGTCATTGCCGCTGCTTCTTCAAGCATGATCTGGGTGGCTTCTTCTTCGGGAATCCGATTCGGCTGAGCCGTTACGGTCAAGTTGGTTTTCCGATGTTCCCGACGGATAATCCTGGGGCTTGGAACCAAATGCGGCACGGCTATGGCACCCATGGGCACCGTCAACATCCCGGACGTGCCCGATGCGGCTCGATCCGAGCCCATTCCAATGTCGACGGGCAATTGCGCAAGCGCTTCGGTGGAATTACGGTCTTGAGACCGCGTCCGAACAATCACTTCCAACTGGTCACTTCCGACCCAAACACGACCGGCATTTCCCCCTCGTGTTTGGTAAGATACGTTCATGGCGACAACCGCTTCCGGAAGCCCAAGCCGTCGAGAAACTGCATCCTGAACCCGAAACTCAAGCTCAGAAACCGCATTACGCCCCGACGAACTTGTAACCGAATGCAATTCGGACCGCTCACTTAACCGTCTCACCAGTTCATTGCCCAACGTTTCCAATGTACCTGTGTCGGGCCCACTTAACGCCAATTCGGCAGCCCCTTCCGCATCACCACGCCGTGGTCCCTGCCATCCGACCCGCCACCGTACTCCTGGTGGGCTTTCCAACAAATCTGCAACCTTTGCTACGATTTCCGACCGCGGCAACACCTGTTTTTGCGGCGGTACCAAAAACAGACGAAGTTCGGTGTCGGCTTCATTCCAACGACTGCTCACAAACACCGACTCCACTTCCAGCAGGGCGGCCCGTTCCAAAAACCGCTGTTCGGTTCGGGCCATCCACCGGTCGATGTCCGGTGGCCCGTACTCCGCCGGAAAACTGAATATGACCCGAATATCATTAATATTGCCTTCTGCTTGGTCGGCCTCTTTCACGGCGGTAGATGCCACAACCGTCAACCCAGCGATGGCCACAAACAGCACCGCCGCATCAATAGGATGTCGCATCAAAAACAACAGCGGACGGCGATAAGCGGACAGCAACCACGACGGCAAACCCGAAGGCGGCAACCGGCCCGAACGTTTCAACGTAAGCTGTGCCGCCACCGGAATAAAGATCAGTGCGACCACCAAACTGGCAAGAAGAGAAAAGCACACGGGAAACCCGACTCTGCCCAGAAAAAAGGCAATTGTCTGCTCACCCGACAGAAAGATAAGTGGTAAGAAAACAACGACACTCGTTAATGTAGACGTAACGATTGCGGTAGCGACGTCATCTGTACCGTAGTCGGCCGCTCCAACCGTCCCCGATCCGACACGATTTTTGGCCAGGTTCTCGACTACGACCACCGAATTGTCTACCACCATTCCAATGCTCAACATCAGGCCCATCATGCTGAGCGCATTTAAGGATTCCCCGGAAAAGTACAAAATGACGATTGTGATGAGCAACGACAAAGGAATCGACCCAGCGATGA
Organism: Myxococcales bacterium; assembly: GCA_013360285.1. Lineage (GTDB taxonomy): Bacteria > Myxococcota_A > UBA9042 > JABWCM01 > JABWCM01 > JABWCM01. Next base: position 5,286 of record JABWCM010000099.1, read on the forward strand.
GCATCGTCATCGCCCATCGCCGCAAAAAGATATAAAGAACAAAAACAGCAATCAGTCCGCCCCATGCACCCGATTCACCCAAATCGGTCATGGCTGTTGCTATCCCCTCTCCCTGGTCAAACAACACGTGGAAATCAAAGTCGTTTAGCGCTCGAATGGTGGGCAACTCGTTCTCTACGACCTGCCGAACCGCTGCGGCGACGTCCACGATGTTTGCGGTGCCTGACTTAAACACAGCAAGCGAAGTTGCCGGCTGTCCGTTGATACGATGTAACGGCGCCGGGGTGTCCGGACCCACCGATACCGTCGCCAGGTCGCCCACCGTCACTTCAGCGGTCACGGGAAGTGCCCGCAACGCCTCCAACCCGTCCAGCATACCCAACGAACGTGCGACACGCCGCTTTTCGGTACTGGAAACCACACCGGCGGTGATTGAGAAGTTTTCCCGCTGGATTTTTTCGAGCACCGCGCGTGCCGAGACGCCGGCGCTTTGCATCGCCCTACGATCCAGTTCAACCAATACTTTCTTCGGCGAAACCCCATACAAAGTGACATTGCTGACGCCTGGCACCCGCTCAACGCGGCGTACGACTTCCCGTTCCAGGGTAATCGGTGCATCCGCTCGTTTATCCGGTAGTTTAACGGTTATCCAGACCACGGGAAAACCGTCGGGGTCAAATTCGCGGATCAGCGGCTTCTGGGTCCCCATCGGCAATGTGGGCCCCAGCCGATCCAGGCGGTCGCGGATTTGGGCGTGAACTTCGTCCATGTCCAGCCCATCCACAAACTCCATATCGAAGATCACCATCTCAGGAAGCACCCGTACTTCCTGAGTTTTCAGGCCACGAACGGTCGCGAACATCTCCTCAGCCGGCAGCGTGATGTCGCGTTCGTTGCTGTCAACCGATCCGTTGGGTGTGGGAAATACCACCTGCAAAAACGGTGGATCAAAGCCGGTAGGCAGCCTTTGAAGAGGAATCCGAATCCATGCAATCACCCCGACAATCGTTATCGAGACGAACAACATCGTGGTCATCACCGGGCGGGTGTTTGCAATACGAGAAAGCCCACGGATCATGGTACAGCCACGGTTGTTTCGATGCCCAAGTCCAACAAGAGACTTCCCGCCGCATGTCGGTAAGTAACCAACGAACGCCCGCGGTCGGCGTTTGATTGCACACGAAGTAACCGCGAATCCACCCACTGCACCAACGCTTGGGATACCAGCATGGCGGTGCCGCGCCCCGCCTCCAGCCGAGATTTTTCAGCCAACCATGTCTGTTCAGCCCACTTTTCGGTCTCTTGCAACAAATCTTCCGCCAACTCCGCGTTTTCGATCACCGTCCGTAGCCGTCGCAGTTCGTAAAGCGCACGTTTTTGTTCGATTTCGATTTCGGTTTCCCGTGCCGAACTTTCCAGCCGGGCCTGGGTGTGCACCGCCTGGGCCGCACGATTGTACAACGGAAGATCCAGCCGAATACCCACAGCAAACTGCGGGTTGGCAGCCGTGAATACATCTTCGATAGCCCCTGCCAAGTCGTTATCGGAACCATCCAGGCTCGCCGAAGCACGGATCACCAGGTTGGGCAGCTCTCGGTCTTCCGCATTGACCACCAAAGCCTGGTGTCGGCGCCATTCCGAAGCCGCGATGCGAGGCCCGTAAGCCTTTGTTTTGGATACCGTTTCGTCATACTCCGCAATCGGCACTTCCCCTAATCCCAACGTTTCCATAAACGAAAAAGTCGGCGGATTACCCTTGTTCCGCGCTACTTTTGCACCGACGGCGTGCTCCAAACGTAACCACGCACTATCCAAAACGCCGGCGGTCTCCACGATTTGCCGTTTTCGTGCCACAACCGCCTGTTCCAATGGAAAAGTTTCGACCGACGCCAACAACCCACGTGCCGCCAACAAACGTGTCTTTTCAAGTTGCTCTTCAGCGGCCGCGAGAGCCTCTTTTTGTAATTGAAACACCTCGGCGGCCGCCGCCACATCTACAAAGGCCAACAGAGTCTCGCTGAGTACCGTCGACGCTGCCTGCTCCGCTCGTAACCGGGCCGCTTCCGCCGCATGGTCCGCACTGACCTGTGCCGCCTCGTTGGCCTCCGGAGAACGACCACGTAACAAAGGTTGCTCCAGTTGCAGAGCCAATGACGGGGAGTAATTTTCTGATGAGTTAAACACACGAATCGGTAAGTTTGCCAACGCCGAGTTTTCCGCGAGTCCAAAATGTTCGTACGTCAATCCCACCACAACCGACGTCTGCAACCCAAAGTTCCAAAGCCGCGAAACCCCTACCGCACCGTCGGCGCGTTGGTAATCGTCGGGATCGGTGATCCGTGTAGGAGTTCTCAGTATCCGTGAATACTGCACATCGGACCACAACAGCCAATCATAGGGCGCCGTTTCCACAACCGACTGCTGCCGCGCCGCCACAACCCGCGCGCCGGTCGCCCGCAACAGCGGATGGTTCTGCGCGGTCCACACAATCAACGTTCGAGGATCCGGATCCACCTCAATCGTGTTGTCGACGGTCCCACCCGCAGGCGGTTGGGCACCGGCAAACCCGATACGTGCCGCGGTCAAAACCACAACAGAAGCCCACATCAAAAAGCTGTTTTGATCCCGATGTCCCATCAATAAATCGTCTGCAGTTCTGTTCCTTGATAATAGTGCCGCAAAATCGCTTCGTGGGTAAGCCCTGCCTCCGCCGCACCGATGGCCCCGGTCTGGCACATTCCAACCCCGTGGCCAAATCCCCCGCCGCGAAACACAAACTGAGCCTCGGCGGGAGTGGGACCTGGTCGTTTTTCAACCACGAACATGCTGCTCTTCAAACCACCCAAAGCTTGGCGAATCTGCAGTTCCGGAGCTAAGATAACCGTGTCGTTCGCCCCTCGCACTTCCACTTTTTTTGCCCGACCGGACACCCCCCGTTGCAGGACAATGATGTCGGTAACCAACCCCACTGCCTTGATCTTAGCAAGACTTTCCGCCAACTGTTCCGCTGTTTTCGTCACCGTCCATCTAAAATTAGCGGAACCCAGGGTGGCTTGAGCACAATAAGCCCGCGGCGGATTGTCAACAAACCCATGGATATTGGTATCATCGATGCGGCCAAAGTCTGTGTTGGCCACCTTGTTGTCCAAAATACCTCGGAGCGGCGGTTTGGGTTTAGTCGCCCAGACGTCTTCGTTGTTTTCCGTGTGTCCACCACAGTTGGCGCTGTAATACGCATCCACCAAGGTGGTACCATGAAACAACAAACGCCCTTTCGTAGCGTCCACCGCTGCATTTGAACGCGGATCCTCTTTACCAATACCTTTATAAACCTGGCAGTGGACGTCGGCACACACAAAGAACGGGTCCGCGAGGTGGCGGTGACCGATCTTCGACAACAATTCACCACGCGCAACAATCGCTTGAGCCTTCAGCGCCTCCGGAGGCGAGGTGATGTAGATTTCCGACGGGACCAGGCCTTTCAGAATGGTCTCAGCCGGGTTGATATTCACAACCGCAGTATTTCCACTGCGACCAACCGCCAACACCAGGTCACCGCGGTACGAACGATCCTCTTTCCCGTGCCACGCAAACCCACGGCCGAATTCAACATTTTTGATTATGACCGGATCCCCCGACACCGAACGGATTTCCAACAAATTCGGATTACGAATCGTCACCGTACCGTTGGTGAGCACCACAGTACCCCGTTGAGGCTGGGCCAATTCCGCATGCACACCGATGTCGGCATCTGCATAAGCGCCGGCAAGTGTACGCGCCACCTCTTCTGCCTTCTCAAAAGCAGATTCTGGTTTATTGATCGCCACAAGCACCGTTCGACTGTCCAGGACCCGTCCATAAAACCCGAACACACTTCCCAACTCAACAAGTTGCACCTTAAAATAACGCTCCTCCCACCGTTTCATGACCTGACGAACGGCATCAATATCGGCGGCGGGCAAGTTCGCAACCACTGGAAAATATTGTACCTGAGCTGGAATCCCCCCCTCTATGTGAACGGTAAACTGACCCGGTCCGGGCAGTTCGATTTCGCTGCCGCCAACCCCATCGGGCAACACCACGAGACCAGATTTGACGGAAAACCGGACTTCATCGGCTCCTTCCACAATACCGACCGGAATCAGCGGAATGTTGTCGGAATTAAATTGAAGTTGTGTGGACAAAAGCAGTGCTGCACGGTCTTTTCGATTTAACTCGGCGACCGCGGTCCCGATATCGATCACCCCACAACACATCACCACGACCAGGCCAACAGCGAACAGCCATGGTCTATCAAGCACCCCAACGGTCATCCCAACCACCTCAGCGGAACAGTTGCCCCAACGAACAGCGTATCTATTGTAGCTCCCCCGAAAGATTTCCTTTCACCTTTTCTTCCAGAGGGGTCAAGCAGGGATTGAAAAAGTCCCACAATTCGGCGAAAAAGCCTCCGTTGACATGTGCGGTGCCGTACAAAGTTCGGCTGTGGTAACGGGAACAGTCGCCAACAGAACAAGAATGGGTTAGTCTGCGCTCGCCTGCTGTTTGCAGGAGTCAATTGGGTCGGTCCCGGAGGTACGAATGGCGTCCCGACAGCGATATCGGGTCATCGAAAAGATCGACATGGGGGGAATGGCCGAGATCTATCGTGCGCGAGCGGTCAGTCTTGAAGGCATTGAAAAAGAAGTAGCCATCAAACGTGTGCTCCCACAACTTACCAAGAACCGTAAGTTTGTGGCGATGTTTCTCGATGAAGCACGCCTGTCAATGCACCTGAATCACGCACACATCGTGCAGATTTTCGACGTCGGACGAGCGGAAGGCACCTACTTCATCGTGATGGAGTTCGTCGACGGCTATAATTTACGGCGGATTTTTCAGCAGGCAGTCGATACGAACCAGCCCGTACCCGTTGAAATCTCTGCGTTTATTATGAGCCGTGTTTGTGAAGGCCTCGCTCACGCACACGAAAAACGTGACACCGAAGGCAAACCACTCAATATTGTTCACCGCGATGTGAGCCCACCGAATATTCTGGTTTCTCGGTCTGGCGAGGTGAAACTCACCGATTTTGGGCTGGCTAAAGCCGCCTCGCACCTTGAAAGCACCGATCCCGGCGTTGTAAAGGGGAAATTCAGCTACTTGTCACCCGAAGCAACCGAGGGCCAACCGCTGGATCACCGTGCCGACATTTTCGCGGTCGGAATCGTATTGTTTGAGTTGTTGACGAACCGCCGCCTGTTCTTGGGAAAATCCGACGTAGAAACCATTGACATGGTTCGCCAGGCCGACATCCCCAGCGTATCCCGGCTCAACCCAAAGGTGCCGGCCCGTCTCGAATCCATCGTCAATCGGGCACTCGCACGAGATCCCCGAAAACGTTTCCCTTCGGCCGGCGAAATGGGCAACGCGTTGATGGAGTGTCTGTTCGCGGAAAACCTGAAAGCCTCGTCCTACGACGTGTCCCAGTATTTAAAACGGTTGTTTGATCCCGGTGGTCAGGACTCTTTTGAGGAACGCATCGATAAGTTAATCCAGGAAGAGGTCCTTAACTTATCGAGTCTGCGTTACGGCGTGCCGTTTGGTGAACACGAGGGTGCAGAACCGGTGCGCCTGGAAGAAATGTCCACGGAATTTAAGTCCACCGGCCGTATTCCACTTGACGCGATTTGGCCGTCGACCCACCCCGACTCCCACACCGGATTTTCGCCAAAACTTCGCAGCGATTACAACAGCGGTCTGTCCCCGGTTTCCCCGATGCAGTACCCTGAAGACCAGGGATCCTGGTCGGCTCCGCTGCCTTCGGACAGCAACGAACCTGTTCCATTGTCACGAACCACCATCATCCTAGCCGGCCTGGCCATCGTCGCGGTCATCGTACTGGTCGGTTATTTAGTAGCAACATATTTATGACACCTCGACCAGCAAAAACATCAAAAACACCCTCCAAGAGGCCACGTACCAACACAAAACGGACACCCGCGGCAGTGAACCCGAAAAAACAACGACCCGAAAGTCCCGGCAAACCTCCGGCGTCGTTGACAGCGGACCAACGAAAAATGCTGCGAGGATTGGGGCATGTTCTTCGCCCTGTCGTGCTGGTCGGCAAAGAAGGAATCACCGATGGCGTGATTTCAAGTATCAAGGAGGCGCTAATCGACCACGAACTCGTGAAAACCCGCCTTCTGCAAAGCTGTGATATCGACAAAGACGAAGCGGCCCAGGAGCTGTCCGAACGCGCAGGCGCCGTTTTGGTCCAAAGGATCGGCAAAACAATTCTGCTGTATGCGCCACACCCAACCGACCCGGTCATTTCGTTGGGTTCGTGAAAAAGTGGGTCGCGCTGCTATTTTTTCAGGTCCCCTATGCCGCACCGCTTTCAGCACGGACCTCCGAAAATCGCCCTCTATGCCTTGCAGGCTGTGTTGGTCGGCACGCCGCTTTTTCTTGGGTCTGTCCATCCGGAAACGTTATCTGCGGCATTGGGTTTGCTGGGGATAACGTTGTTTTTGGTCGGTTGGACTGTACACAAATCCGGCGTACGGTTTGGTTGGCCACCGTTTTTCTGGGTGTTGACCGCCGTTTTTTTGCTGACCACGCTTTACCTGTTGCCGATCCCGCTTTCCTGGCTCGCCTGGTTTTCGCCCAAATCCGTATCCATCTGGGAACAGGCATTTTCGCTCACGGAATCTTCGGAGACCTGGGTTCGCCTCGGGCATCATTTTTCACAAAACGTGGTCGAACTTGGACGTCACCTGGCAATCGTGGGGATATTTTGCTTAAGTTACGCACTGACGCGTTTTGATGCCCGAAACGGCGTTATCTTACTCCACACCGTCGCCTGGACCACCGCGGCCGTGGTTGTCATTGGAGCACTTCAAACCAGCCTGAAAACCGGTTTTCTGTTTGGGTTGTACACACCTGTCAGCCCATTTGCCGACCGCGGCTTTTATTCGACCTTTGTAAACGAAAACCACCTCGCCGGTTTTCTAAACCTTGGAGCGTTGACGGCACTCGGGCAATCCTTTGAAGGACCATCGCAAAAACGGCGTACGTTGTTCGCGTTATGTTACGTCGCCGCCACGGCAGCAATGATATTGACGTTAAGCCGCGGCGGGCTGGTGGCCGCCGTTGTGGCCACTCTTGCCTTTGGATTGATAGCGATCAAAAATCGCTCGTTTCGCCGCAGAAAACGCACGTTTTCCATACCTTTTTTGCTTACAACAGCCGTCGTTTTGACCACCGTTTCCGCGTTTGGGTACGATTACATCGTTGACTTGTGGAAGGGGTGGGCTCCCGATGTTTTGATTCAAGACGAACTCAAGTTTCGGACAATTCCCGATACCGTACGAATGATTTCCGACTATTGGCGCGCCGGCGTCGGCCCGGGTTCTTATGGCCAACTTTTTTCTTCTTACAATACCGTATCGGTAAATTACATCTTTACCCACCCGGAAAACTTCGTGTTGCAATTGATGGCGGACTACGGTTGGATCGCCGCAGCCGCCCTGTTTTTCTTCGGAACCGTTACACTATTACGCCCACTTGCCGCGGCATCCAACACGCCTTCCGGTGCCGGCGTTATCTGCGGACTGTTCGCGTTGTTGTTGCACAATTTTGTCGATTTCAGCTTTTCGATTCCTGGGGTTGTTTTTCCGGCAATTGCAACGCTGGCCGTACTGATTGCGGAAGCGGATTCCGACCGCGATAAACCCCGGCCGACTCGGATCGGAGCGTTGACGCTGGCTGTTGCTGTTGCCGCCGCCGCGCCGGTTGTTTTATGGGCCGATGAACGATTTGGCGACGACGCAGGAAACGACTTGCTTCGAGACCAATTCGAAGCCGCGCAACCGGTTACAAGGACGGTTTCGGACCAAGAAAAACTTTTGTTTTGGGCGCAACCTGCCGATGCCCACTTATATTACCTAAAATCTGCGTTATCTTTTCGACACAACGACCTTCCACAGGCTCAGACCTGGATCGAGGCGGCGTTGAACCGTGCTCCCCATCAAGCGTCGTTGAGGCTCCTGGCAGCCAAAATCGCCTTGGCCAACAACAACCGACAAGATGTGACGGAACTCATCCGCGACTTGTTGGCCGACGATTGGAGCCTATTTCCAAACATTTTGAAGGAATTTATTCCATTGTTTCCCGACAGCAAGGATTCATTCGGGTTTCTTCCCCAAACAGACAACTCTGTTGCCGCGGCGTCACTGCAAGCGACCATTTCAGGAAAACGACGGCTCGCCGTGCAGTGGTTGAAGTTGGCAACGGACAACCATCACGACTGGTATGAATGCCATCTGCAATACGGTTTACGCCTTGCGGAACACCCCGATGGTCAGCAGTTGGCCAACGCGCAAGCGACCAGGCTTCTGGGATATTTTCCGGACAAACCCGGGGGTTATTTGGTGCAGGCAAGTATTGAAGAAAAAGCCGGACGGTTGGCTCAAGCGTTGGTTTTATACCGAGAGAGTCAAAGGTTGGAAAAAGAACCTGTCGACGCGTTGCTCGGAGAAGCGCGGGTGTTGGTAGCCCTAGGTGAACTGCGGGAAGCACGTCTTGTTCTGGGGCGCGCACGAAGTTTTGTCGGCACCAAAAAAGAGCAGATGGGAACGTTATATGAAATCCTGAGCCGTGCATCCGAACGAGAACACCGGTACGACGCCGCCGCCGTGGAAATGGCGATAGCGGTACAAATGCGCCCCAATGACGCCGCGATGTGGCGTAGACTTTCCGAAACCCGCAAAAAAGCAGGCGAAAACACGGGCGCCCAAGCGGCGTTGCGCCAAGCACAAATCCTGGAAACACAGAAAGAGTAACCCGACAATCCGGTATGCTTCGCGGAACGCTACTCCGGATCAGCGCTCCGCTTGACACACCTGGACTCGTGTGTGTTGAATCCCGTCCTTGAGGGTGACGGTGTGCCGACCTGTCACCCAGTCGATGACAACTCTGCGGTTCTGCGGGCAACCATCTCCCAAAACGTCGTCGGTGGAAAAACGCCGTATCAACGGGGATTGAGACCGTACCGCAGAGAGATCACTGAAACGGATACAGGAAACCAAAACATGCGCAAAAACAGGATTGCGCATTGGAAGGAGACAAAAATGGCCGTCCATCGCTGGCCGCTGATCCTCGTACTGTTGTTGAGTTCAACGACCGTATCTGCGGAAGAAGTTCCCAAAGACCAAGTCCCTACTATGGCCGAGGCCGGCGAAACGGGTCCCGAGCACCAAGCCGAAAACGCCGTCACACCCACATCCGAGACACAACTCGGACAAAATCAGCAACAAGAGCAGGCCCAGCCCGCTGAACCGGACGGTGTACCAGCCGACGAACCGGCACAAACCGATCCGCCCGTAGACGAAACCGATCCACTAGATGGACCGTCATTGCTCGATTCCCTCGACGATGTGATGGCCAAAGGTGACCAGGGTTGGAACTTGCCGGAAGGTTCGGACCGCCCGACTTATCCTTACGTTGAACATGACGGTTATTTTCGGTTTCGCGCCGACCTGTTTTATCAGGCTTATCTGGGTCTGGCGCGTAACGCCGGCACCAACGGCGTGACCTTTGCAAGCGGTATGTTACCGCCGATAACCCAAAATAAACCCAATTCCAGCGATACCAGCCCACTTGACGACGACGCGAAAGACGACAACACGATTGCGGGCGCAAACATCCGGTTCCGTTATTCGCCGACCATTCATATCGCTGACTGGCTTCGTGTAAAAGGAACGTTCGACGTTTTGGACAATATTGTGTTGGGAAGTAATCCGGATTACGCCAATCTGCGACCGGATTCGCCGCTGGTGCTGTTCTCCGGCAGTCAAGCCTCTCCATCAGACGGCAGAAACGCGTTGGTGGATGCCATTCGTGTCAAGGAGGCCTACGGGGAGTTTCGCGCCATCTTCGGCAGTGTTCGATTTGGTCGTATGGCATCGCACTGGGGTCTGGGCATTCTTGCAAACGGTGGGACTGCTTTGGACAGCGACTTCGGGGATTACGTCGACCGCGTGATGTTGGTGACCCGGCTTTACGGAATTTATATCGCCGTTGCTTGGGACTTCGTGGGTGAAGGTGTTTTGGCACAAAATCCGGACAATTTTATGGGGCAAGCCCTGGATGCAACCCAGGCCGACGACGTGATCGAAGTCGTGGCCGCCGTCTTTCAACGTCCGTTGACCACTGAAGAGTTGGACACGCGTAACAAGATGGTCAACGAAAAAATGAAACCCGCGTTCGACTGGGGAACTTATTTCGTATTTCGGCAACAGGAATATGATTTGGCGAGCAATCGGCAACCGTCGTACGCCCCAACATCGAGCGCCGGAGCCGTCAACACGGTTACAACCACCAATTTTGACAAGTTCGATTTGGTACCACGCAAAGCTTGGGCAGTGATTCCGGACCTTTGGGCCAAACTGGAATGGGTTCCGACCTATGGGCAAAGGTTGCGTATCGAACTGGAAGCGTCGTTTATCTATGGTGAGGCGGAGAGCGTTGCCGACGACCCGGCCGCCGCCATTACTTCGGACAAAACCATTATGCAATGGGGTGGCGTGTTGCAGGCGGAATACCAACTCAACAACCTGACACTGCAACTCGAAACCGGGGTCGCCAGCGGCGACAGCGCCGAACATTTTGGTGTGTTGGATCAGACCACGTTTTACGAAGAAAAGGTGGTCAACGGCCAAACACAAACCCGCCCCAACAAAGAAATCACCAACTTTAAGTTCGACCGCAACTACTACGTAGACCTACTGATGTTTCGCGAAGCCATTGGTGCTGTCACAAATGCTGTATATGTAAAGCCGTCTGTGTCGTATGACTTGTTTGACAGCGTTGATGATGCTCTGGGAGGTCGCCTTGACATCATCACCGCGTTTGCACTTGAGCCGGAAGCAACCCCAGGAAACGAAGCCTGGTACGGTATTGAGTTCGACGCGCAGTTATTTTACGAAGAAAAAAACCGGTTTCGCGCCGATTTATCCTGGGGAACGTTTCTTCCGGGAGGCGCATTCGACCTGGTCACGGAGTTGACCGGTGCAACCAAAACGGTTGACGCCAAAGATTTCGCAATGACCATCCAAGGTCGCCTGTTTTTGATGTTCTGATTCCATACCCGATCGCATCCTGTCACCGGTAGGCGAGCATGTCGCCCATCAGGGGCGAGCTGGTTGCCCATCAGGGGCGAGCTGGTTGCCCATCAGGGGCGATTCACGACTAAACGGTTTCTGGTGTCCAAGAGCAGTACATGAGCATGGGAAAATTATGGGGTGGGCGATTTTCAGAACAAACCGACACGTTGGTGGAGCAGCTCAACGCATCGGTCTCATTTGACAAACGCCTTTATCGACACGACATCCTCGGCAGCATTGCCCACGCCATCATGCTGGGTACCCAAGGCATCATTTCCCAAGAAGAACGGAAAACCATCACCACGGGGCTTGCAGAACTTCTCGACGAGATTGAAGCGGGACGTTTCGAGTGGCGCATCGACCGCGAAGACGTGCACATGAACGTAGAAGCGGCGCTTGCCGATCACATAGGGGCGGCTGCCGGTAAGTTACACACCGCTCGAAGCAGAAACGACCAGGTAGCGCTGGACGTACGTTTGTGGCTACGCGACCGGATTGTCGAGACCGCCGGGCAGATCACCGCTGTGCAGACGGCATTGTTGTATTTGGCCAACGGCTCACAAACCGTGTTGATGCCCGGCTACACTCACCTACAACGGGCTCAACCCATCGTCGCTGCCCACCATTTTCTGGCCTATTTTGAGATGTTTGAACGCGACTGTTCCCGGTTTCTGGACGGGTTACAGCGAACCAACGTCATGCCCTTGGGTTCCGGTGCGTTGGCGGGTACACCCTTTCCAATCGACCGGGGTTTGGTACGAAAACTGCTGCGTTTTGACGGGATCACACGCAACAGTTTGGATGCAGTAAGTGATCGTGATTTTGTTTTGGAGTTTATGAGTGCTGCCGCCATCACCCAGATGCATTTGTCGCGGCTCGCCGAGGAGTTGGTTTTATGGATGACCAACGAATTTGCATTCATTAAGTTACCTGACGGATTCTGCACGGGCTCGAGTATTATGCCGCAAAAGAAAAATCCCGACATTCCCGAGCTGATTCGCGGCAAAGCCGGACGGGTTTATGGCGACTTGATGGCGCTTTTGACCACGATGAAAGGTCTTCCCTTGGCGTACAACAAAGATATGCAGGAAGACAAAGAACCGTTGTTTGATGCTGCCGACACCGTGTTGTCCTGTTTGACCATTGCTGCCCGCATGTTGGAGCGGGCCGAGATTCAGCCGGAAAAGATGCGCCGCGCAATCGACGAAGGTTTTTTGACCGCAACCGATCTAGCGGACGCATTGGCAGCAACTGGACTGCCGTTTCGCGAGGCACATCACGTCGTTGGAAAAGTCGTCGCATATTGTGTCGACCGCAACATGGAACTAAACGACCTCAGTCCGGATGAATTGACCAACCTGACCGGACAAGACGGGTCCGCGCTGATACCGTGGCTGGACCCGGTATCATCGGTACGGCGGCGCGATGTTCCGGGCGGTCCGGCGCCTATTCGTGTGGCGGCGGCATTGGACGACGCGGCACAGCGGCTTTCGGTGCGGCAACAACACCTTGACCAACTTCGGTCGGCGTTCGATTTGGACCACCTCTTGCTACAGGCACGATTATGAGTGATGTACAATTTGGCCCCGCCCTTCGTGTTCTTCGCGTTGCCAGAGGGCTCACCCTGCGTGGCATGGCTCGGTTGCTGAATGTCTCTCCTGCTTATTTAAGCCAAGTGGAAAACAGCAAATTGCCGTCACCATCCCATGAACGTATCGCCGACATGGCGAAAACCCTGGGTATTCCGTCCCACCGGCTGTTCGCGTTGGCCTCAAAAATCCCACCCGACGTGGAGGCACTGGTGGAAGGCACACCGGAAGCGGCGCATTTTCTGCACCAGGCGCTTGACCTCAAGTTTGTCGGCCGTGGATTTTTGTTGTTAAGTGAATTGATGGACCTGGTGGGTGCCGACGGGTTGGTTCAACTCCTGAGTGCCGCGCACAGAGATGTACTGGCGAACGCCAAATCAGCCGCCGGAGCCAAAGAGTTAAACTCGGATGGGGCTGCCAAAGTGGAACGTTGCCTTCACCCCGAGTTAACTTACGCCAACCTGCGGTACGATACCTGGCCCGATGTGATCGATTATATTGCCGAAGAAATCGTGACGGTAGTTCCGGATATTACCGTCGATGACATTGCGGCGCCGCTGACCGACAGCTCTTATCCCGACCGATCCTGTGTCGGTGGAGGGGTAGCAATCCCGCACTTATTGCTGCCGCAGATTCAGCAGCCGATATTGGCGGTGGCCCGGCTGAAAAACCCGGTCGTGACGACGATGGACCCGGCGTTACGGTATGTGGTCGTTCTTTTAGACAATGCTCTGACCGCCGGCCGCCATGTGCGGATCATCGCCCGGGTTGTGCAGATATTCAGCGCGCCGCACGTTTTGGAATTGATGAATAAAGCCCCCGATAATGCGACCCTTTATCGGGTTATTTCTCAAGCGGACCACGCCATCGGTTAGTCCATACACGACCGCCTATCCATCCCGGCACACCTGATGGCAAACCATGTTGTAGCGGAAGAGGGGAACGGGCAGCGGCTGGATGTTTATTTAGCGCAAATCGATCCCACCTTTTCCCGAGCGCAGCTCAAAATCCACATTGAACAAGGGCGTGTCCAAGTCGACGACAGCATCGTGACCAAAGCCGGTTATAAACTTACCGCCGGTCAACACATCACCCACGATGCCCCGCCACTGTCGTCGCCGGAAGCCAAACCCGAAGCCATTCCGTTGGATATCCGGTACGAAGACCCATGGGTTATCGTGATCAACAAAGCTCCGGGAATGGTGGTTCATCCTGCGGCGGGAAACCGGGACGGCACGCTGGTCAACGCGCTGCTTCACCATTGCCCCGATCTCGAGGGGATCGGGGGAGTACAACGGCCCGGCATCGTTCATCGCATCGACAAGGACACGTCCGGGTTACTCGTTGTCGCGAAAACGGATGTCGCCCATCAGGGTCTGATTCGGCAGTTCAAAACGCGTAGTTTGCTCCGCCGGTATATCGCCATCGTGTTGGGTATTCGACTGGCACCGCAGGGAGAGTTTGTGACCCTACACGGCCGGCACCCCCATGATCGGCGGCGGTTTACAACACGTGTGTCGCAAGGCAAACCCGCGGTGACCCATTACGAGGTTTTGGCGGAATCCAGCCTATGCACCATGGTGGAAGTATCCTTAAAAACAGGGCGTACCCACCAGATTCGGGTTCACTTTGCGGAAATCGGTAAACCCATTGTCGCCGATACGTTGTACGGTACCCCACCGGTCAACGCGACCGTGGGCGCTGCGGGAACGGAAGCGGCGGCGATTCGCAAAATGGCGCGGCAGGCGTTACACGCCGGAGTGTTGGGGTTTACGCACCCCGTGACTGGACAAGAGCTTCTGTTTGTGGCGGATCTTCCCCAGGACATGGCGGATCTCAGCCGGTGTCTGTTTGGGGAGACGGGGGTTAACAAAGTGAACAACGCCTTAAATAAGTGGCTTATTGCGGAAAAGACATGACGAAACTTTCGTTACGAACGTTGCCGGCAATCGATCAACTGCTGTTGCGGCCCCAACTTCAGGAAGCGTTGGCGCGGCTTCCGCGGTCGATGGTGGTAAAAGCCGCACGCGCCGGCGTAGAACAAGCGCGGTCGGTTCTGCGTTCTCAGTCCGGTGACCAGGCGGTCGAGATGGGGCCGGGATGGGTCGAAGAGCGGGTGTTGCAGGAATTGGCGAAAATGGTGGAGCCGTCACTACGGCCGGTCATCAATGCGACGGCAATCAGCGACTTCATCGAAACTCTCATGGCAAGTCGTTCCTCGTTGTGAAAAAAAAGTCCGCCTCAGCGTTTGAGCAGTTCGTACTGGTGGATCTGCGGCTTGGCCAGCTTGCGAATCCGCGCCTCCTGCTCGGCCACCAGCGGATCGAACTGCGTGATCTCCTTGGCATTCTGGCCTTGTTCGTGTTTGCGAAAGCCGAACAGGTAGGTCTCGTTCTGCGGCCGCCAGCGATAGAAAAACAGCCGGTTTTTGGCCACGATCGCCTGCCGCAATGATTCGACTTGATCCAGATCGGGACCGGCCGTAACCGCCACGCCTTGCGCCCATTGTTCGGCCGTAGCGGTCAAAACCAGTTTGGCATCGATTTTCAATTCGTAGTCGCCCGGCGCGAGGCCACGCACCAACAGCTTTGGTGCTGTCGCGCTGGCCACTTCATTCATTTCCTGTTCCATGGGCGCAAGCGGCCGCGGCAGCCACTTGCTACGCATCTCGAACGCCACTCGCGTATCCTGGACCATCAGCTTGCTGACAAAGGCATTGTCCACCTGACTGCTCTGGCTGGCGACATCGATTATGACGCGACTAGCATCCATCGGCAGACCCAGCCCTTGAGCCATCACGCCACTGGCATGCCAATAGCCATAACGGGTCCAGTGCATGCTGTTGTCGGTCAACGGGCCGGTTTGTGAACTGGTTCCACCGAGCAGGTCGCCCAGGTCCACTAGCTGCACATTGCGCTCTTCGGCCACACGAGCCATTGCTCGGCCGTATTCGCGCAGTCGCTCGTTTTGCGCGGCGGGATCCGGCAGCGGCGGGCCAAGATTTTCCAACAGGGGTGGCGTAAACAAGGCGATGCGCGGCTTAGTGGCCGACAGGTCGTCGAGCAGGCGATTCAGCCCGGCGACGAATTGCGGTAATTTCGCCGATCCCTCAAATGCCTCGTTCGTGCCATAAGCCAAAAGGATGACAGTCGGTTTGACGGCCGCGACCTGCTGAAGCAGTTGCTTGTACCCTTCTTCAGGCGCTCCAAAACCGGCTCGCGCGTGACCAAACACATTGTCGCCGCTCCAGCCGAGA
>JABWCM010000100.1 GCA_013360285.1 Myxococcales bacterium
CCCGAGTAATATCGGGAATATTGCGCAGGGTTTTTCGGAACCAAGGCGGCCAAAAGCCACCGCCCAAAGCCTGCGCAGCTATTTTTTCACAAACTCTCAGGATTTTTCCGGACGATCCGGCTCAAATTCGGCTTGCCAAGAATTCCCCTAAAAAACACCAGCCACCTAGACCAGTAACATAGTGCGGGGATCAAGTCCGATGGAAATATCGGTAACAACCGGCTCACCATGGTCTTTTAACAACCGCAGCATCACTTTTTCGCTATCGGGCACCAATGACACAACGACATCAATGATGGGCGTAAACTGGTCGACCGGTTTGGGAATTCCCGCCGGATCCACAACCGGTTCCTCACGGTGAGTCAATGCCGACATCCAGATTTCGGCGCCAACTTCCGCCGCAAGCGCTTTCAGTGCTTTGACTTCGCTGGCTTTGGCCTCATTCCAGGGAAAATCGTCAATCACGATCATGTCCGGTTCAAAATGAAGGTGTTCCCGAGAAAATCGTAGTGCTTCTCGAAGTTTATCAATCGTGAAACTATGCCCAACGTAGGTATGAATCTGGCGAAGCCGCTCCACATCCACCCGAGCGGTGTCGGGAGAAGGTAGTTTATAAGCGGTGACTACCTCGTGAAACATCTCATCGTACCAACTACGGACACGGTGAACGGGCTGTTCGAGCGATACGTGAAACACCCGGCGTTCCCGCAACAGGTCGTCTAAGGCAATCTGGACAAGACATGCCGTTTTGCCGATGCCGGCGCGAGCCGCGACGACGCCGATGTTACCTTTACCAAGACCGTTATGAATCGACCGTTCGAGGAGCCGTATCGGGCTGCGCTCGTTGATTTCCTTGCGATACATGGCTCCTCCTAATCCCCCGCCCCAGCGTGAACGCGGGACGCAAATTTCTTTTTCAACTCCTCGGCCAATTCGCCGGAAACCGGAGCATATTTGGAAAATTCCATCGAGAACTCGGCTTTGCCTTGGGTGGCAGACCGAAGATCGGTGGAGTATCCAAACATTTCGCTGAGCGGAACATCAGCTTCGATGACACAGAAACCAGAATCTTCGGTCGTTCCTACAACCATTCCGCGACGTTGCATGAGCGTACGCAGAATCGAACCCTGAAATTCGTTGGGCCCTTCCACCGCGACCTTCATGATCGGCTCCAGAATCACCGGTTTGGCTTTTGGATATACCGACCGGAACGCTCCACGGGCAGCGGCCTGGAAAGCGTTATCGGAAGAGTCGACGGAGTGGGCAGCACCATCGTTGAGGACAACACGGAGCCCGACAACCGGAAACCCGATCAACATGCCGCGTTCGAGCATCGATTTGAAACCTTTCTCGACCGACGAAATGTATTCGCCGGGAACCGAGCCACCGACGACTTCATTGCTGAATTCAAAAGTGGGTCCAGCGGGATTCGGCTCAATAAATCCGGCAACACGACCGTATTGACCGGAACCACCGGTCTGTTTTTTGTGCAGATAGTTGTACTCAGCACGTTGGGTAACGGTTTCGCGATAAGCTACCTGCGGCATACCCGTTTCGACTTCCGCTGCATACTCGCGGCGCATCCGTTCGATGTACACTTCAAGATGCAGTTCGCCCATGCCCGCGATCACCGTTTCGCCGCTTTCCTGGTCCACTTCGGCTCGAAACGTCGGATCTTCTTTGGTAAACCGCTGAAGCGCTTTCGACATGTTCATTTGCGCTTTGTTGTCTTTGGGTTTGACAGTGAGTTTGATAACGGGATCGGGGACATGCATACCGGTCATCGATCCGCGAATGGTGCCGTCGGTAAACGTGTCACCGCTTGCACAATCCACACCAAACAACGCAACAATATCGCCGGCGGCGGCCGATGTAATGTCTTCCATTTCATCGGCATGCATACGAACAAGGCGGCCCACTTTTACTTTGTTAAGGGTGCGTTGGTTGATTAGGGTTTCGCCTTTCTTGAGCAATCCCTGGTATACACGAACGTAAGTCAACTGCCCATAACGACCGTCTTCGAGTTTAAACGCATAGGCCATCATCGGTGCGTCCATGGATGGCACCACGGGGATTTCCGCCTGGGTTTCCACATCGATGTACTTGTTGGTAACCTCGGGCGGGGCAGGCAGATATTCACATACGGCGTCGAGAAGCGGTTGCACAGCCTTGTTTTTGTACGCCGAGCCCAAAAAGACCGGTGTCAATTCCATGGCCAACGTGCCTTTACGAACCGCGTCGCGGATCAGAGAAGGAGTGACCGCTTCCGCATAAATCGCTTCCAAAAGCTCGTCGGAAAACATCGATACCTTGTCAAGCAACACTTCACGGTGGACCAGTGCTTCGTCCATCAGCTCGGCGGGAATTGGCTGGCGCCGAATTTTTTCGCCGTTGTCGCCATCAAAATACAACGCTTCCATGGTGACCAGGTCGATGACGCCCTCAAATTTGGTCTCCAATCCGATAGGCAACTGCATCATCACGGCATTGTGGCCCAGCTTTTCGTTTAGCTGTTTCGCGACACGTAATGGATTTGCACCGGAACGGTCGCATTTGTTCACAAATGCTACGCGAGGAACGCTGTATCGACGCATTTGCCGATCAACTGTGATGGATTGGCTCTGAACACCGGCAACCGAACACAACACAAGAATCGCACCGTCGAGCACACGTAAGGACCGCTCCACCTCAATGGTAAAGTCCACGTGTCCTGGAGTGTCGATGATGTTGATGTGTTTGTCCCGCCAGGCACAATGCGTTGCTGCCGATTGGATGGTAATGCCGCGCTCTCGCTCCAGTTCCATGGAGTCCATCTTGGCACCGACACCATCTTTGCCCTTCACGTCGTGAATCGCGTGAATGCGCTGGGTGTAGAACAAAATTCGCTCAGTGAGCGTGGTTTTTCCGGAATCGATATGCGCACTGATACCGATATTCCGGACGCGATTGATGTCTAAACTCATAACCGTACTCCGCCGCTGATACAACGCGCCCCAGCGATCTGAACATTGCATCGGGATTTCAAGGATGCGGGCGCTGCACCCCTAGTTGGACGGGCGCATTTACCGGTTTGGCACAAATACGTCAACCGGAAAATGAAATGGGAGTTTTCGCCATGGCCGACAAAACATGTTTGTGTGCGTCATAAAGCACGCCGATTCTTGACCTCGGTCCAAAGTCCTGCAAAATGTGACCTATGAATTGTTGGGTAAAAATATCTCGGCAGAAAACAGGGAACCAAACGTTCTTCGGAGCTTGGATCGCCGCATTTCTCCTCATCGCGGTGCCGATGGTCGAAGCAGCACCTACCGCGTTGGGCGAACGTGGAGGTTGGTCGGGGCTGTACGATCCGTCCGGCAAAGCGTTGACTTCGTTTCATGCGGCTTTACGCCAAGCCGAAAACGGTACGGGTCAAGCCCGGATCGTCATTTACGGGGCGTCGCATACGGCCAGCGATACGTATTCCGGCACACTGCGCCGGATGCTCCAAAGCCGGTTTGGGGACGCTGGACACGGCTTCGTATTGCCGGCTCGTCCGTGGCGGTCTTATCGACACGCCGACGTCAATATCGACAGCACGTTGACCTGGTGGGGCGACTGGATTGGTAAATCCAACACCCGGCTGGACGGATTATACGGACTTGCCGGTGTTAGCGTGGCGACGGCATCGAAATCGGACTACGCAAGTGTATTCACTACGGAAGACAACGTTCATGGACAAAAAGTCTCCCGTTTTGAGTTGTATTATCTAATTCAGCCCGGCGGGGGAACCATGGACATCCGCGTTGACGGAAGACTGGTCAAACGGGTGGAAACTGCAGGATTAACTACAAAAACCGGCTACTATCTGCACGAAGTCCCGGACGGCAAACACCGATTGGACATCTATCCGCAAGGAGACGGAGAGGTTCGGATCTTTGGCGTTGCAATGGATCGGATGGTCTCGGGCGTCATCGTCGATACCTTGGGCATCAACGGTGCGCGGGCCGAGGCTCAGCTCAAATGGAACGAAGAGTTGTGGGCAGATCAGATTCAGCGCCGTGACCCCGATTTGGTTGTGTTGGCTTATGGAACCAACGAATGTGGCGACGACTGCGATTCAATTGACGTTTATAAAGAAAATCTTCGGGAGGTGTTGCGGCGATTCAAACGAGCCGTGCCGCGTGCGTCGTGCCTCCTCATCGGTCCGTCGGACCGTCCTATTCGAGACAGCGGCCTGATTACGGCAAGACCGCGGCAGGCACAGATCGTAGAAACACAAAAGATCGTAAGCAAGGAATTCCGCTGCGGTTTTTTTGATCTTGTGGCGTTTATGGGGGGAGAAACTTCTATGGCCACCTGGGTCGCCGAAGGATTGGCATCAACCGATCACATTCACTTAACAAGCGAGGGTTACGACCGAATGGCGGAAGCGGTGTATGAAACCCTTCTTCAAGGGTACGACGGTCTCGTCCGCAACCCTAGCCATGACGCGGTACCCACTTCGATTGCCCCGTAGGTGACACCGTTCGGTTACTTAGTGCGCTTTAAGTAATCATCAAAATCCGCCAGCAACGCTTTGTAGAACATGTTTCCAATCACTTTGTATCCGGCGGGAGTCGCGTGAGCGAAGTCGCCCCAGGCAAGACGCGGTTTGGAATTGTACCAACGCGCCATCGAACCTTCCCCGCCCATCGCTTTGAATGTATTCCAATAACCACAGCCCTGCTCAAGGGCAACTTCACGTTGTACCTCCACCATCTTGGGAACAATGGGAATGGTTCGGACCCGACCGCGTTCGTCTCGTTCACCTTGATCGAGTGGTGCGAGAAATAGACACGGAACGCCTGGAATACCCGACCGCACATGTTGAAGAACTTGCGTGAGGTTTTCTCGATACCACTTCATGCTCATTTTGCGGTCAACCGCTTCGTTTCCACCAAACTGAAGCACCAACAGAGACAAATCCCGGTGTTGTAACTGTCCGGCTAGGTGGTCCTTGTCGGCGTTCAACAGCCTAGCCGCACGGGCACCGACGATGCCCAACGAGTCGTAAACCACACCGGGAACATCGCGTTCAAGTGCGATCCCATACCATCGAAACGAGCCGCCACCAGCGGCCCGGACCTTGATTTCATGCGGGCCATCGCTGACGTTGATACGAAACCAACGATCTTCCAAGCCGTCGGCCGTTGTGGAAATGGTTTCTTTTTCGCCGTCGTCCACCTGAACCGTAAAGTTACCACCTCGCGGGTGGGCGAGGTAGAATACCTCAAAGCTTGACACCGCTGTGCCGATATTTCCTTTGTCTGTGGTTCCAAATGATGACCAATCTCCGCCAGATGAACGAACGTGGACGCCACCATAACCGTATCGCCCATCTTTGAGTCCCCCATTGATGATGGGATTAATGTTCCATCCTTGGCTCTCTTTGTGAACAATATCCCGGTGTCCATAAGGCTGATAACTTTTTGCTCCCAGCATAAATCCGTGTCCGGCATCGCCGAATCTCGTTTGCAGTCGGCGGCGTACGGTGGATGTAATATCGTCCATAGCGATAGTTGAATCGCCATAATGCGCGATGCGGGTGATACGTCCCTGTTTTTGGAGCATGGTCGCTCGTAAGTCAGCATAAAACGAGTCAAAAGCGCCAGACTTTGGCAATTCGATCCGTTCTCCTACGCCATCGAGTTCAGATGGGTCGATATGCGAAGTGGGTTTGGGTGACTCCGGTTTTGTTGCCTGTGCGACCTGATGGAAGCTCTCGACACCCGGGTTCTGGGCAGTTTCCGGCTGTTGCGTGTCCGCAACGGATTCTTCGATAACACGTCGCGTACCGCCATCGTCCTGATGCGGAAAAATGTCGTTTGTTGGTTGGGGATCAGGGTCGTCGGAAGTGTCCATGTCGTCTAAATTAACGGCAATTGCTTCACCCAGTTCATTGGCAATTTGCTCCCGTACACCGTCACTAGACACCGTCTGGGTCATCGGGGCCGCAATCGACGGAGCCGCCGTAACGCGCGTAAAATCGGTAGTGGTGATACGCCATAGGTTCACAAATAAGGGTTCATCACCGGAAACCCACGGTTGGAATCGGTCTACACCGGGAAGAACGTAAGTGAGCAAACCGAACAGGGTCACTACGGACACAGCGATAGCTAACTTACGCAGCGCTAGTTTGTCGGCTTCGTTCGTGCTGGATGGAGGACCCACTGTCGGCATATTCGTCCCGTAGCAAAACAACTAAAACTGAAAATAAATATATGGCACGACGTCGCTGGTAGCGACTTCGACCAACAGGGCACCTACCGCAGCCATGATGACACCCTGAACTAGAGCTGGAAGGGCGGTGAAGGCTTCTTTGACCTGGACGACCCATCGTTTGGGTGTCCAATGTATCGCCATCGCCAGTCCAATTGCCAACCACACAGTTGGAGCAACTTGCGCCACCGACGTTGTCCCCAATAACAACTGGTCTGCAACTGCGGATGCGTTGTCGAGATCTTTGGCCCGGAACAAAATCCGTGAAAGCACTGTGAAATGAAACATCAACGCGACTTTGAAAACAAAAATCGCCTGCGAGTCGACTCGATCCACATCCTGTTTTCGTAACCGCACCCAGAATCGATGGAATACCATCGCGGTCGCATGAATCGTTCCATAAAGAACAAACGTCCACGCCGCTCCGTGCCACAAACCGATCAAGAACAAAGTCAAAAACAGATTCACATAAGAGCGGATTGGACCACGCCGGGATCCCCCTAACGGAAAATAGAGGTAATCCCGGAGCCAGGAGCTTAGCGTCATGTGCCACCGTCGCCAAAACTCCGCAGGATTGGTCGACTGATAGGGGCGGTCGAAATTGTCGGGCAAACGAAGTCCCATCAGCAATCCGGTCCCGATCGCAACATCGCTGTAACCCGAGAAATCGCAATAAATCTGGACTGTATAACCATAGAGCGCCACGAGAACTTCGACGGAAGTAAACGCATCGGGACGGTCAAAAACACGATCCACTAAGTTAATTGCCAGATAGTCGGCAAAAACGACTTTTTTGACCAAACCAGCCAGAATCAGAAACAACCCATGACCTACTTTTTCCATGTCAATACGCGGGCGATGGCGTAATTGGGGAAGAAATTCGCTGGCACGTACGATCGGCCCGGCAACCAATTGCGGAAAAAACGCAACAAACGTCGCAAATTGCAAAAAACTGCGGGTTGGCTCCAGTTGCCGTCGATAGATATCGATGGTGTAGCTCATGGTCTGGAACGTATAAAAAGAAATCCCGACGGGCAGAACCAAGTTCAAAAAGGGGATTTGGTCGGCGGCCGTGGTCAGCGGAGACCACGCGATCCCAGGCCATTCCAGCAACGCTGCCGCCAACAGTCGAAACGAGTCGGCAATCGCCCCTGCAAAAAAATCGTAGTACTTAAATATGCCAAGCAGGCCAAGGTTTCCGACCATGCTGACCATCAGGAACAATTTTCGGATACCGGGGCGTTCTGCCCGATAAATCGCTAACCCTGCCGCATAGTCGAGAAAGGTAGAACCAATAATCAGTAAGATAAACAATGGGCTCCACGACATGTAGAACACCCAAGAGGCACAAAGCAGTACAAACAGCCGGAGCATACGAAGTTCCACCAGCATCCAATACGTGGAAACAACAACGGCGGTAAACAACAAATACTGGAGGCTGTTAAAATACATGTGACTGCTCAGACCAAGACACCGACGGCGAACGCTACTCCAGACACCAGAATGGGTCAATGAAACTTACGCGGTACCTTGCAGCAGCTATGCGAGAATGCCCGATCACCCCGGCGGGAACCGGAAGTCGAATCGTGTGATCATAAACTTGACCCGGCGTGGTTTTTCTGTTGGATTACGGTCGTCTCATCGCAACATCATTCCGCGATGAAACCGTAACTATGGGCATTGGCTGCCGGAGGTTTTCATGCGACGTCATTACGTACGCGCGTTTGCGACAACTATCCTCCTACTTTCGTTTACAACAGACGGCTTGGCACAAGCAGACGACGTCTTTGATTTGACCTTTGGAGTAAGGGGGGGCGGAGGTGCCGAGTACCTGTCCGCTCCGTCCAACCATTCCAAGTCATTTAATGACGGGACGGGCGGTAGCTTTGAACCGCCGTTTTTTGACGCGGAGCGCACAGGCTACAATTATGCACTGGGATTCTTCGCGGAGGCACGTTTCTTTAAGTACGTCGGGCTGGAGATTGGCCTTGAGTTTTCCCGCCACTTTCTGATTGAAGACGTGGATTGGAAATACGAACAGACTATCAACGGAAACACGAGTGTATTTAAGGCGAAAAGCCGAAACGAAGTTACTTGGGCGGGCGCGAGTATTCCGATTATGGTGAAAGGCATTTTGCCGTTGAACGAAGCGCGCCTTTGGTTGGGTATTGGCCCGGAGTTTTATTTGACCCAATGGTCGACCGGCGATTTTGATTTGAAAACCGATGTGACAGATCATCCAGCCGTGGCGCCACATCGCCAATTCAAACAACTACGTTCCAAAACCGAGCATGCGACTTATCTTACCTGGGCACTGGGAGTGGACGTGTTGGCCGGTAATTTTAACATTCCGATCGTGTTCAAATTCGGTTATAGCTTCGACACTCCGTCAGACTATTACGACCGAATCAAATTCGATACAATTCCGACAACTTCCACATCCGCCTACCCCACTTCGGCCACCGTACGAAGCGGTGATTCCTTGTATGGGCAAGTTCTGGTCGGTTTTTCTTTTGATGTTCTTTAACTCTCGCGGAGGTATCCCATGCGCACATATCACTCCATTGCGGAAGCGGTCGGACGGGCAGTGCGGCGTGCCCGCGGAATGACGGCAATGACAAATATAAACAATCGCTGGTTTAAGTTAGCCGTTGGAACGTTTGCAGTTGCGTTAGGTTTGACAACCGCCACGCCCTCCCAAGCGGCTGATTTCGACGCCCAACAGTTTCGGTTTTCTCCCCATGCACTGGATTTGTTTCAAATCGAAAGTGCAAAGGTCAGCGCAAAAACTACCCCGAACGCGTTCATCGGTTTTAACTTTGCGGCGGGTCTGCTGGATATCGATGGCGAACAAGTCGTGGAATCCTTGGCGACTCTCAACGTACTGACGTCCCTCGCGCTCGGCGAACACCTGAGCATGGGATTGGACGTTCCGCTACACGTAATGCATGGGGGAGTGGAGCACCCATTCAATAAAGACGGAGAAGCCATCAGCGGTTTTTCGCTGGGAGACGTAGCTATCGGCTTCAAAGGTGCGATATTTCGCCCTGTACGAACCGGCGTAGGCCTGGGCGCTTCGTTTACTGTGACCATGCCAACGGGCGGAGGCGATCTATATACCGCTGAGGCCGGACCGACTCTAACCGGGAAGTTCCTAGTCGACGCATACATGACCCATTTTAAGATCATGCTCAACGCGGGCTTCAAAGCACGCGCTGTAGACACGGGGTTTGCGGGCGCAGCTCTGGGTAACGAATTGGTGGCCGGGCTGGGTTTTGGAATTCCGTTTTTGGACGACCAACTCGAAATCATTCAGGAAACTACCTTTGGCACCCAGGCCGACAAATTGTTTGACGAAGGCACAAGCCGGGTTGAGCTACATGGCGGTATTCGTTACCGACACATTGACAGTGGTTTTGCCGCAGCGGTGGGCGGCGGTGCCGGTATGTTGGACGGTATCAGCAATGCCGACTTTCGTGTTTTCGCCACAGTCGGATACCAACCCGCACACTATGCCGTACTCGATGCTGATGGGGACGGGATTCTGGATGATGTGGATGCGTGTCCCAATGATCCGGAAGACATGGACAATTTCCAGGACCAAGACGGCTGTCCGGATGACGATAACGACGGGGACGGTGTCAAGGACGCGCAGGACAAATGCCCGAACGACGCCGAAGATAAAGATGCTTTCCAGGACGAAGATGGTTGTCCGGACCTGGATAACGACAACGACGGAATCGCCGACGTAACCGACAAATGCCCCAATGATCCCGAGGACATGGATGGGGATATGGATGATGATGGCTGCCCGGATATCGATACCGATGGCGACGGAATTGCAGACTACCGTGATCAATGTCCAAAAGATCCCGAAGACAAAGACGGGTTCCAAGACGAAGACGGATGCCCCGATCCGGATAACGACGGGGACGGTGTTCTGGACACGGCCGACAAATGCCCCAACCAGCCGGAAGACAAAGACAATTGTCAGGATGACGACGGGTGTCCCGAGGAAGGCCGTGTTTGCGTAGAAGCGGACCGTATCGCGATTACGGAAATGGTATTCTTCAAAACCGGCAAAGCGATCATCGACCCCATCAGTTTCCCGCTGTTGGCGGAGGTTGCGGAAGTCATGAAAACCACTGCGGGATTGCGACTCATCGAAATCCAAGGCCATACCGACGACGTGGGTAACGACAAATCCAACCTGAGACTGTCGCAGAAACGCGCCGATGCGGTACGTCAACACCTCATCAAAAACGGCGTAAACCGTAAAATTCTGAGTTCTAAAGGTTATGGCGAAACTGTCCCGCTGTTGCCCAATGATTCGGATGAAAATCGGGCGAAAAACCGCCGCGTAGAGTTCAAGATCCTGAAACGAGACTAGGTGGCTCGTGTTTTTAGATGAAATTTTTTTCCGGGCCGGCTTCTGCCGCCTCGCCCGGAAAAATCCCTGCGGCACTACCCGGATATTCCTCAGAGTTTGTGAAAAAATATGGGCGTAGGTTTTGGGCGTGGATTTTGCGCCGAATTGGTTTTGGAAAATCCGAGTAATATCGGGAATATTGCGCAGGGTTTTTCGGAACCAAGGCGGCCAAAAGCCACCGCCCACAGGCTGCGCAGCTATTTTTTCACAAACTCAGAGAATGCCGGGTTCTGAACCAACCTGTCGAGATGGTGAAAGTCTGCCGCAGCGATCTGAGTTCGGGGAAAGATTGAAATAACGAGATAAGTACACAAGCCCGAAAAACGTGTACGCACGATGTGGTATATAGAACGGATTTCTCACGAGCGCGGGCGATAGTTTCGAATCTGGTGGCAGACCGGCACTCGCAGCCTGGATCTTGTGAGAAATGCAGACAAATGCAAGGTAGGTTTATTCTTCCGGTTCGGCTGAATACTGCACGGAAATGCCTTTCACGTAGGGTTTCAGCGACTCTCCGTCGCTGACCAACCGAATTTCCACCTGCAGAAAATCACCTTTTTTCTTGAGTACTTTCTTGAGTTGAATCGGAAACGTTTTTGGCGGAAATGGGCCTTGCAAATCGCTCCAGGCAGCCGTTTTCAGTTCCTCCAATGAATCCGCGGCGCGAAGTCGGACTTCGATATATGTCCCCGGCGGAGTGTCAGCATTGATCGACAAGGTCTCCCATATAACGCGAACACCGTCCCAACCGCCATAGATTTCGTTAAAAACACCATCGGGGGCAATCGATTGAAAAAATGCGGCTCCGGTCATGTCGCTATAGGTATAAGGCCCTGCGCCGACAGGGTGTTCGAATACCGTGGTCATGGTTGTTGGATCGATCTTCGTCGCACTGTTGGAACTCTGATTGACTGCCCAGACGTAACCCTTTGAATCTACAGCAATCCCCACCGGAAATCGCCCCGAGCCTAATTCCGCATACCCAAGCAGTTGGTTGGTGGCCGGGTCTACTTTTGCAATTCGGTTGGATTCGTCGATAGCAACGTAAATGTAGCCGTCGGCACCCGCCGCGATACCACGGGGTCGGTTGGATGTACCTATTGAAACCCATTCGCCCGTGGATGGTCGATATCGCAGCGCAAAATGGCCACAGCAACAATTGCCAATCCACACGTCCCCGGAAAGATCGGCAACGATTCCATATGGTTCAAAACAACCACCCGGCGACATGGAGCTAACATCGTTGGTTTTTGGATCTACCCGCACCAACAGGGACCCGCCTCGACCCGAAACCCATATGATTCCGCTCTTGTCAATCGTAAGACCATAGGGTTGCGCCGGAATGTTGACCGTCTGCACCACTTGTCCCGCCGTGGGTTCAAGCCGCATCAGTTGGCTTTGGTTCCAAAGGCCAATCCACGCATGGTTTTGTGAGTCGACACCGAGTGCACGCACGGTCGGGTCACCGCTGGGTTTGACCACAAAGTCGACACATTCGTCTTGTCCGGACGGTAACATTTCCGAACCTTGGATGACCCCATCGCCATTCGCATCAGTGGAAGTCTGAATCACCCCATCGCCATTGAAATCCTTACAGGTCTCCGGAATATTGTGAATTTTCGCGACCTTACCATCATCACGGCATCCGACCCAGCAGTCGCCTTTTTGGTCAACGGAAGTACGTGATGGGTTGGCACAAACCGTATACCGCCCCAATTCTTTACCCGTATCCGTGTCTAACTTACTGACCGTGCTTTCCGCGGAATTGGCAATCCAAATAAACCGAAACGCATAACTCGATTCGGTCAATGTAACCCACCCTTCCGGAGTCACCTGTACCGACGGGGAGTCGTTTTCGTCCACGGCGAATGGTTTGTTGGTACCGGCGCCAATGGTGTCAATTGCGCAGAATTTGTCACAATTTCCGCAAACACTCAGCACACCCTCGTCCGTAGCGCCATCGCAATCGTTGTCGGTTCCATCGCAGATCTCATCTTCCGGCAGAACTTCGCCCAAACAACCCGTCCAATAACCATCCACACACGTACGTTGGCCTAATTTACAGTTGCCTATGCCGTTAAGCGCCGGATCGGCACCATAACAATACGACGTCTGCCCTGACGGATCGCATGGACATCCCGCATGATTAGCGGTCGTACAGTCGGGGCACTCGTCGGTAAAGTAAGGATTGGTGTCGTCACAATCAGGTCCGGCAACACAAGCCTTACCGTGGTTGTCGCCGTCGTTATCCACACACGGGTTTTTTCGTGGATCGGGGTCCCCGGCGTCAGCGGATGGCGTTCCCTCACCACCGCCAAACTGCCCACCACCACCGCCGGTCGATCCGGAGTCGTTATTACCGGTAGCATTGCCGGACCCTCCTCCGCCCGAACCCGTACCATATCCTACCAATCCCGGCTGGCCAGGGTCGTTGGAGCCGGACGCTCCAACCGGCACCACACCATCCCCGTCGGATGAACACGCAACGCACAACACGGCAACAAGTGTCCAAAACCATCGCATCCCGTTCTCCGGGTCGACCCATTTGGTGATTGGAAAGGGGCCAACCAATAATGGCCTGATTATAGGAGACGTTGGAAATAATTCCAAACACCAAATAGGGTTGAGCAGCGCAACAAAGCCAACAGACGGTCAATCCCACAGAGAGGGTCAGCGGAAATAGATAAGTAAACCCTGATAGGCTAATTTAGGCTGCCTTGGCGACACCCGTCGGTGCGGCATATACTCGACATGGCCTCAGTCGGGTCCCGGCCAATTCAGCGCTAAATTAGCTTTCTCAGGGTCACTTCCGGCTTGAAGCTGACCATCTGAGTTTGTGAAGAAATATGGGCGCGGATTTGGCGCCGAATCGACCAGGAAAAAGTCGAGTAATATCAGGAATATTGCGCAGACTTTTTGCTGGCCGAGGCGCTACTGCGCCACTGCCTAGAGGCCGCGCAGCTATTTTTTCACAAACTCTCTGAAAAACTACGGCGGGTCACTGAACGCAGGTGTTGATCTCGACTTTGCAGGTTTCTCCCGGAGGGCAATCGGCATCGATAAAACAAGGCACGTGGCCTTCCACTTGCAACAAACCCTGTACGTGGCTGAATACGAGTAATTCAACACACCCGGTGCTGATGGTTATCGAATCCAACGTTCTGCGATACATATCCGCCGTCGCAAATCCGCTTACGCCATATTCCAACAATTTGGTCACCAAAGTAGACGGTACCTCCGCATTCCCATTGTCGTCGAACTCGCAAAACATCGTGACCGGAGAGTTTCCGTGCTGGTCAACGTTAATGGACAAGTAAATATGGGCGCCACTGGTAACCGGCTCCCAGACAAGAGGCAGAGGCTCGTTTTTTTTCATTGTCCATTCAACATTTGGGACATTCAACGTTGCGACGCCGACTGCACTCAGTGAAAATCCTTCCAACTGCCCGCCGGTTGCTGTGAGTTTGATAGGCGACATCGGATCAAACAATGGGTAGGGAACAGTCGTATCGTAGTAGTTATTGACCGGGTCGGGATTCATCTCCACAGGTTCGTTCAACCCAGAAATAGTGACCGTGCCAACACTTTTTTTCTCCGGGTACGGAATACACTTCGAAGAATGATCGCATAACTGGCCGGCACCACAAGGCGGGTCACAAAACGGATTCTCCCGGCGCATCAACCAACAGCCACCCTCTTGTTCCAAAGGCTGCAACACGGTCAGCGGGATCACCCCTTCCGAGACTTCACCGGCTACCGTGGAGTATCCCTGCCAATTTGCAACTTCAAAAAATCCAACCCGACTGTTCAGTGGACAAGCTTCCGGCGCGGTCGACACATCTTCCGACATAGAACCGACGTCGTCCGGTCCTTCCGACACGTCTGCTGATTGGAAATCTTCCAACACCAAGTCGGTCAACACTCCGCCCACTCCATCGGCGCCGCTCGACGTCGTGTCGGTTAAATCATCCAAAACAGAACCGGAATTTTGTTGATTTCCCGAATTCCCCCCACCCGACTCACACATGGGAAGAAAGGCAGCGGAAGCGCAGATAAGGCACACCAACAGTAATTTATCCATTTGAACCCGCCGGTTGTTGACGTTCTAACTTAAGCGACGAACCGTTTATTTGTTGAGCCCCCACCCCGGGTGAGGTCGTGCTTGCTTGATCACGACTTTAGCCGGTCCGCCGTCTGAGCTGTCAAATTTCCATTCGACGTCCATAGCATAAAACTCCAGCGGGTTCCCCGGTGGTGGGCCATACAATTTGAAGAAATACTGGTGAATCGCCGACAACGCTTTCCCGAGTTCATACGTTTGCGCCGTGGTCAACACTGTCTCACCCGGCGGAATCAGGTTGGAATGAGACAAAAATACTATGGGCTGGCCCGGCATTTGGTAATGATAAATCATCTGGTCGGTGGTCACCCCAGCGTCCGGCAACACCACCGAAACACCTTTGATTTGTGCGTTGATATAAAACCCCGGCTCAAGCCCACTCGTGTCAAAAATGTTGGCGGTCAACGCTACGCCATTTGATTCTTCTTCCGGAAAAGCCGGATGAGACAACAGAGCCATCCCGACCGATTTGTGATCGATACTGCGATAACTTCTTTCTTCAAAAGCCTTATATTTCCATATACTTGCCCACACACCCCGAACCGCATCCATAATGGGATCTTTGGGGTCATTCGGGTCTCCGGACAATGATGTATACAGCCCCGCACCAGTAAATCCATCCAAGTCCTCGGCATTGGTACTCGAACGAAACCGCATACGTTGCCCGGGGTAATCCGTTGCCAACTTTGTCATCAGCAACGCCTCAAATGCCGGATCCACAGGACTGTTTCGAATCATTTCCTGCAGTTCGGCGAGCTTTTCAAAACGGACCGCCGGATCGGACTTAAATGCCTCGTCGTCAAGCATCGAATCCACAACTTTGTCCAATCCGTTCAGTTCCATGTGTTTTCGGTAATAATATACCGGAACAGCATACGCCATCGGAACCGGCACATCGGGTCCAATCTCGGTCAAAGCACCGTAATGACTCGCTTTTCCGCCAAAGGCCGGGATGGCTTTTTTCAGCGCCGGTCCGAGTCCCAACCCCTCGATATCCAGAATTTTGTCGGTATCACGTAGGTCCGTCACTGTCATGTCGAGATTCGGAACCCCAACCGGCTCCGGTTTGTTGTCTTCCCACCATGCGTCTGCTTCCGCTAACGTAACCTCTTCAATGGTGTAGTGAAACGGACCCACCACCAACCGAACCCATTTGCCATCCAGAGCAAGCAATTCCGAATTGGTCTCCGCTCCAATCAGCGCCATATTCGGCGTGCCGCGGTTTTGGGACAACACATTGATGTGGGATAAAGGGGTCTGAAGTTGGGCAGTAATAATACCCGCAACAACCGCAATATCGTTGGGGACACTGTCGAGCACCACAATGTCGCGGAAGTTTAAGTACTCGGTCTCCAGTTGTTTTGCTTTCATGAACTTCAACCGACCAACGCCTTCGGCAAGATTCAAAGGCTGATAAGTTATCCCCTTAAATAACTCGTCGGTAGAAATTTGTTTGACGCTGCTGGGCAGTTTCTTTGCTTCCAGCTCAATCGCCGCAGAGGTCGGGTGGAAAAACAACTCGTCGCCGAAAAACGTATTGGCCTGAATCGTTTCGTAGGCCAACTGAATCATGTCAAAGCTTGCGGTATCATAGGGTGAAATTTCGTACACCCACACTCCCGGTTCCTGGTAGAAGGTCAACGCGCCCAGAATGAATCGCCGCGCCGGACTGTAATATTCGGTTTGGTTAAATTGACCAAGCGCCGGGACCAGCGGTTTTCCGTTTCCGGACAGGTGTTTGTGAGCAAATTCCCAATGGATGAGATATTTCTTGCTGTTCTGAAAATAGAACCGGTTGTCGTCAAGACGATCTAAAACGGTTTTACAAGACAAAGCACCAGGAATGCTGGCATCAATGGGTTCCGAAGCAACGGCCAGAAAGTCGTTCTGACACAGTACTTTGTCGATCCACTCGGGCTCTTCGGCTCCATCGGCCAAGAAACACTCCGCCGGACCACCTGTATCGGATATGGCCGAGGTATCTCCCGTGTCCTCCGTCGTGCCACCTGTGTCCTGTTGTGTATCGTCGTTATCCCCTCCAAGGTCTGTCACACCGACATCGGCACCATTTCCTGAGTCCCCGGAATCTTCACAGCCTGTGACCACCAGACAACAACATAACCCTACCAACCCCCAATCCAGTCGTCTTCGCATATTTCTCCCATGAGGTCTTTTTGTCACAATCCGCCGGTTCTCCATGTTTCGCCGGTCGCGGGACAACACGGCGACACGTTACCGAATCACAAATCAAAAATGAATAGCCACGCCCGACCTCCCGCATATCACCAGAACAAACCCAACAACCGTGAACCCTTACACCACACTTCGACCAACCGCTTCCTTGACCCTCCTGTTGTCAACACCCCCGCCAATCCGGAAGTTGAAGCTGATTATGGCCAATAAATCGTCCTACGTGGTATGTTCATAGCGGCACGGTTGGAATTCGTGCCGTTCATCATCCGTACGACAATTGTTTCGCAAAGCAAAATACGATGACCGCAACAGACACAACTTCATCTACTTGGATGTGTTACCACCTTATCTTAACACTTATCTTACTTTGCCGTTGCCAACCAGATACGGAACCTGAACAAGCCCACCAGTTGATCGACGAAATCAACGATTACCGAGTGGCCGACGGCCA
Source organism: Myxococcales bacterium (assembly GCA_013360285.1). Taxonomy (GTDB): domain Bacteria; phylum Myxococcota_A; class UBA9042; order JABWCM01; family JABWCM01; genus JABWCM01. The sequence continues at coordinate 17,434 of JABWCM010000100.1, forward strand.
AAAACCACTAACAGCCGATCCGCGTCTCGCCAAAGCGGCACGCACTCAAGTAGAATATTTGTTACAAATGCAACCTTACTGTCAGTGCGTGGACCATACTGGGCCGAACGGAACCAACGCTGCCGAGCGCGTCGCCGCCGCAGGTTATCCCGCATCGTGTGTCGGCGAGAATCTGACATCCGACGGCGATCATCCCCTTGACGCCATCGAAGCGTGGAAAAACAGCAGTTCACACCGCGAGACCATGCTCGGGCCGGAATTCACGGACGTCGGCGTATCGATTCGAGGCGGGCTTGCAGCCGCGGTTTTTGCATGTCCTTAACCCGGAATTCTCATGAGAACTCCGGGTTCACCCGCATTTCTCCTGACCTTGACGCGACGAGCGCCGATCCGCCGGCGCCTCGGCTTCGTGCTCCCAAAGGCAGGTTAACGCAGGTTGCCTTCTTGATCGCCATCCTGCACGCCGGATTACCGGAACCGGCTGCGTCTGCCGAGGAGTTTTTTCGCCCATTTGTTGGTATCGGCTGGGGTCTTCCGTGGGCCGGCGTAAGTGTCGCCGACAACGTCGTAACCTACGACTTCACGAACCGTTTTGTGTGGAGGCTTCCTGTCGTCATCGGCGCAGAGTTGGATCCACATATGTCGGTTTTTGTGCGCGTGTTTGTAGAAGTAGTCCCGGGCGCTCCCGGAGACAACATCTCCAGCCTATCGTGGGAAACCGGCATTCGATGGCAGCCATGGAAACATGGGCTCTTTTTGGGGGCAAGCGTTGTACCACAACGATTTGCGCTGGGGATAGGTGGTTCGATAGGTTACAACGTTGCCTTAGGACCGGTCCGCGTTGTACCCGAAATCCAATTGGTTTCGTCTGCAAGTTTTGTTCCCGCCTGGACCACCGTGTTGAGCGCGGCAATCGTGGTGGAGATTCCTTTTTTGGTGGGGACCAGTGCCATCCCAAACGAGTTCGACTGAAAATTACTGGGGAAACTCCGGAACACAGTCTTGGATATTGGCCTTGACGTTGAGAACACTTTTGAAAGCTTCGAGCAACACATCCGGATTGCCATCCGACACCGGATAAAAATTTCCGCCACCGTGGTCGGCAATCCGCCGGTTGTCGGCATTGCCCTCGGGGTCACTCATATCAACCACATGAATGGTCATCGGAATCGACTGTCCGTTCCGATCCTTCAGTGTGTTGGCTCCAGCACCGCCATCGATATAAGGTATCAATTCAAAAATCCCCGTATTGGGCATTGAATAACCTTGGCAAATTCCGGTTTTGCATTTGGCTCCATTTAGGCAATCGGAATCAAACGCACACCCCAGCCCATAATGCAGCCTTTTGGCCTGCAGTTTTGGGTTAAAAAAGTTGGTCGGCTCCGTCGCCGGTGTTTCCACGCCATCGGTAAACAGCAACACAACGTTACGCCGGCATTTCCGCAATGGGTCAAAACATTTTTTGTTTGGGCCACATAGGTAATTTACGCTCCCGCAATCCTCGGCAGTCTCACAATCTTTGCCGTCGACCACTACAAATTTGCGGAAATATTCACCTGCATAAAACAAACTCTTTCCAAGCGGGGTATTTCCAGTCGACCGCAATTCCGGGTTGGTGTGGGTAGCACACTCTCCGTTTCCCGTCTGTGTATCCAAAGCACACACGTTGGGTTTGCATTCGATGTTTTTCTGACACGGAGTGCCAATGGTCGTGAACTGTTCGTCGCCATCCACCCACGCTTTGGCAAGGGCCTTGGTGTCTTCTGCCGCTTTGGATGGGTATGGCACGGAAAGAATCTCATGCAAGTTCTGGTCAAAATAACTTCCGTCCGCCGGAACGTGCGCACCATCATCCCCGGTCATAAAATCGCCTCCGGTAGCCTGATAGTGGCCGATTCCAAACAAATCCGTACACGAATTGGCCGACTTTGCTTTCAAAATCTGCGGAAATCGGTGCATCGCAAAGTGCACAGCATCGAAAGCTTTGGTTTCGAATAACTCATTTAAGACTTTTTTTGCCAAACCCAGCCGTGTACGTGGGCAGTTGATGTCTTCACATGCCGGATAAGGCATAATCGGACACTTACCCGCACCACACACACACGGAATCAAAGGAATATCGATCGGTCCCGTACCTCCCATGGACCCGGATGTATCAAAAATCAACAAAACATTGTGTGTAATCGGCTCACACTGGTCGGTATAACAGGCACTTCCCGGAGGGCAGGCGACGTGAGACCAACCGGTGCCATAATTATCACACAGCAAGATCTGTAATTTGTCACAGGTTTTTTCGCCCGGTGTACACACGATTTCTTCACATTGACCTTGGACACACACTTCCTGCCCATCCATACAAGGAGTGCCTTCGATCCACTTCTGGCCGTCTTCAGAACACTCCCGCGGCGTATTGTTGGCGCAGTCTTTGGTGTTGGGAACACACAACGATTCAACACAAACGCCGTCGTTACACCAAGAAGGAAACAGACACTGTTCGTCGGTGATACATTGTACACAACCTTTTTCCGGCACACACAACGTACCCGGCGCACAACCGGCGCCACACAAGTTGACGACGGTATCCGGTGCCTTGGAAGTGTCCACGGGCACCACAATATCCGGCGCCATATCTTGATCCCCGTCAGCGGTCATATCCAAGCCGCCGACAGTGTCCACAACATCGCCCCAGGTCCCTACATCTATCACGTCGGATGTTCCGGACGGTTCCTCATCGGTACACCCAACCGCCGTCCCGATACCGACAACCACCACCAATAGACCAATCCAATTTCGACCAAGAGTCTGATTCATCATTAACCATTCCGAATGTCGTAATCCAAAGCCGTGATGCAATCGAGTAACGATTCCTGCCCCGAAGCCGCCAGGAGCAACCCTAAATTACCAACTGTTCCACATATATGAGCGATACGTGCAAGCAGCAAAAGGTGCGATTCCACGTTATCCAACGGTTCGAGTAGAAAAAACAACAGCCGCACTGGAACATCGTCGGGAGTTTGAAGTCCCGTCAACCCACGAAGCAGCCGCACAACAGCGACGCGAGGAACGCGTAACCCGGCAACAAACGCATGGGGTACCCCGACACCCGTACCCAAAAACCAACCAAAACTTTCTCCCCCTTTCCGGAAATGGTCCGCGAGATCGGATATCAACGCTGCGCTAAAAACCTCATGTTCCATAGGTGCCGTCGACGGGGGCGAACCCGTTTCATGATTCGGAACCAAAGCGGAGGTAACGGCCAGGGCATCACAAAAGACGTTCACAACATCCGGCCAGTTCTGCGCCCGCACATCCGTCATCACCAACCGGGCATCGATTTTGTCTCGTAGTCGGAAAGGTTGGGCCAATGACACCGGGCGGGGTGTCGGCACTGTCAATCGTTGCAGCAAACCGACTGGTCCAAGTTCCTCAAGTACTTTGGCAAGCATACCGAAATGTCCATCATCCATCCCGGTCGCAATCGCAGTATTTACAAAGTGTAAGACCGCGTCCGATAACGGAGCGGTTTGTTGCCCTTCTCTTGCGGACACCAAGGGCCATCGTTCCGGATTGCCGTCATTCAACCTACGAACCACCAGTGCACTCCTCTTTTTGAGCGTCGCAAACCCAGCCGACGCCTTCTTATGACGTCTTTACGTACCATATTTGCGACTCGTTCTCCAACAATAACCCCGACTGCCAATACATCGCATCACAATCACAGGCTCACAGAGGGTCAGCGGAAATAAGGAAGTGACCCTGGTCGAGCTAATTTAGCGCTGAATTGGCCGGGGCCCGACTGAGGCAATATCGGGCATATGCCGCAAG
>JABWCM010000101.1 GCA_013360285.1 Myxococcales bacterium
GGCCACGGGCCCCAAAGGTGATACGGGTGTTCAAGGTCCAGTTGGTCCCACTGGTCCCACCGGTCCAACGGGAGCCACGGGTCCCAAAGGCGACACCGGCGTGGCGGGTCCTGCCGGTCCCGCCGGTCCTACCGGTCCAACGGGAGCCACGGGTCCCAAAGGCGACACCGGCGTGGCGGGTCCTGCCGGTCCCACCGGCGCCACCGGCCCAACGGGAGCCACCGGTCCCAAGGGAGACACCGGTGCAGTTGGCCCGGCAGGTCCTACTGGTCCAACGGGAGCCACGGGCCCTACCGGCGCCACCGGCGCTACCGGTCCGGCAGGTCCTACTGGTCCTACAGGCCCATCCGGTACGAGTTCGTGGACAGACGGGGCCGGCAAAGTAACAACCGCCGTCGCCGTAGGCATCGGCACGCCTACACCGGACCATTCCCTACACGTCGCCGGGGACATGCGTATCAATACCCCCAATCGTCTACGTTTTGGTGCAAGTGGAGAAAATACCGACGACGTTTATATCCGGCGCGAAAATGTGGCCGGCAATCAATCGGAATTGCGGTTTTATATTCACGATGATGGTGATGGGACCGACGCGGTTGCCATTTATGCCAATTCCTGTGCTCTCGGTGCCTGTAACTCTGATGCCGCAGCCCTCATGGTGCATCGGTTTGCCAACAGCGGTGCCGCGAAACATACCGGGGGTGTCGACGCAGCCGCGTATGCTGTTAACGGGAACACGGTGATCAACAGCTCGGGTGTATGGGTCGGCAGCCCCACTGGATTACAAGGTCCCACGGGTCCCACGGGTCCGGCGGGTCCCACGGGTCCGGCGGGTCCCACGGGTCCGGCGGGTCCCACGGGTCCCACCGGTGCGACCGGGCCGACCGGAGCCACGGGTCCCCCTGGTCCGTCCAATATCTGTGGTAACTTGAACCTGGCCTGTGGCGGAGGCATCGAATGGGCCGAAAACCAGTGGGGAGGTAGCGGAGATGACGCGTGGATCCGCTATTTTTCCAAAGGCGGCGAAAGTACTCGCCTGTCGATCGGTATCAACAACGATGCAGACGATGACATCCAGCTTGTTGCTCCCACTTTGATCGTAGTAGATACCCCGACCATTGGGTTTAACGGCGAATATATCGATTTTCAGAATGACAAATACGGCGGTAGTGGGGACGACGCCTGGATTCGTTATTTTACCACCGGTGGCGAAAACATCCGGCTTGAACTGGGGATCAACAACGATAATCTCGATGCCTTGAACTTTTTTACCTCTGGTCGATCTTGGCAGATGCACCGGGGAACAGGATATTATTCGTGCGTTGCGGGTGGATTTTTTGGCCCTACCGCTAATGATGCCGTGACTTTTGAGGCACAAACCGATTTTGGCGGTGGCTGTGGGGATGCCCACGGAATTTCGGCACGTATTCTAAGCGGCGAAATCGTGGACACCATTGTGTTTGCTGAAAACGACGACGACGATTTTGGAGTCGGAGTCGGCGGCGGCGGCTGGAAATCAGCGGACAATCAGGCAGACGGGTTCGGGACCGGTTATGATCTTGCCGAATTCTATATGACACCCGATGCGACTGTGGATGCTGGCGAAATTGTTGTGTTTTCTCCGGCCGGCGAACATGAGGTCGAGCGATCGCCGGGCCGCCCCTACGCGGGTGGGATCGTGGGCGTGGTGACGGACACACCTGCTGTGGTCATGATGGCGGGTATGACACTGACCGGTAACGGCCATTTGTACACGAAAGAACGTATCATGAGAGAGGCATATCACTATTTCGACCTGTTGGCGGCTTATGCGGCACCCGAAGGCGTGATTCAATTGGAGGAATTTTTTGCCCGCATGACCGTGGGAGAAGCCGTTCCAGTGGCTCTTGCGGGTCGGGTGCGTGTAAAAGTGACCGGCGAAGGTGGGCCGATTCGGGCGGGTGACTGGATTACGACCGCCTCCTATCCGGGAATGGGTATGCGTGCTAACTTACCAGGACCGGCAGTCGGGATGGCGTTAAGTGAGTTCAAGCCGGAGCACCCGGGAGACCACGGAACCGTTCTGATGCTGCTGGCGGTACAGCGTGGCGCCCTGCCTTTGGAATCCGATGCCGTACTGAATTCGGTGTTGGGTGCGGCGCCTGCCCGTGCTCATATAAACACGGACCTGTCCTGGATGACTGCGATTTTTGCCGGTTTGTCCGATGAACTAACCGAGAAGAACCAGCGTATCGACGACCTGGAAAATCAAATCCGACAGTTAACCGCCGAAAAAGCCGATCATGAAACACGATTACAACAACTTGAAGCGGTGATGTTACGAAAATGATCTGCACTTCGGTAATTTAGTGATCGATGACAAAAAGTCGTGCAAAATCAAAAACAAATCTATATAGTCCGCGCCCGGTTTGTAGCGTAAGGGAAAAACCCCGACAGACGCCAACCTGACGGTAGCCAACGCACCCCGCGTATCCGATCCAGCCGTTTTCAAAAACTTGTGTAGCCATGACAAATTCTATTTCTCCGCCGAGTTTTATTGAGCTTGGCCTCCCTGAACCGCTGATGCGCGCTCTGAGCGATGTCGGTTACGAATCTCCCACGCCGATTCAAGCACAGACCGTGCCGTTGTTGTTGCAGGGCCATGACGTAATCGGCCAGGCACAGACCGGCACCGGCAAAACGGCGGCATTTGCTTTGCCATTGTTGGCGAAAATGGACACCAGCGTCACGGCGACTCAGATCCTGGTGTTGGCTCCTACCCGGGAGCTGGCGATTCAGGTCGCCGAGGCTTTTCACCGGTATTCCAAACACCTCAATGGTGTGCATGTGGTACCGATTTACGGAGGCCAGGATTACAATATCCAGCTTCGGGCCTTAAAGCGGGGTGTCCAGGTGGTTGTTGGGACTCCCGGACGGGTAATGGACCACATGCGCAGAGGTACCTTGGCATTAGAACATTTGAAATGTTTGGTGCTGGACGAAGCCGATGAGATGCTTCGGATGGGATTTATTGACGATGTGGAGTGGATTTTGGAGCAGACTCCAAAAGGTCGCCAGATCGCCCTGTTTTCCGCAACCATGCCGCCGGCCATTCGGCGTATTGCCAATACGCACCTGCAAAACCCACAAGAAGTTACCATTAAGTTAAAGACCAGCACCGCGGCGACCATTCACCAGCGGTTCTGGCCAGTGCACAACGAACGGAAAATCGATGCGTTGACGCGGATTTTGGAAGCCGAGCCGATCGATGCTGTGTTGGTGTTTGTACGGACCAAAGTCGCCACCGTAGAAGTGGCGGAAAAGTTGGAAGCTCGTGGTTTTGCAGTGGCGGCGCTCAACAGCGACATGGCGCAAAAACAACGGGAGCGCACCATTGACGGGTTGAAAAACGGCAAACTGGACGTGGTCGTGGCTACCGACGTCGCAGCAAGGGGGTTGGACGTGGACCGGGTCAGCCACGTTATTAACTTTGATATTCCCAATGACACCGAATCCTACGTTCATCGCGTGGGGCGGACCGGTCGCGCCGGCAAAAAAGGCGACGCGATTTTGTTTGTCACTCCGCGGGAGCGGCGTTTGTTGCAGATCATCGAACGCGCTGTTGGGCAACCTATTGAAATGATGGAGCTTCCGACTACGGAAACCATCAATGAACAACGTATTTCCCGGTTCAAACAGCGGATTACCGAAGCCTTGGGGAATGGAGAATCCGCGCTGTTTCGTAAGATTTTGGAGCAGGTTCAGGCGGAAAACGAGATCGAACCCATTGAAATCGCTGCAGCTTTGGCGAGTTTGCTTCAAGGGGAAACACCGTTGCTGCTGGACGAACCCAATTTAACACCCGCGGGGGGGCCCAAAATGGACCGGACTTCGCGGAACGAAACGGTTGTTGGGCAGCGCCGTGGGTCAAGCCGTGATATGGAGCGAAGGGGCTCTCGGCCGGAAACCACCCGGAATCGAGGTGTGGAACCGTCGGTGGAACGGGTTCGTTCAGACGAGATGCCGGAACGTCGGGTCGAACGGGTTCGTTCAGACGAGATGCCGGAACGTCGGGTCGAACGGGTTCGTTCAGACGAGATGCCGGAACGTCGGGTCGAACGGGTGGTTGAACGGCCACCGGAGCCGTTGCGTGACCGCGGCGGGCGTGACCGTTCCCCGTTGGCTGCGCCGGAATTGGATATGGAACGATTTCGGGTGGAAGTCGGTTATGCGCACGGCATCAAGGCCAAAAACATTGTCGGTGCTATTGCCAACGAAGTCGGTATTGACAGCGAATTTATCGGTCGGATCACCATTTTTGATGATCACAGCCTGGTGGACCTCCCAGTTGGAATGCCCCGCGAAGTGTTCCACAGCCTGCGCGCCGTTCGGGTGTCGGGTCATCGTCTGAATATCAGCCGCATTGAAGAAGAACGCCGGCCTACCCGCAACGCCGAACGGGCAGCACCCCGAACGAAGAAAAAATCCGCCCCCGAAGGTAAAAACAAAGGTAAACCGAAACGAAAAGAACGCGCCGCGTAATCTTTCGTCGACCGATCCTCTCCAATCTGCCATTGACCCGCCTTATAACCTGTCGTATTTGCGTTGCGGCCTTCGGAACGTTATCTTTCTAGTTCTCGATTTTTTTTAAGCCTGTACGGTGTTGTCTATGGTGTTGGAAGCAAAAGGGTTGGCTAAACATTACGGAGATTTTGTTGCGCTCAAAGGGTTGGATTTACGCATTGCCTCCGGTGATGTGTTTTGTCTGCTCGGTGCCAACGGCGCCGGAAAAACCACGACGATTCAGTTGTTCTTGGGGTTTATTCAGCCAACACGTGGCAGCGCCACCATCATGGGTAAAGATGTGGCAAAAGAGGGTACCGAGACACGACGATATGTGGCGTATATCCCCGAAAACGTCATGTTGTATCCCAATCTCACCGGCATCGAGAATCTAGAGTTCTTTACGACGTTGGCCGGAAAAAATGTGGCGGACGCTGATTTGCTTGGGTTTCTTGAATCCGCAGGTTTGGCACGCGAAGCGGCGTTTCGTCGTGTGGGGACGTATTCCAAAGGAATGCGCCAGAAGGTGGGCATTGCCATGGCCATGGCCAAAGGAGCGGTGGCGTTGTTGTTGGACGAGCCCACTTCCGGGTTGGACCCTAAAGCGTCCAATGAATTTTCGCGGCTGCTTTTAACTTTGCGCGACCAGGGTGTGGCCGTGTTGATGGCGACCCATGATATTTTTCGATCCAAAGAAGTGGGTACTCGGGTTGGCATTATGAAACACGGGGAATTGGTGGCCACTCTCGATACGGGGGAATGGAGCCACGCCGACCTCGAAAACATTTACCTGCAACATATGCATGACTGATTCCATGAATGATTCCGCAAACAACAAAGTTTCGGCGATTGCTGCCATCATCCACAAAGAATGGCGCGAAGTGGTTCGGGATGGACGGTTTCGGTTTGCATCGGTGGCAACCGTGTTGCTGCTGCTTTTGGCCATGACGTTTGGCTGGCAGCAGGCGGAGCGGATTCATCATGAACGGGAGGCCGCTGGGGACGTCGCAAGAAAACATTGGGATCATCAAGGCGAAAAAAACCCCCACATGGCAACCCATTATGGAATGTATGTATTCAAACCTACTGGAAGCCTGTCTTATCTTGACCCGGGTGTCGAACCGTATTTAGGCGTGTCGGTCAAAATCGAAGGTCATCGTCAGAATCTGCCGACCCATGCGGCGGCATCCGACAGCACAGCGATTCATCAATTCGGGGGTTTGACCGTTGCGACCGGATTGCAGTGGCTCGTTCCACTCTTGATTATTGGGTTGGCGTTTGGAAGTTGGACGTCGGAACGGGAACGAGGAACACTGCGGCAGTTGGCGAGTTCCGGTTTGGCGTTGCCGGTGTTGGCTGTGGGCAAAACAGGCGGACTGTTGGCGGTTTTGGCAGCTTTGTTGATACCGACCGCGGCCCTTGGTGGCGGTGTGGTGTCGGCATTGGGGCACTTCGGCGCGGTTGATGTGGGGCGAATTGTTGCGTTTATGGCTGCATACGGGGTCTATTTTTTGGTGTTTGTCGCCGTTACGTTGGCGATTTCGGCAACCGCGTCGGCTTCGCGGGTGGCGTTGGTTTTGGCGTTGGGGTTCTGGGTAACCACTGCGGTAGTGGCTCCGCGGGTGCTCGCTGACGTGGTGGGGGCTATCAAACCACTACCAACGGCCTACGAATTGGCCCATGCCGTTGCCGAAAGCCTAGATAAGGGATTGCCAGGGCAGACCCCCAAAGAAGAACGTGTCGAAGAGTTTTCAAAAGAGCTGCTTGAACAGCATGGGTTTCTGGGCGCCGAGATGATGATGCCGGAGGCATTGTTACAAGGTTTGGAGCTTCAGGCCGAGGCGCGATTTGAAAATGAGGTGTTTGATTATCATTTCGGGGCCTTGAATGCCGACATCGGTGCTCAGGAGGTTTGGGCGCAGTGGTTGTCGTTTTTTTCACCGACGTTGGCCGTTCGTTCGTTATCGATGGCATTCGCGGGTACCGATCATGCCCATCATCGCGATTTTTTTGCACACGCAGAACAATATCGGCGTGAGTTGGTGCAACTGATGGACAACGATTTTGCGACCAATGCCGGCGCGGATGGGTGGGATTATGTTGCGGGTCCGGAGCTGTGGGCCAAAGCCCCGCGGTTTGAATACGAACCACCCGGTTTGTTTTGGGTGTTGGGCCACCAATGGAAGAGTGTGCTGGCGTTGATGTGCTGGCTTGTGGGTGCCGGAGTAACCTCTTGGGTTTTCGCCCGGCGGATGCGGGTAATTTAACATGTTGCAAACGGTAATCCGCGTCGAATGGCGTAACTTAAGACGAGAAACATCGGCATGGATCACGGTCTCTGTGTTTGCCGCATTGGTGGTATGGGCTGCGCTCAATGGTAGAACCCACACCGATGTGATGACACAAAGTGTTCAAGAGGCACACTCCGAGCAACAACAACAGATGCAACAGTGGGTTTCAGCCTTGGCGGCGGGTGATGAGAATGCCCAGGATGCTTATAAGGCCGGCAAAGACCACGTACATCAGGTGGTGGCTTTGCCGTTGAGTCCGCTGGCCTCAATATCAATGGGGGGGCTTTCCGATACGGTGTTGCGTGTGTCGTTGGCAAGTAGATTGGAATCAACCGGAGAAGCCCACGTCGGCAGTCCGGTACGCCAGGCGACAGGTCCGTTTGATGTGACGTTTGTATTTGTTTATCTGCTCCCGCTGGTGGTCATTGGACTCAGTTACGATTTGTTGTCGGGTGAGCGTGAGCGGGGTACGTTGGCGTTGATTCTGTCCCAGCCGGTATCGTTGGTGACCTTCACATTGGGTAAAGCAATCCAGAGGGCTTTGGTGTTGTTGGGGGTGGTGTTCACGTTGGCTACTGTGGCCCCGTGGCTTGCGGGTGGGGATTTGTCGGAACCCGGGGCGCCTGCCCGCTTGGGGTTGTACTTACTTCTTGTTGCCGCCTACACGACGTTTTGGTTTGCAGCGGCGGTAGCGGTCAATGCGTGGGGCAGCACGTCTGCGGGTAACGCGTTGGCCTTGATGGCCTGTTGGCTGGTGTTGATCGTGATCCTGCCGGGTTTTGTAAGCGTCGGGGTGGATGTTGTGGTGCCGCAGCCGTCACGGATTGAATTGCTCAATCTTGCACGGGAAGCCGCAGCCGAGGCCGAGCAGGAAGCAAGCCAGATGGAAGGAGACCACGCCCCCGACCGTGAGACGCTGAAAGACCGGTACCGCGCTACTGTGAAACGGTCGCTTGAGGTTCAGCAGGAACTGGAAAGCACGGTCAAGCCGGTATTGGAGCAGTTCCAAGCTCAGCTAAGTGAGCAACAAGCATTGGTTGATAAACTTCGGTTTGTTTCCCCCGCCATCATTCTTTATGAGGGACTCACCGATGTGGCCGGAGTCGGAGTAGACCGCCGCAGTTGGTATTTGTCACAGGTAGATCGATTTCACGACCAGTGGCGGTCGTTTTTCAGCGAAAAAGCCGCCAACGACCAATCGGTGACGGCTGCGGATATAGCGGCTTTACCTCGGTTTCACTATGCAGAAGAGCCGACAGGAAAGCTCACTTTGCGTGTGATGTTGGGAAGTTTGGGCCTTGTATTTCCCACTGCGGTGTTGTTGTTGCTGGCGTGGCGTGGTTTACGCCGACCGGATGCTGTATCGCTAAGATAGGGCGAGGTCTATCGTTTATATCACGGCTGGACGATCTTGATGAGTTCTACATCAAAAACCAACATACCCTGTGGACGGCCTTGTTGGCCTTTGTAAGCCAGTTCTTCCGGAATCCAGAATCGTCGTTCTTCGCCTTCCACCATCAGTTGTAGACCTTCTGTCCATCCCGGAATAACCCGGTTTAACGGAAACTGTGCGGGCTGCCCTCGGGCGACTGAGCTGTCAAATGCTTTTCCGTCCGTCGTCCATCCCGTGTAATGCACCTGCACGACGCTGGTTGGGCCAGGTCGTGTCTGACCCATTCCCCCGGTCAACACCTTTGACGCCAGCCCGCTTGCAGTTTTTTCGGCGTCGGCGGGTGGTGCCGCGACATCCGGCGGTGCCATCGGTGGTTCTTTAGGTGCGGCGGCACCTTTGATTTTGGTGGCACCCATTTCCTGCATCACCTGAGCATACGAAGCGACTCGACCGTCTTCGTGATGGCAATGATTACGATGGCAGTTTCGGTAACCCGGCGGTGGGTTGGCGGGATCAAATTCGATTTCGGCCGCTGCCGCCGGGGTCGCAGGCGGCGCCGGGGTCGCAGGCGGCGCTGGGGTTGTCGGTGCAGGTGCTGCGGGCACAACCGCGGGCTTTGCGGTTTCGGGTTGTTTGTCGCCGACTCCGCGACATCCGGTAAACAACATTGCCGATCCCAACACCACAGGGATCCATATCCATACTCGCATCCATTCCTCCTACCCGCGATGCCTGCGGGAAAAAAATTCTGTCGACTGTACAGAAAAAAGGGGGGGCAGGAAAGGGTTAATCACCAAACAGACTGTCAATCCAGCCGCGACGTCAGCATCAGTGTCCAATAATCCAATGTGCCGATTCCTCCGGGTATCGAATCGATTACCTTGATGGTCCATAGTCCGTTGGCCGACTCATCCCCCGGGAAACCAATGACCGGCAAATCGAGGCTCAGCGCGGTTCCGTTCGAATCGCCTGCATAAATGGGAACCTCGGTTCCCGCGGGGTTCGTCAGTGTAATGCTGATTTGCGACACGTCCCAATGGGATACGGTGACCTTTAGATGTACATCCATGGTAACGGTCGCCAATCCGCTGACCTGAATCGACCTGGTCGTGATTCCCTCATCTGTAATGCTGGCCACGGGCAACTGAAAGAACGTGTCGACCATCCATGGGGCAACACAGATGCCCTCATCACCCGTCGATAACCCGGCGCAAACCAGTCCGGGTGTACACGGGGTCAAAGTAGCCTTGCTGCACGATGCTCCTTCACCCGGCGACTGGGTGGCGTCGGCGCAACGCCCAATGTTGTCCCACTGTCCAACACACTGGTATGTGCCGCAATCGACGTCATTGACACATGGTGTTCCGGCAAGTGTATGTTGTACCGCGCAGGTCGTAAAATCGCCGTCGTTAAACGTTGCAACCACGTCAGTGGTTCCCTGCTGAAATACGATGCCGACCGATGTGTCTCCCAAACCAAATTCGATAACCGTAAACACCCGGCGTGCCAAATCCACCACTTCCACCCGGCGGACCTGGTTGTTGTCTGTGGCTAAAATAGCTGCAACATAATCGTTGATATTGTTCACTTTAGAACCCACCGCCAGCAGGATTTGTGCCTCGGTCAACGGGTCCGGCAACGATTCCGGGTAATACCAGGTGTCATCTGTGATCACGACCTGGGAATCCGGGGCGAACAGGTCGATAAAGCGGGCTCCGAACAAACATTCCTTGCCCACATAGGCGTAAAATCCCGCATCGGAACACTGATTCGTGATGTCTCCCCAAAACAATCCATAATCGGCTCCACAGAACAAGGGACGTTCGGGACCTTTACACTGGTTGTCATACGCGTTCGCCAAAGGCTCGGCGTCGGCACACAATGCTGAAGCTTCCTGAGGTGTCTCGGGAGCATTTTCCGGGTCTAAATAGAAGTCTGTGATACAGGCTGAGATGTCGTCGACAAAATCAGGCGGGCACGGCAAAGATACAAATGTTGCTGTACCGCAGGATTCTCCTTCGCAGGTTGCCAGCATGGTAAACGATGTGTGCTGTGGCGCATTGTGAGCGGCCACAACCAAGTATTTACCGTTTAGTTCCGACACAAAAGACACAGAGGGTGTGGCCCCGACGCTGCTTTCACTCCATACGAGAGGTGGGTCTAAAAACTCTGCGCCTTCGGCGGGTCCAAACACAAACAATGCAAACTGCACTTCCGGGTCCAAGGATGCCAGATCAACCTTTAACTTAGCACCCTGATGGGCCGAGAGGATGTAACCGGCAAAACTTTGTGGACCCAACTCGCCACCTATTTCTTGGTTGTAAAACAGGTAACCATAAATATCGATATTGCCGTTTGCCATCACTGGAGTGGTGATGCCGCCGGATTGGCTATCCCCTGTCGCATCGTCGGGTTCTTGGGTATCTGCACCGCCATCTATGGTTGCGTCGGTGAACTCGGTGGTGTCGGAAGTGTCCAGCTCTGCGGCATCGGTGTCATCGGACGTCTCGGCACTGTCTACGTCGGTGGACGTCGAAATATCGGTTGGCCCGTTGTTACCGCTATCGTCGGTCGCCGAATCCACCGTGTCTGTCGTGACAATCGAAGTGGTGTCGGTGCTGCCTTTGGTGCCATATCCCGACCCATCGTCATTGTCGCAACCATAGGCATAAACCAGTGCGAAAACCCCAAAAACCAAACCCGGTCGTACAAAAATTCGTTGTCTCATGTGTTCTTCCCAAAATTGTGTCGGATGTGGGCATATCACATCTATTGCCGCCGACAACAGTTACGCTCACGACCCCATTCCTTAAAGTGTGGATTCTGAAGGGGTTGGCCCAGATTAGTAAGATATTACGAGATCCGTTCGGGGGATAAATTCACCCCACCCATGGACCTCGGGGTATTCCCGCCACGGTCCTTCGCAAATTGAGGCATGGGTACATTGTCGACAACACTCGCCATGGACTTTGCCCAAAGACCAACGATAATCGGTATAACTTTCGATGGTTTCCGGTTTATCCACCACACAGGTTTCCGGGATATAGGACTCCACGACGTGTTGTTCAAACCCGCCCATAAAACAATACGGAATCGCTTCGGTAAACGCTCTAACCCCGGCTGATTGGGCGATTTGCAACGCTTGTTTGACATACGGCATTGCAAAAGAAAACGTCGGAACCACCGCGTTGAAGTGGGTTTTGGCGGTCCCTTCGGGGTGGACAAACGCGAGTTGTATCTGCCTGACTCCTAAGTTGCACAACAGTTTTGCCAGTGCCGGCAGGTCGGTCACGTTGTCGTTCACCACAACCGAATTGGTGATAACAGGGAGGCCCATGGCTACGCTATGGCGAATTCCCAAAACCGTTTGCACAAATGCGTTGCGTGATCGAACCAAAGAATCGTGCAGTGCCGGTGTGCTGCCGTGCAAAGCCGGGGCAATTTCGGTGACACCTGCTTCTTTAAGCCTTCTTAAATAAGGAAGATAAGACAGACGCCGACCGTTGGTTTGGATCTGAATGGTTTCGTACCCGATGGATTTTGCAAATACGACGAGGTCGACCAAATCCGCCCGTATCGTAACCTCGCCTCCGGTAAAAACAACGCCGGTGAATCGATTACGTCGGGTGGTCAGAATTTCCCGAATCTCGTTCGTGTTGCGGTCCGGTATCGTAAGTCGTTTGTCGCCCTGCACACAAAACGAACACCGGTTGTTGCAGGAAAATCCAACCTTGATGTCAAGACGGGCTGTCGGTGCCAGTTGGTTTTCGGTCATTTCACAGCCTCTTTGATAAAAAAAAGGTTCGTTTTCCCAAACCATGGTTCAGCCTGCCATAACGGAGCCGGTTTGGGCAACCAGCGTACCCAACCTTTAACGGATCTGCGCAGAATACCAAGTTCCGCTTGCCTGCCCGCATCACCCGGACTATTGTTGCGCCCCGTTTCCTCTGCGCGGCATGGTATGCGCCGAGACACCCTCAAGGAGCGACAGGATCATGAACAAAACCCCAGCGGACTATTCTTTGTTTGCGGCGACTTCATCTTTGCGGGGCCACAATCCGTCCAGCCAAAGACTGGGTACCAATCCGGGCAGTTTTGCTTGCCCTCCGGCGATTGGGTCACCGGTGCCCTTTTCTTCACCCGATACGCCCGGAATGCCGTTGCCTTCGACTAAAACTGCGTGGGATTTTCTTCCTGAAGGTTGGGTTCGTCATGGCAAGTTTGCAACTGCACCCGAAGGTTTTGTGCCGTCGACGCAGTTGGAATTTGCCCGTCTTGGTCAAATTACCAAGGAAATGCGCCGGGTTGCAGAGCGAGAGCCACATTTGACGGCGGAGCTGGTTCGAGACGAAGTGGCTGCCGGTCGGTTGATCATCCCCGCCAACAAGGTGCATTTGGGATACCAATTGGATCCGATGTGTATCGGGCGGGCGTCGGTCACCAAAGTCAATGCCAACATGGGTGCTTCGCCGGTGTCGTCTGGCACCGCTGAAGAAGTGGAGAAATTATTTTGGGCCAAGCGGTGGGGTGCGGATACTGTAATGGACCTTTCCACAGGCGGGGACCTGATTGAATGCCGAAAAGCCATTATTCAGGCGAGTACGGTGCCCATCGGAACGGTTCCGATTTATTCGATGATCATTGGCCGACGTATCGAAGATTTGAACGCCACAATCATTCTCGACGAACTGCGACGGCAGGCAGAACAGGGTGTCGATTACTTCACCATTCACGCGGGTGTATTGGCAGCTCACCTGCCGCTTATCAAACGCCGCCTGATTGGTATTGTGAGCCGCGGTGGGTCGCTTCTGGCCAAATGGATGCTAACGCACCACCAGGAAAACCCTATGTACACCTTGTTTGATGATATCTGTGCCATTATGAGGGCGTACGATGTCAGCTTCTCATTGGGAGACGGCCTTCGTCCCGGCGGATTGGGGGATGCCTCCGATGCCGCCCAGTTTGCCGAATTGTCGACCTTGGCGGAATTGACGGAACGGGCTTGGAAAAACGGGTGTCAAGTGATGGTTGAAGGACCGGGTCACGTTCCGTTTGACCAGATCGAGTACAACATGAAGCTTCAGCGGCGACTCTGCCACGGTGCGCCGTTTTACGTGCTGGGACCCCTTGTGACCGACATTTTTCCCGGTTATGACCACATCACCTCGTGTATTGGCGCTACTGCTGCTGGTTACCACGGCGCGTCGATGTTATGTTATGTGACTCCAAAGGAGCATCTGGGATTACCCAAAAAAGATGACGTCAAACAGGGGTGTATCGCGTACAAAATCGCCGCCCACGCGGCGGACGTCGCGTTGGGAATTCCTGCGTCCCGGGACCGAGACGACGAGTTGACCCAGGCCCGCGCGGCTTTGAACTGGGAAAAACATTTTGAATTATCGTTTGATCCGGATTTGGCGCGTGCGTTTCATGATGAGGATTTGGACGTCGACACCGATTTTTGTGCCATGTGTGGCCACGATTGGTGTTCGGTGCGGATATCCAAGGAAATCCAGCAATTCGCTTCCGGTAAAGAAGACAGATTTGCGTGGGACAAACCGAAAGTGACCGCGGCATTGTCTGTCGAACAAACTTCGTTGTTGCGCACTAGAGGTAATTTAACGCCAGAGGAAATCCACCGACTGGCGCACAAAACCCAACTGAAGTTGGGGGTTCGTACGGGGGTCAAAGCGACTTGCCACAGCGATGTCGCCGATTCCGAGCAGGCAAAAATGTTGCAAGAAGTGGGTTAGCCTGCTCCGAGGCCGAACTGATATATGGAAGACGCCGATAAGTTACGCAAAAAATTGTCGCGGACCCTGACTGCTGCCGTTGCGGAATATGGGTTGCTGCAGGAAGGTGACAAAGTGTTGGTCGCCATTTCCGGTGGCAAAGACAGCTACACCATGCTGGACCTGTTGTGGTCCAATCGCAGCCGGGCTCCGTACCGGTTTGACCTGGTTGCGGTTCATTTGGACCAGGTGCAGCCAGGTTATGACGGCCGACCGTTACAGCAGTGGTTGGCCACGTTTGGGGCTCCCTATGAGATTCTACAGGAAGACACATTTTCGATTGTTTCGGAGTTGACCCGTGACGGCGGTACGCCGTGTGCACCTTGTTCGCGATTTCGGCGGGGAATTTTATATTCGGCTGCCGAACGGTTGGGCTGCAACAAAATCGCCTTGGGTCATCATCGCGATGATGCGTTGGAGACCTTTTTGATGAACCTTTTTTATAAAGGTTCGCTTGAATCCATGCCACCGGTTTATACAACCGATGACGGACGGTTTCAGGTGATTCGCCCTTTGATTGAATGTGCCGAGTCGGACATCGCCGCTCACGCCAAAGTCGCGGGTTACCCGATTCTGCCGTGTAATTTATGCGGCTCCATAGGCGGCCTGCGGCGTGACGCAATGGGTGATTTGTTGACTTCGCTCGAACAACAACACCCTCACGTTCGTAACGTGATGCTGCGCGCGTTAAAAAATGTACGCCCGACTCACTTAATGGACCCCGCCCTGCTTTCTGCCTGGAATGCGAGGCCAAACAAAAACCCTCGTACGCCTGAAACCGACTCCTGCCACCCAACACAACGGTTCTCAGCGTTGCCGTTGGTGTCCGGCGATGTTCCGGTAACTTCTCAAACACAAATTCCTTAAAACAAAAGGCTTGTTTATGCCTGCTCACTCATTTAGTGGTCTCCACGGACGTATTGAAACCATCTGGATTACGTCGACGGCTATTGGGGACAATCTCTTGGGTGATCCTCCCACCCGCGCTGTGTCTGTGTATTTGCCGCCGGGGTATGACGACACCACGGATGAATACCCGTTGTTTGTGGAACTGGCGGGGTTTACCGGTAGTGGGTTGGGCCGTATTGCGTGGAAAGGGTTTGGAGAAAATACGCCGCAACGGTTGGAACGCCTGGTTGCCGAAGGCAAAATGGGTTCGGTGATCGCCGCATTTCCCGATTGTTTTACGTCGTTGGGCGGAAACCAATATATCAATTCGATTGCCATGGGTCGGTGGGCCGACTTTTTGACCACTGATTTTCTTTCGGCCATGGAACAGTCATTTCGGGTTCGGCGTGGCCGGCAACACCGGGCGCTGTTTGGAAAATCAAGCGGAGGATACGGCGCGTTGGTGCATGGGATGCAATACGCCGACTTTTGGGGGGCGGTGGCTTCCCACTCCGGAGATGCTGGATTTGACTGGGTGTACCGCCATTTTTTGCCCGAGGCCCTCAATACCATTGCTGCCTGTGGCGGCTCGATTACCGATGTACTCGACGCGTTTTATGGTGCACCCAAGGTGGACAACCAATTGTTGACCACCATCGTTACCTTTGCAATGGCAGCCAGTTACGACCCGGATGCCGGTGCACCCAAGGGAATACGTCTACCGGTCGATCCTTATACCTGTGCTATGATTCCAAGCCGATGGGAGGCCTGGCAGAAACACGATCCCGTAACGATTGTCGAGACCGCCCTAGCTAAGGAAAATCTACGTAAACTAAGAGGTTTGTTCATCGATTGCGGCAGTCGTGACCAATACCAAATCCATTTCGGCACCCGCGAGTTGGTTCAGAAGTTGAGAACACTCCAAATCCCTCACGTTTTTGAAGAGTTCCCAGACAACCACAGCAACGTCGATTACCGCCTCGACCAATCGTTGCCTTACCTCTATCGGTGTGTGACTGCGATCTAAACGGAAATAGATAAGTGAACCCTGTACGGCTAATTTAGGCTGCCTTGGCCACTCCCCTCCTTGCGGCATATGCTCGATATTGCCTCAGTCGGGTCCCGGCCAATTCGGAGCTAAATTAGCTTTCTCATGGTCACTTCCGGCTTGAAGCTGACCCTCTGACGAATTGTCCGCTTTCTTTACGGGGTTGTTGACCGCGTGTTCGTGCAATCGTACGCTGCCGGAAACCTGTTTTTCCGGTGGAGGATGCCCATGAACCGCCCGCTCCGATCTGCTGTACCATCACGATATTTCCCGACATTTGCCCAATTGACAACAAAAACAACGGTTCCCATGACTGTTTGGAACGAGCCTGTGACGGCGCGCACACGCTCCCGTCGGAACGGTTTCCTGGCACGGTTTGCCCTGGGCGTGTGGTGTTTTTTGATGAAATTTTTGTCCCGGCCGTCTTTGGCCGTCTCGCTCATAAAAAACCCTGCGGCACTACCCGGATATGCCTCAGGGTTTTTCCGAACGATCCGACTCAAATTCGGCTGGCCAAAAATTCCCCTAAAAAACACCACACACCTGGTATTCGGACTTGTGTGGATCGCCGTCTTTGGGTTGTGCTCGCCCGTTGTTGCCAAGTGTTTGACGCCGGCTGCCGACATTACTGACGACGGCATGACGACGGTTACCGACATCCAATGCGGCATTCTGCTCGCTGTTGCTTATCTTACCAGTGACGACCCTCCTCTCCCGGGGTGCCTCCAGGTTCCATTGGCTGACGCCGATCTCAATTGCGACGGGGTCGTCAACGTAACTGATATTCAGATAAGCATTAACTTTGTACTGGTCATTCCATTGGATTCAGCGCTCGACAAAGACAACAATCAGTGTGTGGATTTTTGCGAAGTCGACAGCGATGGCGATGGAACTGCCGATGCCGCCGATTGTGTGCCCAACAACACGGCGATTTACGTTGGTGCTCCGGAAATGTGTAATGGATGGGATGATGATTGCGACGGTTTTATCGACGAAGTCGGTCAGGGTTCGACGTCGCTAAGTTGCCAAGATACGACCGTATGTAATGGAAAAGAAACCTGTACGCCGCTTCCGGCGAACCTCGGACCGACGATCACCGAAATTTTTGTCGATCCGGCGGTTCCGGATATCCAATGGTTTGAAATATGGAACCCAAACCCGCAAAAACTCAACCTCGCCGGTTATTTATTGGAAGACGGGCAAGGCACGAAACATACGATCAACAACAGTGGCCCCCTATTCGTCCGGGGTGGTGGGCATATTGTGCTCGGCACCCTCGCCGCCGCGGTGAGTGATAGCGGGCCCTATGTGAATTATACCTATTCGGGTATTTCATTGGCGACCCCCCCCAAGGTTGTGATTCTACGGAATGCCGCCGGTACCGAGATCGATCGTGTGGAATTCGACGGACCCCAGTTTCCACAGGCGCCCACAGCACCTATCGGTCTTGTGGATCCTTCGGCGAATAACAACATTGGCGACTTGTGGTCGGAGACACCCGGGACACCTGGCGGACCCAATGCGGACATCTTTGACATGCAATTGTGTGTGGCGGGAATCCCACTCACCTGCGTTGATGATGTCGACTGTACGATGGATGGTTGTGATGACGAGACAGGGTGTAGTTTTGCGCCGCTTGATGCCATCTGTTCCGACCAAGACCTATGCAACGGCTCCGAGGTCTGTGATCCGAAGGTCGGATGTACTGCCGGTATTGCGTTGTCTTGCGATGACGGCGACGAGTGTACAGAAGATCAGTGTTTGCCCACGTCGGGCTGCGTCCATGGTCCCAAGACAGGTCCTTCGTGTGTACAACTCCCGCAAGGCGCCGTCTGTGCGTTGACCGGAACCAGCGGCCAAACCGTTGATTGTGTGCTGCGCGCGGTGCGGGAAAGCAAACAAACTCCTCCCATGGTGGGGCTTCAGTTTGCACTCACCTTTGATGCTGCGATCATGCAGCCGAGTGGATTTGTTGACGATTTTTGTACAATGATCGCCGGCAGCGAAGTATGTTCCACGGTCGACGTCCCGCCAGGATCGTTATACCCATCGGGCCACGATCTGTTGTTTTTTCCCAAAACCATCTCCGGTTGGAACGGCGCCGGATCAGTTGTGGTCTTAAACCTGAGTGATCCCGAATCCCCTGTCACCAATGGATATATCGGCGCCGGGAAAACGGTTGGAGACTCGGCGTTTATAACGCTTCGAGTGCAACTAAAAACCGACGTACCAAAAGATTCACCGGTTTATGTGTATGCAGTCGACGTCAAAGGCAGCACGTCGAAAGCGGAGAAATTGTCGGGCAACGTCAAAGATGGAATCATGGTGTTAGGTTTGCCGTCGTGTACTGGTTCAGCGTGACTTGGAGTTTTGGCGAGATGAAGTTATGGAGTGACCGCCGGCCAGGAGCCGGGGTTGGACGGTCCGGATTTCGAATGCTCGAAGCTTCGATGGGTCCGGTTTCATGACGCGATGGCCTGCTCGGGCTGGGCGAGGTGGGCGTCGCGACGCTTCTGGCGGGCGGCGGCGAGCTTGGCGCGCCGTCCCTCGATGATCGCCTCGGCGCGCCCCTCCAGCATGGCCTGGGGCGTGACGTAGCCGATGGCGCTGTGCAAGCGCTGGGTATTGTAGTACAGGACGAAGGCTTCGACGACGGCACGCGCGTCGGCCAGCGACAGCGGCGTGCGCTTGCGGATCGCCTCGACCTTGAGCGTCTTGTACCAGCGCTCCTTCTTGCCGTTGGACTGAGGGTAGTAGGGACTGGTGCGGACATGGGTCAGACCTACCAACCGGATGAAGGCCTTGAAGTCGTCGGCCACGAACTGCGGGCCGTTGTCGCTGATGATGCGCGGCTGCACGCCTGGGAAGCGCTCCAAGGCGCGCTGGACGATCAGCTCGACGTCGGCCTCGCGCATCGACTCGGCGATGTCCCAGTGCACGATCGCACGGCTGAAGCCGTCCAGGATCGAGCACAGGTAGTAGAAGGTGCCGCAGATCGAGAGGTAGCTGATGTCGATGTGCCAGTGCGCGTGGGGCGCCGTCGGCTGGTGGAAGCCGGTCCCCTTCTTGGACGGCTCAAGGGCCACCGGCCTCAGTCGGCCGGCAGCCGACAGGACCCGATACACCGTCGCCGGGCTTACGGCGACCTCGTCGGCATCCAGCAGCATGTAACACAGGCGCCGGTAGCCGTCGTCCGGGCAGCGCGCGTGGGCGGCCAGGATCGCCGCGCGCTCCTCGGGCAGGATCCAGAAGTCGCGCGGCACGCTGGCGTTGTGCCGATTGGGCAGACCCGCGCGGCGTTGCCAGTCATGAAACGTGCTCTCGGCGATCCCGAGCCAGCCAACGATCTGTGTCATCTTCAGCCCTGTCCGCTTCGACCAGTCGGCGACAAACGCGACCACCGCGTCCCGCTTGGCCTGGGGCACCCAGGCGCCGCCACTCAGCGTGCCCCAAGTGCTTTTTTTAGGCCGACGTACTCTTGGCTGATGTCGGCGATCACACCGTCCTTGATCGCCAGCTCAGCCTCCAGCCGCCGCACCCGCCCTTCGAGCCCTGCCCGGTCGCGGTCGGCCTCACGCCCGAAGGCCGCCGCGCCGTTCTCGAAGAACTGCTTCTGCCAGGCGTAGAACTGACTCGGTTGGATCCGATGCCGCTCGCAGACCTCCGACACTGGCCGACGCTCAAGCAGCGCCTCTCGCAGGATCGCCACCTTCTCGGTCGCCGTGAAGTTGGCCCGTCGTGACTGGCTCATGGGGGTCTTCCTTTCTGGCCGGGACTATATATCTCCGACCCTGGAAAACTCCAAGTTCAGCTGAGGCAGAACAGGCCGAGCTGCACGCGTCGTCGAGGCAGTGCATGACGGGGTGGTGGACCATGACCTCGACGCCCTCCTGCACTGTTACCAACGCTGGCAAACTGACCCAATCAACGCCGAAAAATTGACCCACCCCGGCCCCAATCCGGTAGGCTTCTCGAAGATTCGAAGCTTCGAAGCGACCGGAGGAAGGAATGCTGAAGGTGGATCAGGTTGTGATTATACGACACATGGTGTTGGTGGAGAAGCGGGCGATTCGGAAGGTGGCCCGCGAGATGGGGGTGAGCCGGAACACGGTGCGGCGCTACGTCGACGACCCGGCGGGTGGGCGGCAGGCGCCGTCGCCGCGAGGACACCCCAAGATGGAGGAAGTCGGGCCACGGATCGACGCCATCATGGAGGAGTGGAAGAACCGGACCACGCGCAAGCAGCGGCTGACGGGCACGGGCCTGCACAAGCAGCTGGTGGGGGAGGGCTACGAGGTCGGCACGACGACGGTGCGGGCCTACCTGGCGGAGAAGCGGCGGCAGGCGGCGGAGGTCTACATCCCGCTGGTGCACCGGCCGGGCGAGTCGGCGCAGGTCGACTTCTTCGCGGTGACGGTGGATGTAGCCGGCGAGCGGCGGGAGGTCTGGGCCTTCCTGATGAGCCTGCCCTACAGCGACCGGGACTACGCTTGGCTCTACGAGCACGCCGACCTGACGGCGTTCTTGGACGGGCACGCGCGGGCGCTCGCACACTTCGGCGGGGTGCCGCGACGCTTGGTCTACGACAACCCCAAGGCGGTGGTCGACCGAATCGTCGACGGGGAGCGGATCCTGAACTCCCACTTCCAAAAGGTGGTGGCGCACTACCTGTTCGAGCCGAGCTTCGCCCGGGTCGGCGAGGGGCACGACAAGGGCGTGGTGGAGAGCCACGGCAAGCGGACGCGGCTATGGCATCTGGT
This sequence comes from Myxococcales bacterium, assembly GCA_013360285.1. Classification (GTDB taxonomy): domain Bacteria; phylum Myxococcota_A; class UBA9042; order JABWCM01; family JABWCM01; genus JABWCM01. The sequence continues at coordinate 20,715 of JABWCM010000101.1, forward strand.
GCCGATCCCGACCGGCGAGAGCCTGGAGGAGATCAACACCGCGCTCCTGGCGGAGTTGGACCGGACGGCCCTGGCGCGGCGCAACATCACCGGGCACGGTGTGATGGAGCGTTTTGCAGAGGAAGAGGCGGCCATGCTGCCGCTGCCGGCGGCCCCCTTCGAGCCGCGCTTGCCGGCCTCGGTCACGGTGCGCAAGCAGTCGACGGTCTGGCTGGGTGGCGCGCGGTACTCGCTGCCTTCGCACTGGGCGGGCGCGACGGCGATGGCCTGGGTGAGCGCCACCGACATCCGCTTCGAGCGTGCCGGCGAGGCGGTGGTTGTGCCCCGCCAGCGCAAGGGTGTCAGTCGTCGGGCTATCGTAGACAGGGTAGCGTCGGCCAAAACCGACAGGGCATCGTCGGCCAAAACCGACAGGGCATCGTCGGCCAAAACCGACAGGGGCGGCGGTAGCTCCGGACCGATGCCACAATCCTGAGACCACAGGGATCCCAGGA
>JABWCM010000102.1 GCA_013360285.1 Myxococcales bacterium
GTGTTTTCAGGCGTTGTTGGAGACAGAGTGTTACAGGACCGACGTTTCCGAACCAGCGGCACAGCCCGTCTACGATGCGTTGTGGGCCTGCGAACGATGCGACGTGTTGTATCCCGTGCTTGGCGGTATTCCGATTCTGACGGTGGACCCCGCGGACTGGCTGGCAACCTATTGGGACGCGGCGTTGGCAACCTTGGCGGAGGCTTTACGACTGGGACCCCACACGGTGTCGTTGGCGAAACAAATCGCGATGACCGCGGCGGGAGCTGAACCACGTCGATTTGGCGACGATTGGGTCGCACACGAACGGGAGGGTTTGTCGGACCTCCCGAGACCTCCCTTTGGAGAAACCACCCTCCACGACACCGACCGCCAAGCTCCAACCCCAACCGGCATGTTTTCGGAGTGGATAAACAGCAGCCGGCAAATCCTTATCGACTCGGTTCTGGACTCGCTTGAGCCGACCAACGACCGACTGGTGATCGAAGTGGGTCCCGGCGCCGGAACGTTGACGACACAACTCGCCAAAAGAGGCGCACCAACCGCGGTTATCGATATTAGTTTGCGGTCTGTTTTGATAAGTTTACAAACGGTTGAACCCGGGACAGCGGTTTTCGGAATCGTCGCCGACGCCGAAGCCTTGCCGATATCCACCCACGTTGCCGGAACGATTGTGGCCATGAATGTAGTGGACTTACTGGATCACCCGGAAAAATTTCTTCTGAGCGCTCGGCGGGTATTGACCGACGGGGGTCAGCTTGTGCTTACAACACCGCGTCCGGACCTGTATCGCGCTGAAGATCCGTCAGAGGGGGAACATATCCTTGATGAAATGGTCGAAGCGGCTGGTTTCGGTTCCATTTCGACCCAAGATGCACTGCCGTGGATTCGGGCACACCACAGCCGACATTATGAAATATACTGGGCCATGTTGCTGACGGCTCGGAAAACCGGCACCAAAATAAGATCAAGGCATCGCTAAGTTACGGAGGTTTCTTCCGTAGAAGATCTCGGTCATTTCGCGGACCAAACGGGCGCGGATCTTTTCGCGTTCATCCACCGACAGTTCCGCTGCTTTGGTGTCGAACACAAGGTTGTCGAGATCAAAATCTTTGATCATCATCTTCGTGTGGAAAATATTTTCTTGGTACACGTTCACATCGATCATCGAGTATTTTTCGCGGGTATCCCAATCGATAAAGTTCTGAATCGAATTGATCCGGTGATCGATGTAGTACTTTTTGCCTTTCACGTCTCGTGTAAAACCGCGCACCCGGTAATCCACGGTCACGATATCGGACTCAAAGCTGTGAATCAGGTAATTTAACGCCTTCAACGGAGAAATCCGCCCACACGTAGAAACATCAATATCGGCTCGAAATGTGCTGATTCCGCTATCCGGATTGCTTTCCGGATACGTGTGAACACAGATGTGACTTTTGTCGAGGTGCCCCACAACAGTGGTCGGGGGGGTGGGCAAGGGCCCAGGTGATTCGCTGCCGACGTGCTCCCCGCTGATCACCGGTTCTTCGGAGATAAGCATTGTCACACTGGCGCCCTGCGGATCATAGTCCTGTCGCGCGATGTTCAGAATGTTGGCGCCGATGATCTGGGAGACTTCGGTCAAAATTGCCGTTAGGCGCTCGGCGTTGTACGCCTCATCGATATATTGAATATATCGTTCGTGCGCTTCCATGTCCGCCGCGTAACAAATGTCATAGATGTTAAAACTAAGAGATTTTGTCAGGTTGTTGAAGCCCTTTAGCTTCAACTTCTTGAGCGCCGTGTTGGCCATCAGCACCTCCACACGACCGGGGGACGACTCCGGTGCGCGCAAGTGTAGGAAGCATAGCCGTGGTGTGCAATACCTACGAGCCACGAAATGGCATCCAAATGGCAAAAAAAACACAACCTCATGAAATTTTAGCAACTTTGGACCGGCCGTGCCCGATGCGCAGAATCGCTAGAAAACACGGTGGATACCGGTTAACCTGGGTTTCTCACGAACTTGTGGGCGCTTGCATCCTCAAACTTGTGAGAAATTCGGGTTAATCTCTCGCATCAAACGACGACTTCTGCGACCATAGAGACGTGAATGGAGTGCGGACCGACAAGCTTTGAACAATCGGCTTTGTCGACAAACGAGAGGGAACAATGGTGTTGAAATCCTACGGAAAAGGGGTTTTCGGATGGTCTCGTTATCAGCCGGATCGATGGATAGAATGGAACGGCACGGCAGTGATTGGCGACGGAGAAACCGTGCTCGTCGTGGATCCCGTGGCGCCGACAGAGGATGAGCTGAACCAGATTCGATCACTCGGGCGCGCTTTTGTTGTTATCTTACTAAATGCAGACCACGAACGCGCAAGCCAGGCAACATCTTTGGCGCTTGGTGCACCCTTGTTTGTTCCACAAGACGATCTTGAACTTGTTACGGCACCCAATAAAATCCCGTTTGCCGATGGTCACGTCTTTCCGGGTGGTTTTGTTACGCACCGGCTGCAGTTTATGAAAACCCCTGGAGAAACGGTGCTCCACCATGCGGATCGCCAACTGTTGATAGTAGGTGATGCCGTCATCGGCGATCCAATTTTAGGGCTGCGGCTCGTGCCTCCCCAAAAACTGGTTTCCGTCGAAGCTGCCTTTGATAGCTTGGCAACGTTGCTGGACCTCTCGTTTGACTCCATGTACCTCGGAGACGGATTTGTCGTACCCTCGGGAGCAAAAGACATCCTTCGCCGATTTCTGAACACCAAAGGGAGCCGTAACCGATGAAGAGTCTCGGAGCTTGTGAAATCCGCATTACCGCCGTGCTGTGGTTATTGGGCTTAGCCACATGTTCGGACGACCGGGCGACATCACAAAATACCAGCGTGGGAAAAACGTGTGGGTCGTCAAAAGACTGTATCCATTCGGTTTGCCACCCGACCAGCAACATCTGCGTGGAGTGTTTGAGCATCAACGATTGTGGAACAGGTCAATTTTGTATGGGCCACGATTGTGTAACCGCGGTCGCCTGCACGAGCGACAAAAACTGCCCAGGACAACTCTGTGATCCCGACTTGTCGATTTGTGTGGACTGTATCACAGCAAGCCATTGCACGGTCGGAGCGGCTTTTTGTGTATCGGGCGGCTGTGTGTCGGACCCTGCAGACGGCTCCCTTGGATTTGATCCGGATACGCTGTTTGGCGGCGAAGATGCCGCCGCGGACACAAAGGGAGGTGGCTCCGACGACGTGGGTGGCCGTAACGGCACACCGGACACCGAACAAGGGGACTCCAAGGATTCCAACGGTGGTTCCACCGTATCGAAAGATATTGAAGAGTCTGACGAAGATAGTATGGGTGCTGTGGACGGGGACAACGAATCGGACGGGGACAACACCGACCCTCCCAAAGAATGTGAGGATGACGACGATTGTGACGACGGCAACATCTGCACCGAAAACACCTGCACCGAGGCCGGCGAATGCGCCGTTAAATTACTGGACGAAACCCCATGCGACGACGAAAACAAGTGCAGCAAAACCGACCTCTGCAGAGGTGGACTTTGTAATGGGGGCATCGACCCGTGTGACGACGGCAATAGTTGCACCAAAGACGGATGCAACGCGGCAGCGCAATGTACACATTCGCCGATTTCGGGTGAGTGCGACGATGACAATCCGTGTACTGAAGAAGATTTTTGCGAATTTAACGAATGTTTGGGATATCCGGCAGATTGTAATGACTACAATCCATGCACCATCGACAAATGCGTCCCGGAGGAGGGCGGCTGTACCTTCAAACCACTGAATCTTGTCAAATGCAGCGATGGAAATGTGTGTACGGACGACGATGTATGTGAGAACGGAGTTTGTGTCGGCATTTTGGCCGATTGCGACGACAAAAATCCGTGTACCAACGATTTTTGCAGCAAAAGCGGTTTCTGTGCCCACGAAGCGCTGACATCGTCGCCAAACGATCCGGAGTGCAGCGACGGAAAGGCGTGTACCGAGAACGACCATTGCGAAAAAGGAACGTGTGTAGGTTTTGCGGTGGTGTGCGAATCCGACGACAACCCTTGTACAAGCGACTTTTGTAACCCCAAAACCGGGAAGTGTGATTTCAGTTTCGCCCCTGGAGCGTGTAATGACAGCAACCCCTGCACGCAATTCGATACCTGTAAAGAGTCCGGCGGCAATGTTGTCTGCGCGGGCACCAAAGCTCCGGATCAACAACAGTGTTTTGCGCCCGACGGGGTAACCGAAGGAAAATGCCAGGGTGGTGAATGTGTGGTGCAATCTCCGTAATCACAACCGGTACACGATTGAATGAAGAAAAAATCCAACAATACTGGTATAGAATCGGAATGGCGGCGTGTGGTGGCCTAAACGCCAAAACGACGAGATACATTAATCTTACATCGACACCGGCCAACGATCCGGGTCGGCTGTGTATGCACACAGCGTAATCAAACCATCTGGAGAAGTGTATGAGAAAAATTTTTACCACAGGCTTGATTCTCGGCGCGGGTCTGCTGTTTGCGGCTTGCGGCGCAGAACCCACGGAGTCATTACCATCGGAAATACCCAATTTGTCGACGGAAAACGCTGTGGTGGAAAGCGCTTTGACGGTGGTCAGCACCGGTGTGCGCATCAAAGGCCCAAATCGCTGCAAAACCGATGCGGACTGCAAGTTGTTTGCCTGCGATTGTACGTGTTCCGCGGTAAGTAACCAACAAACCACAAACTGCAAACCAACTTGTTTCAATATCCAAGACCCCTGTTCCGGACTTGAAGCGGTGTGCGAAAATCACATGTGCGTGACCGATAAGGCCGATTTGTTCTGCGAAGACTTCGTCCCGCCATGCACGTCGTCCAAACCGTGTCCGGATGGCATGGAATGTGTTTTTAATGCCAACGAGTGTAATCCATCGTTTTGTTCCTGCGATCCGACCACCGGTGCTATCGGTTGCACCAAAGATTGCGGCGGCGGGATTTGTAAACCGAAACCACCTTGCGCCGATTTCGTACCGCCATGCACGAAATCAAAACCGTGCCCGGATGGATTCGAATGCACATTCGATTCTACGCAATGTAACCCGTCGTTTTGTACTTGCGACGCGGCTACCGGAAAAGTGGTTTGCACGGCCGATTGCGGCGGCGGGGTGTGCAAACCCAAACCATTCTGTGAAGACTTCGTGCCACCTTGCAGTTCGTCCAAGCCATGCCCCGACGGGTTGGAGTGTGTCATCGACCCGGCACAGTGTAATCCATCGTTTTGCTCATGTGATCCTGCCACCGGAGCCATTTTGTGCACCGACGACTGTGGTGGAGGCATGTGCAAACCCAAGCCGTTCTGTGAAGATTTTGTACCACCTTGTACTCCTTCCAAACCCTGTCCGGAGGGTTTTGAATGCACCTTTACGGCCGGCGAATGTAATCCGTCGGTCTGCAATTGTGACCCGACCACTGGAAATATTTCGTGCACCGACGATTGTAACGGCGGGATTTGTAAACCCAAAACCTTCTGTGAAGACTTCATTCCACCCTGCACATCATCCAAACCGTGCCCAAGTGGCTACCAATGTGTGATGGACCCGACACAGTGTAATCCGTCGGCGTGTGGATGTGATCCGACAACCGGAATGATCTTCTGTACGGCTGATTGCGGCGGTGGCGTGTGTGAACCGAAAGGGCTCTGCGACGACTTTGTGCCGGCATGTTCGTTGTCCAAACCGTGCCCCGACGGTCTGGAATGTGTGTTCAATGACGCCGTATGTGAACCGTCGTATTGCACCTGTGACCCCACGACCGGCGAAATCACCTGCACGGACGACTGCAAAGGCGGTCAATGTAAACCCAAAGCTTACTGTGAGGATTTTGTTCCGCCGTGCACTTCCTCAAAACCCTGTCCCGATGGTTTGGAGTGCGTTTTTGAAACCGGTGCATGCAATCCTTCTTTTTGTACCTGTGATGCCGCAACAGGGGCCATCACGTGTACCAAAGACTGCGGCGGCGGGGTGTGCAAACCCAAACCATTCTGCGAAGACTTCATTCCGCCATGTACGGCGTCCAAACCCTGTCCCGATGGTTTCCAATGCATTATGGACCCCACACAATGCCATCCGTCTTACTGCACCTGTGATGCGACCACCGGGCAGATCGTTTGCACCGACGATTGTGGGGGCGGCGTATGTAAACCCAAGCCGTTCTGCCAGGACTTTGTGCCGCCATGCACAGCATCCAAACCGTGCCCTAACGGAATGGAATGTGTTTTTGAAGCAGGCGCCTGCAATCCGTCGTTCTGTTCATGCGATCCCAACACCGGCGCGACGGTGTGCACCGACGATTGTGGAGGCGGGGTGTGTAAACAAAAGACGTTTTGTGAGGATTTCGTTCCCGCGTGTTCCTTGTCCAAACCGTGTCCAGACGGAATGGAATGTGTATTTAACGACGCGGTATGTGAACCATCTTATTGCACATGTGACCCGACAAACGGAAAAATAACGTGCACGGACGACTGCAAAGGTGGCCAATGTAAACCCAAAACCTACTGCGAAGACTTCATTCCGCCGTGCACTTCCTCGAAGCCATGTCCGAGCGGGTACGCGTGTATGTTTGATCCCACGGCGTGTCATCCGTCTTATTGTTCCTGCGATCCGACCAACGGGAAAATCGCCTGCACGGACGACTGCAACGGAGGTGTTTGTAAGCCCAACCCATGTGGCTGCACCACCGACGCCGACTGCGTTAAGGTAACCGGGGGCTGTTGTCCATGCAGCATGGGCGGCAAAGAAATGGCGGTTGCAAAACAATGCCTCAATACTGTCCCCGGATGCCCCTATCCTCCGGGTACTTTCGCTTGCCTTGCCGTTTATATGTGCACGGATTCAAAAGCAGTTTGCCAGAACAACCAGTGTAAGTTAACGTCTGGCCTGATCAGCACCGACCCCATCACTAAGTAAGCACTCCGGCATGCCAATCCAAATCGCTTCAAGAAGTGCGGGGGGGCTCCGCTATCTTGAGGCGTTCTTTCATTCCTTTTTGAGCCTGTTTCTGGTCTGTGCGTTTGCCAAAGCCCTCACCGTCGGGTTGCGGGCAACGGATGGCGGGGCCATCGTGCCGTTTCTGAGCCCGGCGGGATTGGCGGCAATGCTGTACCAAGACTGCGGTTTTGCAGCCGCGGGTGCCTTGGTGTTGGCCACCATATCGCTTGTGCGAAGTTTACGATGGCTTACACTCACTTTATACATTGCCGCAACCGCATGGATCGCAATCAACATTCCAGTTGCCAGGGTCATGTCAGCCCCGCTGACAGCATCCATGCTCGGGACCGCCGGTACCGCCCTTCTCGATTCGATCATGGTGTACGTCACGTGGGACAACCTGGGTGCTATCCTGTTGGTAATAGCTGCATCGGCGCTGTTTTGGCGGCGAATTCCACGGATTCGGTCACTTCGAACGGTTGCCATACTTGCAAGTGGGTTTGGTGTGCTGGGATTTTCCGGACCGATTGCGGTTTTTCACGTAGAAACGTTGGGACTTCATCGAAACGCTGTGTTGTCGATGGTGACCACCAGCGCCGCGCGGCTTCGATTGTGGCAACCGGAACCGGTTCCCAACGGTCCAATTCTCCCGACTGAAGGGAGCCGATTGGACCTCACCCATTATCGCGGCGCGGCAAAAGGCCGCCACGTAGTATGGGTTATCCTGGAGTCCATTGGCGCACAATACCTGGAACTGTATGGCCATACACCCGATCCGATGCCGCGACTCAACGAACTGGCACAACAAGGACTTGTGTTCGACAACGCCTATTCCGCTTATCCGGAAAGTATCAAAAGCCTGTTTTCAAGCCTATGCGGTGATTCCCCGTCACCACATACGCCGGCGGACTCGTACAGTAGCGCAAAATTAACGGAATCCTGCCTTCCCGACGTATTTCATGCGGCGCAATATCGTACAGGACTGTTTCATTCCGGCCGATTTATGTACCTGGGAATGGAGGACGTATTACGCGACCGCAATTTCGACGTACTGAAGGATGCCGCAACCATTGAATCCAGCTACACAAGCAGCTTCGGATGTGACGATATGGCCACAACCAAGGCTACTCTTGAATTTGTTGACGAGACCCTCGCGCAAAACAAACCCTTTTTTGCCGTGTATATGCCGATTTCCGGCCATCACCCGTATCGTTCTCCAGGGATCGGTACTCGTCCATTTCCGGAAAATTCAGAACTCGATGCTTATCTCAACGACGTCCACATGGCCGACGAAGCGATGGGGGTGCTATTTGATGGGCTAAAACAACGTGGTGTATGGGAAAATACGCTAGTGATTGTAGTTTCCGACCACGCCGAAGCATTTTTTCAACACGAAGGTAATTTTGCGCATTCACTGTATCTGTATGAAGAAAACGTGTGGGTGCCGATGGTGTTTGCCATTCCCGGAGTCGTGACTCATTCGATCCGCGTTCCACAAATTGCGAGTTTGGTGGACGTGGCCGCGACCATCACCGATTTAACGAACCTGCCGACACCAGAGCGGTCAACTGGTTTTTCCTTGCTCGACGGCGGCCGCGGCGCAGCACGATTTCTGACCGATCACGGCCTGTTACAAGCTGGCCTAAGGCACGGTCCGTGGAAATTTATCCTCGAAATGGACACCGACCGGGCACGCCTGTTCCGATTTCCCGAAGATCGGGCGGAGAAAAAAAATCTCGCCGACCAATATCCCGAACGTGTTGAACTTTATCGCCGTGATCTCACCGCGTGGATGGCTTATCTTAAAAGCCGTGTCTCCGCTAAATTAATCATCAAACGCCCAGCACAACGATAAACGGATTTACCAGGTTAAGGTTAAGGTGACGGCGGTACCACTGGAGGCCCGGCGTTGGCCTCGGCCCGGGCTCTTTTTACCGTTTCGCCAAACTGCGCTACCTCTGGACTTTCGGGCGCCACCTTCAACATGATATCGACATCCCTCTGGGCTCCTTCGTGGTCACCCAACCTCAACTTTTGAACGGCACGTAAATACAAAGCGTCCAGATCTTCAGGGAACTCCCGCAGAAAACGGTCCAGTTGAGCCAACGCCTCGGTGGTCTGGTTTGTTTCAAGATACAGAATTGCCAAATTATAACGAAAGGTATTGTTGAGGGGATCAACTTTGTCCAGCGCCAAATACGTAGCAATTGCGCCGGCAAAATCCCCCAAATCGCGCTGTCGTTCCGCTTTTGCAGCAAGCGCTTTGAAATTCGTGGCGTCCAAAGCCATCGCCTTTTTGATCACCTGATCCGCTTTGACTTTGTCTTCTTCGGTTCCTTTTTCCAGATATAGTGTCGCCAACGTCCCCAACAATCCTGCGTTTTCCCCATTTTTGGCCATAAAGTCAGTCAAATGGTTAATCGCGTCGTCGGGCAAAGATTTTGCTAAAATTTCCGCTTTGACACCCGCAACACGGACGTTTTTCGGATCCAGGGCCTCGGCAGCGCGAATATGTGCAATTGCTCGGTCCGGTTCGTCAGACACTTCGGCAAAAAAACTCGCCACACGGATCAATCGGTCGGAAAAAAAACGAACCGGAAGTTGCTCCGGATCCACTCGTTCAAAGGACCCGGTATCAAAAACCCGCCACAGAGTAGAAGGGGAACCTGCATTGACGCCGAAACGTACAACAATGTCGGACTGCCCATCTTCATCGCGCGCCCAGTACAACACATCGGCGATGGCACAGCCTGGTTGATCCGTATGGTTTTGCAGCATCGCCTCGGCGGTGGATTCGGCAACTACAACAAATCCTTTGGGATTGTTGTACGGGGTGTCTAAGTTAGCACCAACAGACGATATCTTTAGTGCCTCACCACAACGAACGACGACCGTCATGCTGTCAACCGTCATTTCGCGGTACTTGAGGGTATGCTCCCGTCTTTCACGAAACGCCAGTTGAAGCGCCTCTTTCCACTCGTGGGACTCGACCACCGCCGGAGTTACACGTGGTGATGCCTTCGGTGTCGCACCTGCCACCGCAACCTGAATCGACGGGTCGACGGCCTTGGAATCCACCGGCGCCGGTGTCGCGGCAGCAGCAGGTGGGTGTTCAACCGGTCGCATGGCCTGCAACGACTCGTTCTTGCATGACGCCCCTAAAAAGACCCACCCGCACCACACACCAATCATCAACCAACGATTCATCTGTTCCCTCACGGCCATTGGTTCCGGGTCCATCCCATCCAGCGAACTTACCGGACTCTCCCATGATGCCCGAATCGACGGGACAAAGGAAACGGACAACCGATGTTGAAAATGGTTTCCCGACATTTTGATCCGTTTTGTAAACCTCTTGGCATTTTCCAAGTTTGTAGTAGGGTTCGCAAATTGGTTTTGCGTTCTGGAGACAAAACAAAGCCAACTGAATTGGATTAGTGGCGAAACGAAGGTGGTTTTGGGCCGTTCTCCAGGAGAATCAGGAGACCCGCATGCAGGTTCGCGGACATCAATGGCCCGGAGAAGAGGATATTCACCGCGCCGTTTCTCAGTTGGCCAAACGGCTTCCTCCCGTGTTGGAGCCGTTGGCATCCTTAGCTTACAACTATCTATGGTCCTGGCTTCCGGACGGTCCTGAGCTGTTTCGCGATGTGGATCCGTTACGATTTATCGCTGCCCAGGAAAACCCCGTACGATTGCTTCAAGAAGTCACCCCCCTTCAGTTGGAACGGTGTGCTGCCGACCCTGCTTTTGTGGATCGGGTGCAACAGGTCGCATCGGCATTTCAAGCGGCAATGAATCGCCCGTGGGACCCAGCACTTTTGCCGACCAGTCCCATCGCCTTTTTCTGCGCAGAGTTTGGTGTCCACAAATCGATGCCCATCTATTCGGGCGGCCTTGGTATATTAGCAGGAGACATCGTTAAAGAAGCCAGCGACATGGGTATTCCGATGGTGGGCATAGGCCTGATGTATCGCCTCGGGTACTTTCATCAGCGACTCGACACAGGGGGCTGGCAACACGAATTCTGGGTCGACACCGATCCCGACAGACTGCCGGCCGCGCTCGTCACCAACGGGAGCGGCAAAGCGATTAAAATCGAAGTACCGGTTTGGGATACCACCGTGACTGCCCACATCTGGCGGGTCGATATCGGGCGGGTACCGTTGTATCTGTTGGATACCCACCTTGAGGAAAACAGCCCGATACAACGCTGGATAACCGCTCGGTTATACGAAGGAAACCACGACATCCGCCTGGGTCAGTACGCGATGATGGGTATCGGCGGTATACGGGCACTGCGACGGCTGGGCCTCGAACCGTCTACCATCCACCTAAACGAAGGCCATGCCGCCTTGGCGGCCTTTGAGAAAGCATTTCAACACACGGAAAATGGCGACCCTGTCTGGAAGGCACTACAAAAGGTCAAGCAGACAATTGTGTTCACAACACACACACCGGTAGCCGCCGGCAACGAAACGTACGGTACACAACAATTTCTAACTGCCTTCCGCAACATACCGGAAAGACTTGGTATTGACCCCGAACAGTTTCTTGGCCAAGCGCGTATTCATCCCATGGATACCACCCAACATCCGGGAATGACCCCGCTTGCGATCCGCCTGGCCCGCAGCATTAACGGTGTAAGCCGCCGCCACGGGGATGTCGCCCGTCACATGTGGCAGCCGATGTACAACACCAAAACCGCGGCCGAGGTTCCTATTTCTTATGTTACAAACGGTGTTCATTTACCTAGCTGGATGGGCAAACCGTTTCGTGATTTGCTGAACCGGTATCTTCCCGAGGGCTGGGTCACACGGGCCGCCGATCCGGCGACCTGGGAACCGATTGACGACATCCCTGCTGCGGAACTGTGGGCGGCCCGCGTCGCATCTCGTCGTTCGTTGATCGACATGGTTCGCGAACGCAGCGCCACCGATCGACTTCGCCGCGGTGAGGACCTGGATTACGTCCAAGCTGCCTTTCGCGCGCTGGATCCCAACACACTCACCGTTGGGTTTGCGAGACGTCTTGCCGCATACAAGCGGTTGCACCTGTTGATCCATTCACCGGGCAGAGCGTTGGCATTGCTTGAGGATCCCCACCCGCTGCAATTGTTGTTTGCCGGCAAAGCCCACCCGATGGACGACGGCGGCAAACGCATCGTCCAGGCGATGTTTTCGCTCAAACCATCACCCCGCGTCCGGGAGAGAGTCGCCTTTCTTGAAGACTACGATGCGGGTTTGGGGGCCGCACTGGTGTCGGGATGTGACGTGTGGATCAACCTGCCCCGCCCCCCCCTTGAAGCAAGCGGTACCAGCGGCATGAAAGTCGTGCTCAACGGAGGCCTTAACTTAAGCGTGCTCGACGGCTGGTGGGCAGAAGCATACAATGGCCGCAATGGATGGGCAGTTTCCGGTGATGTCGACCACGATACCACAGCCCAAGACACCCGCCACGCAGAGGAGTTCTACGAACTCATGGAATCTGTTGTTGTTCCGTTGTTTTACTCCCGTAATGAACACGGTATTCCTGTGTTGTGGGTCGAACGAATCCGTGCGTCGCTAAAATCATTGGCTCCGCAATTCGTCGCCAGTCGAATGTTAAGAGACTATCGCGACGATATTTATACCCAAAACGCTAGAAATAGTGGGGAAACACCATGACGCGATACAAAGACACCACAATTGGTTTACGATCTATCGAGATGCTCCGCACAGTACCATGGGTAATCTTTTTTTTGGGGACCGTAGCTTGCGGGGATTCCGATGATAACGCTGGAAATAACACGGTCGAGGACGTCGGCGTCGTAGACACGAAGCAGGATACCAGTCTCCAAGACACCGCGACCAACGACGCAGCAAACAATAACGACACCACACATCCTGAGGACTCAAGTCAACCCGACACCGTCACTGACACTATTGTTTCCACCGATACCGCCATGGATTTGGTATCGGAGGACACGAGCGACACCATCGCGGTGCCCGATTCGGGTTTGACGGACACCGGCACTACGGATGTCGCTGCGCCACCGGACACCGATGAAGAGTTGCTTAACGTCCCCGACACCGTGGGATGCGAAGTTGAGTTACGGATTCGGTTGGCAGGAACGGTATTTTTGGCGACGCAAGTTGGCATTCCTGTGCCGTTGACCGCACGTCTGCGTAATCTAACAGATACGGTCAAAACAGTAACGGTTAGTGACCCGTGTCCCAATGGCGTTGCGATGTTCTCCGGCCTACCGCAGGGGTACGATTATTATCAGACCTGCACCGCGGGGGCATGCCAGGGTAACTTACCGCCAGTTGTATTTACCTTACAACCCAAAGAAGAGTTGGTCATTGCCACAACTACGATCAACTCACCCGATGATCCGTGTAACCAGCCACTCCCAAAACAAACCTACGACTTGTTATTCAGCTTGCCACTTACCGACGCCGCCCAGCCCAATCTGTGTGGCCCGGCAATTGCTGCAGAGCTGACCATCGAATGACCGGCTCCCGCGCCGAGGAATCACGTATGTCCGGGAATTCTGACCAGCCCAATCCGCCGATTTCGCAGAGCCTGGCCATGACCGCAGCACAACGACTGGTGCGATTCGTCATCGCCCACCCATGGCTTATCTTAACGATTGCGGTTCTGTTGGCCGGATTTTCTGCCTGGAGAATTTCACACTTACGCATCGTCCAGTCACTCAAAGTTTTACTTCCGCCGGATTATCCCAGCGTAACACGACTGGACGCGTTGGCGGAGCGAATGGGAAACCAGTCCGACCATTTGGTGGAATTGCGCAGCCCATCCCGCGAAGCAAATCTTAAATTAGGGGCTCTCATCGCGGAAAAACTGGAACAAAGACCGGACATTCGATACGTCTTGTTCCATCGGGAACGGACCTTTTTTGAGAACAACGCCCTTCTTTATCTTAGCATGGAGGATCTGGTTGAACTCCGAAAAAGAGTAAAAGATCGAATTCGTAAAGAGGTCAAAAATCAAATCATCGAAAATATCGTCGACGAGCCAACCGAAGCCACAGCAAAACCATCGAATGGAGCCGATTCGAACGACTTTGATTTCGATGATGAGGAGCTGAAAAAGCGCTACAATATCGACGAAAAGATGCCGGAGTACTTTGAAACCGCCGAAGGAACAATTGTCGTAGTCAAAGCACGTCCGACAGTGGGAACCACGGAAATTGCGTTCTGCCGCCAGTTGTATGACGAAACATATGCGATGATCGCGGAGTTGAACCCCACCCAATTTCATCCGGAGATGCAGGTGAAATTGTATGGCGACTACGCGGAACGGGTGGAGAGCGTACGATCGATGGAAGATGACGTCATCAGCGGAAGCGCATTTGCGGCCGCTATTTTGCTCATTTCCATCGGGCTGTTCTTCCGCCGAATCCGTGCGGTTCCCCTCGTTATGTTACCATTGCTGTTGTCGGTCACCGCCGCGTTGGGATTCGCCGAATTGGTGTTTGGTTATTTAAACCTGGTGAGTGCGTTTATTTTTGCGGTATTGCTGGGACTGGGTATCGACTTTGGCATCCACGTACTCGGACGCTACGAAGACGAACGTTATCGAGGTCTTAACCAATTCGAAGCCTTGTCATTGGCCATCGGCAGCACGGGAATGTCTACCTTGGCCGGTGCCGCCAGTACCGCAGCATCATTTGGTTTACTCACCGTCGCTGAATTTCAAGGTTTTGCTCAGTTTGGATTGATCGCCGCCGTCGGCGTCATGCTGGCCATGACCGGTGTCTTTACCGTCACGCCGGCTGTCATTGTCCTCATTGAGCGGCACAAACCGTGGCGGCCACGAAAAGCAGCCCACCATGTGGCAATGGAAGTCGGTCCTCGCCCACCAACCCGGCCGATGATTGTTGTTTCGATTGTGATTCTTTGTCTCGGCATCGGTTGGTCCACGTATTCGGCTCTACACTTGGATCAAGTTGAATTTGAATACGACTTTAGTAAGTTAGGCCCAAAAGAACCCGAAAAGAGCGAAGAGGAATCTGAGGAACCACAAGCAGACTATCGCGATGCAGTTGGCCGTACAACAACACTGGCACCGGCGATTGTGCTGACCACTGGAATCAACCAAACCGAGGCCGTACACCGGCAATTGGCGGCGATTGTGTCCATGACGCAGGACCAAGCAAACCGATTTGATGAAGTGAGAGCCGGAACGTATGTGGCACCTCAGGGAAGCCCGGACGAAGCATCAAAACCATCTGTACCGCCATCATCAGACCCAACGACGCCCGCAGCGGACACGCCACCTCCTGGGGTACCTGAGTTGACCGAAGAAGACGATCCGTTTGGAGACCCGCAGAAACCTGACGCGATAACCCCACCGGTTCCCGACTTGACGGAAGAAGATGATCCGTTCGGAGACCCCCAACGCCCTGCCGCAGCAACGGGCGCAGATTCCCTGGCCGAAGATGACCCATTTGGCGATCCTGAACAATCCGCCAACTCGGCCGCCGAATCCGCTTCGGAGACCAACGACGATATTCGAATCGCAAAGTTACTGGAGGCAACACAGCACAAAAGTGGACTCACGCGGGAAACCATGGCGTTGCTTGAGTTGTATCCACCCGAACGTATCGCCGTTATGAAGGATCGACTGGCGGATGTATTTTCAATTTATACGTTTATTCCAGAAGCTCAGAGCGAAAAATTGCAGGTTATTCGCGACATACAGCGACAAATCGACCGGAAGCGTGACGGTCTGACTGCCGAAACCAAGAAAAAGCTGGACAAGTGGTACCGATACCTCGAAGTGCGTAAACCAGTCACCATCGCCGATTTGCCGTCATGGGTGACGGTTCAATTTACCGATGTACAAGATGAGTTGGGCAGGTTTGTGGTGTTTTGGACCCGAGGCGCCAAACGCGATTATGTAAACGCCAAACAAATCTACGATGCCTTTTTTACGCTGGAATTACCCACGGAATCAGTACCCACGGCTGCCAATTATTTTGTACTTCCAGAAGTGATAGACACCATTCATAAAGACGGACCCGTGGTGGTGTGGCTGGTGGCCGGCGTGCTTATTTTAACCGCTATTGCATTGTTCCGCAGCGTAATGGGACTGTTTGTCGTCGTGTTAACGGTTGGTTTGGCAATGCTGTGGCTCACGGGAATCATGGAAGTGTTTCAGTGGAAACTAAACTTCTTCAACCTGATTGCTATCCCCCTTCTTGTCGGCATGGGTCAAGACGATTCTCTGCATGTATATTATCGGTACCGTGAAGAAGGGCCCGGAAATATCCGCCGGGTGATACGCGAAACCGGTGGTGCGGTATTTATCACCACCTTTACGACCGTTGTCGGATTCAGCAGCCTTTTGTTTGCCAATCATCAAGGTTTGCTGTCGCTGGCTCAACTCAGCGTTGTTGGAATGTGGATGTGTTGGGCGTCTTCGGTGCTGATACTACCCTCCATATTGGTGATGATGGAATGGATTGGCGGACGTTTCAAGGCGTCGACAAACGCTATGAGGTTGTGAAAAAATAGCTGAACGAACTTGGACGGGTGTTTTGTCCCCCCTGCCCAGAAAAAAACCTGCGCAATATTCCCGATATTACTCGGTTTTCTTCCGGGCAGGGGGAACAAAATCCCCGCGTCCAAGTCCGTGGGAACAAAATCCCCGCGTCCAAGTCCGTCCCCATATTTTTCACAACCTCTATGAGGGTGTTCCATAAATGGGAAATCATCCCCAAAATGGCGATTTTTAGCTGCATTGGCAGCGGCACGACTGAGGAATATCGGGAATATTCCGCAAGGAGTGGCGTTGCCAAGGCGGCAAAAAGCGCCCGTTTGGGGGATATTTCAGCTTTGTGGAACACCCTCTATGGACAACAAATGAACAACGGCCCGGTCTGATTGCCGGGTACCAAAAAAAGGGTGACCATTGTGAATGGACTTGAACCAGAGGAACCCGCGCAACAAGCGGTTATTTTGGCAGCAGGCTTGGGCTCGCGGCTGAGTGGCCATTTGGTACCCAAACCACTACGCCCCGTCTTGGGGATCACTTTGTTGGAACGCACGATCCACAGCTTGTATGGATCGGGAGTCCGAGAAATCATCGTTGTCTGTGGGTATCGTGGCGCCGAAGTGGCACAAGTCGCCACCGCCGTTCAGTTACCAAACGGAACAGTACGCTGCGTAGACAACCCAAACTGGCGGTTGGCCAACGGTGTTTCGTTGTTGGCCGCACAGCCTTATCTTACCGGCCGGTTTTTGGTATCTATGTCGGACCACCTGCTATCAACGGGGATGGTGCGACAAATGGCAATGGTAAAACCGCCAGACCACGGCGCCGCGTTGGCGACAGATCCCCGATTGGACCAGATTTTTGACATGGACGATGCGACCAAAGTGCTTGCAGACACAGATGGCTATATCACGGATATCGGTAAAGAAATCCCTCGTTTTGATCGAATCGATACCGGACTGTTCTGTTGCACGACGGGCTTGCTGGAAACCTTGCGGTCCCAATACGAAACCAATGGGGATTGTTCGTTATCACAGGGGGTCAAAGAACTAGCGAAACAACGACGCATGATCGCTTGCAATATCGGAAAAAACGACTGGTGGCAGGACGTCGACACGCCCGCCGCCGCAACCCACGCCGAACAACTGCTGCGCGAAAAACAACAGGAGTGATATGTATATCGAAAGCCAAGACTATCTTAACCAACCCGCTACCAATGTGTACCCATTGGTCCGCGACGAAATGCCCAAACTAGTTCCCTATATGCCCAACGTAGCTGAATTGGCGCAACTGTCGTACGAACGGGAGTCCTCCAATCGTGTTCGAATCGTTAACCGTTGGCGGACCGAAGCGTCCATCCCCGCCGCAGCGGCCAAATTCATTCCCGCGGAAGCCTTCACCTGGATCGACAGAGCGTTCTGGAAAGACGACGAATACTGTGTCGACTACGAGCTTGAAGGGTACGGGTGGACCGCGAAAGGAACCAACTATTTTACGCCGGAGGGAGACGGCACATTGCTTAAGGTTACGGCCGACGTGACGATTCATCCGGAAAAATTTAAGATTCCGAAATTCTTATTTAACACGATCTTTCCCCTGATCGAAGGGGCAATCAAAAAGGCAATCCAACCGAACCTGACAAGTCTAGCCAACGGCCTCCGCGGTTATTTTGCGTCCAAATAATACACCCGATTAGATCGAACTGAGTTGTTGGCGGATCGTTGTGGCGGGAGTATACTTTCCATCGTCATTTTGCCGCGCCCGGCACAATACGGGCGAAGGTGACTTCAGTGAATAACATCGTGACGAAAAACCGTTGGAATCACGCTGCATCGATCTTGTTCGTGGTTTTTGCTGCGACCGGCTGCTCAAGCGAGGACTCGGGTAGTGTCCCAAATGGGGGGGGCAACGAACAAACCGGCAACGTAGATACGTCCTCAAACGGGAACGGACAATCTAATTTTGGCGGCGGAGGTACAGCGGATACGGGCTCCAATTCACCCATCACATCCGACGCGTCTGCGGATAATGGGGCACCTCCAACGGGTACACCCGACACGTCCTCGATCACCGACACCAGCTCCGGCGGCATTCCCGACGGCCTGACACCTATTGACAGCGGCGGCACACAGCAATCGGATGTTCCGTTTATTCCCCCGGATGGTTGTGGGTACGGAACCGTGGTGGGAGTGGTCTGTTCGCCGAGTGATCAAATTTTTGTCAACGGAGCCAAGGTATACGTCGACACCATGGATTGCGAGGGCAATCCACTCCATATCGAAACCATTTCCGACGATCTCGGGGCGTATATCCTCACGGGAGTCCCGTCAGGAAGCCAAACCATTCATATCCAGTCCGCCTCGTACAACCATCAGTTTGCAATACTCGTGGACCCGGGCAAAACGACGGACATCATGCTCATGGGTTATAAAGCTTGTCCCAAAGCGTTCGACAAATGTGCCACGGGCACTGTCGTTGGCAATGTGTGCCCTCCCGGCGACATCACAGCGTCGGGAGCCGGGTACAAAGTGTTTGTAGACACGGCCGATTGTAAAGGACAACCGTTGTATTTGAGTACGTGGACCAATGCCGACGGTAGTTTCCAGTTGAGTGGCCTACCCGTGGGCACACAGCTTGTGAAAATCGACACAAAAACCATGGTGTCGTTAAAATCAACAACGGTGGAACCCAACAAAACAACCAGCTTGGGTTACTTAGGAGTAGTCAGTTGTACCGCTGAGGTGATCGAAGACCCTTGCAAAGATCCCAATGGTTGTACCGAACCTTGTGACTGCATTGATAACGACGGCGACGGTCAAATCGACGAAGGCTGCGGTTTTTTCTGGTCTCTTATCTGTTATGACCCGTGCAACTGCGTCGATGATGACAACGACGGGCTGGTCGACGAAGATTGTCTCGAAGATCTGGACTGCGGCAACGAGTTATGCGACTGCATCGACAACGACGGCGACGGTAAGATAGACGAAAGTTGTTGCAACCCCGGAGACTGGCGATATTGCGACGAAAATCTGTATTGCGCCTGGGGCAAACAGACGTGCAAAAACGACGGTTCCTGGACTACTTGTAAAGAAATCCCCGTTTCCGAGATTCCTCAAAGCTGCCAGCCATATTACGATTTCAGCAATGAACCGATTATTTATGACAAAATCTGCTGTGTCAACGCCGGTTTCTGTTGCCAGGATTATCCAGCGTTTAATTCCTTAGGAAAATGCAGTCCATCGCCGTGCCCATAATCCGGCTTTGTACTCTAGTTGTTATCTTACTGTATCTTCCACGTGAACCCACAGCGGCTCAGACCCCAAGCCAACACTTTCGCCTATCCACCAACGGCCCATTTTACCAGGTGGGATACGACCGCGAAGTCGTCATTCGGCTGACCTTGCAACCGGAGATTCCCAACGCGCAAGTCCGCTGGATGCAACTTTCCGGCCCACCCATTGGAATCGATTTGCTGCAACAACAGGAAACAACCCTGCGGTTTTGGGCGCCCACACTGCCCGCGGTTTCCGCGGAGCCCTTGGCTCAACCTGGGGTTGTTGCGATTTCCGCGGCAATGGCGGAGCCGATTCGCCTGCAATTCGATGTTACCAGCGGGAACCACACCGAAAGCGGAACCGTCGATGTCCACCTTGCCTGGCCTGTGCCCGGCGTTCGCGGTATCGCCGTCGGCGAATGGACTTGGATCGCCGGGCCGGCCGAACAAACCACCTGGATGTGGACGGTGGTCCCCAAGGTAGGCGAATTTCCAATTACGGTAGAACTGGACGGCGAAGATCAGCGGTTCGTGCGAGTACGAACATTGGTGACCGACGACCTGGTTGTGAGGGAAGAATGGAGCGGATTTGAGGTCAAGCTATATGCAGACCAATACAACGCGTTTGAACCATGTGGTCGATGCCACGAAAAAGAAGCCCAACGTTCAGGAGGCACCCGTCACACAACCGTGTTTGAGAGAGGGCTCCTGGGAGCCTTGGGGTCGAACTATCGAGACGAATGCATCTCCTGCCATGTGGTGGGGGCACGTCCAGATGTCACCAACGGCGGGTTTGATGATATCGCCAAAACGATGCGTTGGGTTGTTCCGGCATCCCGCGGCCCCGCTGTAGCGACCTTACCGGAGGCTCTTGAACGCCTTTCCGGAGTCACCTGCCTGAGTTGCCATGGCCCAGGACGATTTACGCCATCTCGATACGACTCGGGAATGTGTGCAACATGCCACGACCACCCGCCGCAATACACGATCGCACAACAATTCCGCCAAAGTGGTATGTCTCGATTTTCCCAACCCGTGCTTGAGGATTCTCCGGCGGTGATTCGCCCATGTACTCAATGCCACTCCACGCAAGGGTTTGTGCGGTGGCAAAAAGGTCATATCGAACCCGATCCACCCTTTTCTCAAGAAGCCGAGCCGGTAGGCTGCATCGCCTGCCACGACCCGCATGACGCCCGAAAACCACACCAACTGCGGGTCTACGACGACGTACAAACTTTGTCCGGCCTGGAAATTCGCCACGCCGGCGCTGGGGCGTTGTGTATGACCTGCCACAACCTGGGTCATGCCATGCAACACGCCATCAACGACGGGTTGGCGCCGCTGGCACCCCAGGCAGACATATTTGCAGGCACTCTCGGAGGCCTAAGGGAGAACATCACCAATGTCCACGGTACACTGACCGGCACTTGTGTAGCCTGCCATGTGCCTCACACATTCAAACCAATCTCCACGTGTGAGTCCAAAGGTTGCCAGGGAGCCGGCTGCCATACCAACGGGGCCGTGTGCGGCACCGAGCTGGCCGTATTGTGGGAAACCACCCTGCCCAAGATCGAAACTCGGCTTCGTCGTAAACTTACGCGCACCATTCGGTGCGATGACGGCTCCACCCGCGAAGTCCACGGATTTGGAACCCACCGCGACCGGGTTGTGCTTCTGAACCACACCCAAACCCCGTTGTCCTCGTGTGGGCAGGCACACCCTTATTTTACTTTGGAAGAACTCTCTTCTACCCTGGGATCGTCCGACTTTACCACGCTGCGAGAGGAACTTTTTCTGTGGCTGGCACTGCGAAACGACAAAAGCCGCGGCGCGCACAACCCCCAGTGGACACGCCGGGTTTTGGAAAGACTATCGAAGTAATATACCGGGAAATTAACTCACTTTAGATATCGCACGCATCCACACAACCATTGCCGTTTTTGTCCAGTTCTGGACTCAGCGGCTGGCTCAACGCACCTTGAATCGTCAGGATGATGTCGGTCACGGTGACGCTGCCGTCACAATCAAGATCGGCATCTTCCAGATTTCCCGATGCCAAGCACGAAGGCACCCCCCCGCCAAGCGCGGCCAAAATAGAACACTGCACGTCGGTTACGTTGATGATACCGCTCTGGTTCAGATCGGCCGACGGACATACGACCGGACATTCTCCGCAGTCTGCCGGACACGATTCACAATCTTCACCGTCGGCCGCATCACAAACACCGTCGCCACAGGGTTGGCAGCCACACTCCACCGAGCACGTGGTTTCCAAACACAGATCATCGAACCCAGGACCGTCACCCGTACATTCCACACACGCAAAATCCCAGGCGATGGTACAACAAAATGAATCCAGTGCGCACACGCAGGTTTGGCACTGCAAATCGTCACAACCCGCTCCAGATTGGACTTCACAGCATGAACCGACTCCTGTTCCTTGCGTGCAGACACAACTGGCGCCACAATCGGCATAAGCCTCATTGACGCAGGCTGTGTCCCACGCAACACCGCAACAGTATTCATCCAGAGCACATACACATTCGATACAGGCCGCGTCATCGCACCCAGGACCGTCTTGTGGTTCACAACAATCGCCGAGGCAAGCGCCACAGTCGCCGGAGCACGTCGCACAGTTCTCTTCGCCATCACAGACTCCGTTACCGCACCCGACACATACGCAGGTCTCCCCACATTCCGCCCCAGCACAAATCCCGTCAAACCCCGTTCCGCCTTCAGCACAATCGACACAAGCCAAATCCCAAGACACGGAACAGCAATAAGCGTCCACACTGCACACACAACCCTGGCAGGCGGCATGGGAGCACCCCACTCCGTCGTGGGCCAAGCAGCACGACACGTTGCCAACAATCCCGGTACACGAACACAGATCAGCGCAATCGGCGAATACCTCGCTCACACACTGCGCATCCCACCCAACGTCACAACAAAACGGATCGAGTTCGCACACACAGTCCGCACATACCGTATCGCTGCATCCTTTGCTGCCGTGGTCGATACAGCAATCATCCGCACAAAACCCACAATCTTCCGCGCAGTTGCCGCAGGACTCGGGGCCATTACAAAATCCATCACCGCAACTCACACACCCACAAATTTCGAGACATGCACCTCCTTCACACGCACCGAGGAAACCAGCACCTCCTTCGGCGCATTCAACACAAGCGGGGTCCCAGGACACATCGCAGCAATAGGCGTCAAGGCCACAAACACAACTCTGACAAACACCATCGGCACATCCCGCATCACCTTGAACCGAGCAACAGGACCCATCCCCCACAAGTTGGGTACACTCACACGAGGCGGCACAATTCGCCCATACCGATGCCACACAAGCGGAATCCCACCCGATCTCACAACAGAACGTATCGGCAGCACAAACGCAGGATGCACACCCATCATCGGTACACCCTGGCTGGCCGTGGGACACACAGCAGTCATTAACACAAAGGCCACAGTCCACTGGACAGTCGACGCAGTTTTCGATACCCGCGCACACCCCATCTCCACAACTCAGGCATTCACATATTTCGTGGCAAGCGCCACCAATACACGCACCTTCAAAACCATCACCGCCTTCAGCACAGTCCACACACGCGCTGTCCCAGGAAGTAGAACAACAATACGCATCTTGACCACAAACACAGGACTGACATGCACCATCGGAACAACCGGCCGAACCTTTCGATTCACAGCACGAACCCTCGCCGACAAAGCCAGTACATGCACAGGAATCCGCACAGGTATCAAATACCAGGCCTACACAGGCGGCATCCCACGCAATGTCGCAGCAGTAAGCATCGTCGGCGCAAACACAACTACGACAATCCAAATCATCACACCCAGGGTCGCCGTGGTTTTGACAACATTCACCCACACAAGGCCCACAGTCCGCAGCACAGGTCGCACAGGTTTCACCAACCTCGCACGTTCCATTACCACAACCAAGGCACTTACATTGGTCTTCACACCCCGAATTGAGGCACACATTGTTAAACCCAGGGCCACCCTCAGCACATTCGAGGCAGGCAAAGTCCCACGATACAGTGCAACAGTAGGAGTCTTTTTTGCACACACACGACTGGCACGCCGCGTTGTTGCATCCTGGTCCAAAGTTAGCAACGCAGCAGTTAGATAAGCCAGGGGAATTGATACAATCGCATTGAGCATCGCATTGTTCGAAGGCCTCCGCCGCACACAAGGAATCCCATGCCGTTTCGCAACAGAAAGGATCGATTGTGCATACACAGGTTTGACAGTTTTTTACGGCGCACCCGATTCCATCGTGGTCGGCACAACAATCCCCCTTACATGCTCCACAATCCTGCGGACAAGTCACACAGCTCTCCGAAACTTCACAGATCCCGTTATGGCAAACCTGCGCATACGCCAATTCTGTCGGTAACGACCAGCTTATCCACAAACTTACCAACGCCACAGCGAGTCTACCAAGCAGATATTTTGCAAAATTTAGAAAGACGAACCCTTTTTGAGGCATGACACGCTCCCGCTGCTCAGCATCTGCTTTCAATTCGACTCCAAAAGCAAAATAACGAACAGGGCTTCTGTTTGTTTGTGGTTCAATTCCGCCGGTGTATCACGCAACGACGGCATGGTGATTAGGTCACCACATTTACTTGGGCGATTAGTACATCACGGCAAAGGCGGCGCCAAGACATGGAACGAAGTTCGTGAAGAGTTTGTGGATACAACCCTAATCCCAGTTGCTTGTGATCCGCAACTGGGTCATGTACAACACTCCGGTCGAGATTGGCGTTCCCTGGATCGTCAGCGTCCACAAACCATTAACAGCATCGTCGCCGGAAATCCCCTGGACTGCCGTGGTAGATATCGAATCGACGCCTTCGCCCACATCCCACACCACCGCGACGTCACCGTTTGGGTCGGTCAACGTAACAGACAGCATGTCGGCCTTCGGGTAAGCGAGCTTCAGGGTCACCCAGATGTCGACCGGCACCGTAGCAAGCCCGTATACAGGAATCGTGTGGATTACGGTGGCACCGGACGGAATCGTGATGGGCGTACTATTCGTATACACCCCCTCCATCCACGCCGGATTACAAAAACCTTGTTCCCATTTGCTCAACCCCACACAAATTAGGTCCGGACCACACGGATCGGATATCGTACACAGATTTCCCGCCCCCGGTGGAACAGATTGGGTGTCGACACAATGTCCCAAATCCGTAGAACCATCCTTGGGAATTCCCCAACATGTTTCCGGAGGTACACAATCCGCCACCGTTTTGCAGTCGCCGTCTTTGAGTTGGGGCACGGGGTCCGGCGGAACAAAAAAACACGGGTCATTGGGACCTTTGGGTGTACCAAAATCAACGGTAATGGAGGTTTTCTGGTGGCACCAGTTCGAGATAAAGTCGTTGTCTTTCGCGTTTAGATGACCAAAATCCAACCCTATCGCCTTTCCACTTTGAATGAGCGGCCAATCGGTGAAATCCACCTGATCGAGAATCAGGCCATCGGGCCGTTTCAGAACCATCAGCTTGCCAGTGTTCGTCAGTCCAAATGTAAAAATAAAATCTCCAGTGAAGTTGTAACAGGGAGGTGGATTCTGCCGAACCCCAACCACATAACCACCCGCCGGCACCAACAATGGTCCGCTGATGGTTTTACTCGACGTGGACCAGCCCAACACCAACCCATTGAGGTCCATAGGTGACCCGGATGCATTGTAAATTTCAACCCACTCATCATCCGTATCAAGACATCCCAAACCGGGATCGATCATGATCTCAGAAATAATCAGATCACCAGGTTTTGCGTTTGTAACAGACGTCATTGCCGCCTGATAACCTACCAAGTCCGCTGAATCTCGAGGTAAGATCCGATACGTTCCAAACGCATAGTCCAAAATTCCGGTAATGGACTGAAAGGTCGCACCTGCGGCCACTGGGGGATTGATAACCAATTTGTCGTCAACCAGAATACCTCCGTTGAGCGACCACTCACCAAAACCAAGATTAGGGTTATCCACGGTAACATTGTGAACGCGGACCAAAACCCCCTCGTAGGGCTCCAACGCGTTCGGGTCGTTCCACATCGCGGGATCCAAAACCGCTGGGGCCGGCTCTGGAGCCACGCCGGTCACCAACACCGTCCCAACCGTAACGCCATTTTGCGACACTTCAATTTCCGTCACACCGGCAGGCCATTTTCCAAAGTTATCAAATTCAGCAACCGGCCCATCTACGATCACTTCTTTACCGCGACCAATGTTTTGTGCGCCGTCTTTGGTGTACACCCAGATGCCGCTGTACGGCCCACCCGCAGGAGCTTGCACAAACAAGCCGTATCCATTGCCGTTGGCATGGTGCGCCACACCGGTCACGACCAGTCCTGTTAAATGAACGGTTTGGCCCGCAGGGATTTCCCCTTTTTGTACAGCATACACCGTATCGCCACCGTACCCTTCAACGGCCAAATCGACACCATTGAGTACGCTTGCGATAACCACCAAAATGTCCGCAACATTGACCAACGCATCACCGTTGGTATCAGCGTCGTCCACAGAAACAGCCATGCATACAGGAGGTGATCCGTCGCCACTCAATAACCACAAGGTGACCAAAATGGCGCACTGAACATCGGGAACAGTCAACAATCCGTCTTGATTATAGTCGGCCGTGGGTTTTGCCGACACCGGGTGGGACGACAGCACCCAAAGTACACCCGCTACAACGGCGGCCATTACGCGGACCCAATGTCTCATGACAAACTCTACAGGAAATCGCCAACTTTACCCCCCGAATAGGTGCCGAAACATCTACAGACCAAAGTAGGTCCGCGAAACCGCATCCAAACCGTCGGCGGGGTACCCTCTGGGTCCCTGATATTTCATACCGTTCACATAAACCGACGGCGTGCCGCTTGCCCCCGCCCTAGCCGCTTCTTGTACATCGCGGGTGATGATGGCTTTGCCCACGCCGGCGTCCAAATCCTGCTTAAAGTTCTCCACATCCAACCCCGCTTCACCGGCGTAACGGATCAAACTGTCTTTGTCCAACGCTTTTTGGTTTTTGAACAAAATGTCGTGGTAAGTCCAAAACTTATCCTGTCCTTGCTGCAACGCGGCCATGGATGCTTCCGCGGCCAACTGCGCTGCCGGATGAATATCGAGCGGCAGGTGTTTGTACACCACCACCACATCGTTGGGATACCGCGCTTGAAACTCCTTTAGGTTGGGACCCACCGTTGAACAAAACGGACACTCAAAATCCTCAAACGTCACGACTTGTATTTTGGCATCCGGTTTTCCCAACATTGGGCTTTGCGCAATCTGGAAATTCGCCTTTGGACCACCCATCTGCTCAAAAAACTTTCCGCCTTTAACCATCTCGTTGTAAAGATCATTGCCACCTTTTCCACTGGATTTGGCCAACTCGGCCGCTTTTTTGAGCTGCTCGTCAATAATCGGCTTCAACCGCTCATAGGTTTTGGGATTCGACAGCCGTACTCCATTTACCAACGCGTTGGGATAGGTGTTGGCTGCAACTTCGGTGGCCAACAGAGAATCCCGATACACCTGGGTTCGGTACCGGGTCGCATCCACTTCCGCTTTGGCTTTGTTCCAATCGACACCGACTTCTTTTGCCGCTTGCTCCACGCTGAATGCCGAAATGGCGACCGACGACATTAACTTATTGTGCAACGGCCAAAACTTACCCTGCGCATTGGCGGCGCAGGCGATTTCGGCGGCAAAAACCGCTTCTGGATGCGGTGCGGGTACCACCTTATGTTTATACCGGACCTGCACCTTGTCCCCATAATCCTTCACGATATTGTCAACCGCCGAGGCAAAATCCACGGACTCCTGATTTCCATAAGACCCAAAAATCACCACTTTGACCGCAGCGTTGTCCGGCCCTACTTTGGCGTCATCATCGTGAATCTGAACCCGCCACACCTGGTTCGGGTCGGCAGGGGGCGCAGGCGGTTGCTGATTGCCGGCCGGTGCTGTGGGCCGCGGTGGGGGAGGAGGAGGGGGTGGTTCGCTGACCATGGTTTCCGGTGCCGGAGCGGCTTGGGGAACTGCCGCGGGAGCCTGTGCAGCCGACCCCGGATCGTTCGCCGACGGCGCCACCGCAATGGCTTCGACCCCCGATCCGGCCGTCACCGTAGACGACGCCCCTTTTTGTTTGTTTTGGCCGGCCATGTATCCGGCAAGAAAAATCAAATAACCGCCCACAACCACCAAGACGGTCAACAAAATCTTTTTCTCTTTTGACATGCCTTCCTCTACATTCATTATCCAACCAAACCCACCCACGAAATCGGTGGATCCGTGCACCAAAAACCAAACACGATCAAGATGATTCCCCAATTATTCGTCGGGTATTGCCTTTTGGCGACCTGCCTTTTTTTCTGCAACTTTACGTTTTGATTCCATCCGTTCCAAGACCGCCGAATGAGGAACTTCGGTGGGAATCCGATCCGGATCACGGTGCATTTTTTCCGCCAACCGTTCGACCATCCTCTCAAACGCCAATTTGCGGTTTTGAACCTGGGAGCGACGTTCCGAAGCCATCACTACTGTGCCGGACGGTACGTGCAGCAGGCGCACCCCCGTATCCCGTTTGTTTTTATGTTGCCCACCGGGCCCACTGACCCGCACAAAGGTCATTTCGCAATCCCGTTCCAAAATTTCCGGGCGTAAATCATACTCCGGCGGCCTATGTGCATCGTCTTTCATCCGCCACCTTCACCTTTGACAAAAAACGCCCCCAACGCAGCCGTTGCCAAGCCCTGCAACGGCGACAACCATAGATTGGATTGTTTCAGCAATGCCAAAGGCGCTATCGGCGCAAACGGCTGCAACAGCAAAGTGAGCAATACCGTGCTTAAATAAGCGATCGACAATCCCATGGTCAAGGAAACCATAAACCGGCTGATCGATCGCGTTTTCACCCCTTTTTTTAGGGCATCCATCACCAACACACCGACTATCAACGACAATGTGGGCACAATCGTCGGCAACAACCACGACCAGGCATCGGCCGTTTGCTCACCGTATTTGCCCAAAATGGACTGTACCAACACCAACGCAAACGCCAGCCCCGACCCCACGAACCACAGGGTGGCCAACCGACGTTTCGCCACATTCATCGGCACAATCAAGGGTTTATTCATGACCCAAATGCTCTCCATAATCGGGCTTTTTCCAAATGCGTACGTCCTGGAAGCCTCCCCGGAACCCTGATGGTCGCTTCCGCACCCCGTTCTGATTGCTCAAACTCATAAATCAACGCCGTGCAGGTAACGTCGGGACCATACGGCCGTTTTTTGATAGACCCCGGCAGGTTGCTGGCTCCCTCCACAAGCCATGCGTTGGCCTCTTTTTGCGAAACGGTTTTGGTAGGAGATGCAAAAACAGGGTGCGGAGATACCACAAACACCAAAATTCGATAATAACCCTTTTCAGCGGTGAACAACGACTTCAAATATCCCGACAACGAAAACCCACGCATCGGCCCCACTTCCGGCTCCCACCGCTTTGTGCCGGCCTTGGGTGTCCCGTCTTCTTCGATCTGCTCAAGCCGGGTCACAAACGCAAACCCATCCGGCACAGCAAAATAAGAAGACTCCAGATAACCGCCCGCTTCGATCACTTTGCGTAACCTGTCATCCAGTGCGCCCAGCGTTGAATCCGATCCCACCAACTGCCTTAGCGGCGCGTCCGGAATCGGAATCATTGCCGACGGTTTTGGCGGCGGCCACGGAAAATTGGGGATTTTGTCGTTTTCGGAATGACCCGTTGACGGCTCGCCATTTCGAGCATTCGACGGCTCCGGCGGCCGCGAATCGAGCCGCGGCGCTCTGTCACCTGCCCCACACGCCGCCATCATCCAGCCGACCCAAATCAATAACGTTAATTTACCCACCATAATCTGTGTTCCACATTTTTTCAGGTGTTCCATAAATGGGAAATCATCCCAAAAACGGCGCTTTTTGGGGATACTTCAGCTTGATGGAACACCCTTCAATCACCCAGCAACGATTGCACCTCCCGATTCATCACCTGGTGCCGCAGGCTGAGTGCTTCCAGCAATCGTGCTACTTCGCACACAAACGACCGCTCCGGTTGCCACCGGTCCAAATCCCGTTGCGCCGCCGCTTCGATCCGCGCCACCACAATCTGGATATTCGCCCGGATTGATTCTACGGAAAACTCCGCACCCAACGCCCGCTGGTACTCAGTTAAGTAACTGTCGCGATAGCTGGGAATCGACAACAGCCGCGGCGAAAACGCATCGGTGCCATACCACTTTTGTGTCACCGGGTCCACCACCGCTCCGTCCCAATTGTTACCCCAAGTCGCGTCCGCATCCCAAGAAATCAGTCGAAATCGGTCTTCCACCGTTCCTTGAGAAGCCTCTAAGTCATGATAAAGATAATAATTTTTCGTAAACGTATCCCGATTGTCGGCAAACGTATGCACCCGCTGCCACACCATAAATTCGTCAACCATGAACCTGGACTCGACCTGCGTCGCAAATTGCCCCGCTTCCAACGGCGTGTGTGTCAGCACATCCAACAACTGGTACAAATCCGCCACATCGGCCACAGGCCCCATTTCGATGTCGTATCCGGCTACGACATCGGGTTTCCACTTCCAATTGGCCTGGTGGTTTTCCGCCTTATACATATGCGCTTCTTTCCCCAATCCCTGCCGCTCCAAAAACAATTTGTCGATACGTTCAATCAGAACATAAAACCCATGGTAGGTATTGTTGATATACAACTCCGCATGCGACATCCTCGGAGCCATTCCTCCATGACTGCGCACGAGATCCATCGTGGTTTTCCCCCTTAAATAACTCGAATCATTCCACGCGGCGGACAACACAAACCGCCTCTGCCGCTCTTTTCCGTCCCCGAACAGGTCGATTTCTTCGCGGGTTTCGTCGGGAATCGTAAACCGGTACGACTTCTTTGGCACTGTTTTCGCGTATCCCCCGTGCAGCTTCATTTCCGAACGCAAAAACACCACACCGTCGACCGTCAGATCGACGATTTCTTCAATGTCTTCCTGTGGCCGCGCGTTCATATGGTCAAAACGAGCGACCGGCAGGGTCACTTCCACACGATGGACAAAGGGTGGGTCAAAGGTCCCTGGGTCTTCGGCTACCAACGAATCTGTGGGAATAGGTTCGCCGCCGTCCGATACCCCCGAAACGCCATCAGCGACAGCCGAATCCGTATTCTCATCGCTGTCTGCCGTAAACATCACACAATCGGAACCTTCACTACCCGTATCGGCCGTGTCGCCAGTACCCTGGCAACCCCACATCATCCATCCCATCACCCACATAGCAGGAGGCATCAGTCGCCAAAACATGCGACCCCCACGTCATTCCCGTCACACGCCGCATTTTTGCCGGGCGAGCCATCCAGCAAGCAACCATAGCTGTCCCAAGAAGGGACACCCGGTAAGTTACCACCCTTGCCGTCCCATTCGGAGTCGTTAACCATCGAACATTGAATGTCGATCGCTCCGGGTACTTCGCCCCCAGAACCGGTGTCGTCGTTCAGTACGTTGTTTTTGGAGTTTTTGACCGAAATCGTGTTTTTGACAGTTAACTTACCTGTTGCCTTCCAATCGTATTCATCACCAAACCGCAATCCCACCTGATTTTCCACAACCAAACAATGATCCACCACCACATCCGGAGCGCCGTATCCCGCTTCAATTCCCTGGTTGTTTTTTCTGACCACACTGTTTTTCACCACGATCCCCCGTCCGTTCGAAGCCGCAACGCCTTCGTGCGCCATGTTTTCGATCCACGCCCCGTCAACCAAAACCCGCGCATTGTTGTGGTCGATCCCATCATCTTTTCCCGCAAAAAATACGATGTTGGTCAACGTCGACACCCGTTCCGCACCGTCCTCAATCATCGCCCCCACCAGATAAACACAATCGTTGTCGTCGTCGGCTGCCAACCCGTCTCCATTGGGGATTTCCACAACGTACGCGCCGTTCATGTTGACCCACGAATCCTCAAATTCTCCTCCGGTATCGCAGCGGCTCACCAACGTATCGGTCAACGTCACAGTTGCATCCTTGCCCCCAAAAGCCTTACCGGGATTGTCTACCACCCCCCCGCCATTCAACGTTACCACTCCGCTTTGGGCAAACACCACCGGCTGGGATTTGGAATGTCCAAACGCAAACGTGCCGTCTCCTCCGCCCCCTGTAAACCAGGTCTCGTTAAGCAGCGCACTCCCCCCCATCACCCGCACGCCTCCCCAAGGGTTGTTGTCCTTGGCCGCGAACAAAATGGGCTCTTCTTTGGTTCCCAACGCCTCCATGGCCCCTTCCACCACGAGGTTCACCTTTGCCGCTGCTTTGACACGTACCCCGGACCCAACAGTCAAGGTTTCCCCTTGGGGAATCGTTACATCCGAACTCAACACGATGTCTTTGTCATCGGTCCACACCAAATCATCGCCGGTCAATACCCCCGACAACGTTCTTTCGGGACGCATCTGCGCACTCAACGTGGTGGTCGTAAATCCATCGGTGCCCGTCACCTTGACGGCAATGGCCTCCGATCCGGTCGTCACAAACGATCCACTCCCCAAACCGCGATACAATTGCACTTTCTGGCTCTGGTTTCCCACTGTGACCGTGACGGTTTTCGTGATCGGCCCCACCGCCGACCGGATCACCACCGGAGTCAACAGCCCCGGCGCAAATTTCCACGCCGTTTCCACCGAATAGGGGTCAGCGGGGCGAACCGACGCATCATCATCACCACCACCGCTGTCTCCTCCGCTACCCACATCTTCCGGTGTTGCGGCATCATCAGGCGAAACGTGTTCGTCCGCCCATCCTCCTCCATCGTCCGCCGAATCCCCACCTACCTGGTCTGCCTCCCCGCCCTCCAGGTCGATTCCGCCATCAACCCATTCCCCCAAATCCTTCGTCAAGTCGTCCTCATTCGGATCAGACGATGAGCAGGCTCCAACCACCCCGATCAGAAACAACACCAGCAGGTTTTTCATAACGAAACCCCATATGCTTCTATTTTCTGCATTAACTTAACCCGCCTTCCTTCGGCTTTGGCCAACATGTCTGCCATCATCGTCGAAATGATGTTCTGCGCCCCGGCCGCCGTTTTGGCTTCCTCCCCATGGGAATGTAATTCCGTCATTGCAAGAGCCGTCTCGTCGTCGTTCAACACCGAAAACAGTTCGGTTTTGACCTCCTCCATCACTTGCTCGATTTTTGGTTGTGCCAAATCGTTCTGCGCCAAATACCCCACCCACTCCACATACCGCGCATACACCGCACTGGAACGAATCAACGCCACGTCCAAGTCGGCTTCGGCGCAGTACAACATTCCGTTGGGGTCCGGCAACGCCCATTTTCCCCCGTGGTGACACGACGAAAACAAATCGTCCGGGTCCCACCCCATAAACCGAAAATACCACGCTCCTTTGGCTTCGCGACTGGCATAAAAATAGGCTTCGTCCACAAAATCTCCGTTGTAAAACAACGAATTGAACGCCAACCACCGCAGATATCCATCGAGATCCATCCGCGCCGACAACGTTCCCAACAACTGGTCCGCCGGGGTGTTGACCACCGTTTCCATTAAAAGTGCATATTGACCCGCCGCAAAAGCCATTCCCGCTTCATCGTTGGGGTATTTCACGTCAACCGGCTCGTCTTCGGGATCAAACCGCCGCCGCAACACGGTCGCCGGCTGTACCATCCTGTCTACCAACGAGTCGGCGGCGTCCGCCAACAACAGGTACACCCCCTGGTTTTCCCCATTGAGAAACAGTTTTACATAACGGAAACCCAACGGAAAAATCCCCATATCCCGCATGAGACGATCCGCAAATACCTGGTTAAAATAACCGTCGTCTTTACACATCGAAATCAAATAAAACTCGTCCCCGGCAGCAAATGGGGCAACACGTCGTTTGTCGGATCCCTTTAAGTTAACGGAAATGCTTTTTCGTGCACAGTCGAGCGAAGTCTGCCCACGAAAATGCGCTGCGGCCACAATGGTTTCCGACGGACCGATGCGGATTTTCAGGGTCATGTCGTCGACAATGCGGTTTTGATGGTATTGATCCCAAACGGCTTTTTCCTGTTCGGTGAGTTCAAGAAATACGTCTTGACCAAACGGATAATCATCCGTCGCGGCAGCCTGGGGTGAACACAACACCTGCGCCATGTGTTCCATTGGCTCCGGCATCATAAACGAACAACTGGTTTCCCCTATATGAAGCTTCAAGGAAGCACCGGGAGTCGCGTCAACACATGCCCCGATGCGATGCAGGCCAAACCGTTGTTGGTGAAGCCATTCGGCGACCTTCCGCCCTGAATCCGCGCCGCTATCGCCCAATTTGACATGTTCCAACACCGCAGCAGACGTCGATTCACCGGATCCAAGCCAGGTTATACCAAGAGCATGCGGACCGGTCGGCAACCCGCCGGTCGGTGGCGCGGAATCGCTGACCACAACCAGCCACCGGTTTTCCGGGCCAAATGGAAGCAGTTCCTGTCCCAATAACTTACCAACCGACCAAATCTGGGCAACGTCGACGGGTGCAGGTTTGTCGGCAATTGTTTCCAACACTTGCGTAAGATGCCCTCTGTCTCGCGTCAAGTCACTTAACAGTTCCACAGAAGCGCCCGTACGCCACAATACCACCCAATCGGAAGGCCAGAGCCTAGAAATCAACGTTTGAATCGCCGTTTTCTGGATCAAGCGCCGCTGGGGATCGGGGGATTCTTCGAGCAGAATCCCAACGATCGCCGGTTCTTTGAAACCCGGTGCCGTCGCGGCATTCCAACCTGCGCCCTGAGCAGTGGTCACCCTCACCGATCCGGCAGGCAACTCGGTCACCGGATCCCCATTGGGAGTTCGCAGCATCACCGTGGTTTGAACCCCGCCGCCGGGCCACGGGCGAACGGTTGTAAACCGTACGGTACCGTCATCACAACTGCCGGTACTGACAAAAGGAACGTCGGCAAAATCGTCGGGAATCGTGTCCGGCTGCGAGACCGATCCCATATCCGGCACATCCAGAATGTCGTCGATCGGGCCGGCATCAGGCCAACCACCACCACCCAGATCGTTCGAAGACGTTCCGTCGGCGCCATCAGGACCACTGTCGGTATTGTCGTCACTGCACCCGGGTGTCTCCAAGACCAAACCCGATATCAAAACTGCCCAGATTAACCACCGTATCCACATGCAACCATCCGTTTCCCCCAAACCAACCGCTCCCCGGCGGCAGACACAGCTTGTCTGGATGGACCTTCGGTGTCAACGCCGTGATCGACGCGGATTCCAAAGAAGGTTATTTGTTGGAGGAGGGCAGGTAGTCGCCAAAAGGACTTGCGCCGCTTTTGGTCTGCGCCCCCCGGAAAAACCGAGATAAACGTTGACACCCAGGTAATCAGGGCGCTACGGTTCCGCCCATCATTTTTGGCCCACACTTTTTATCGGCTTGTGGGTAACGTTCGGACACCAAAGTTGAACCGTGCGAACATCGTAAGGAACGTGTATGAATCCCAACCGCCTTGGTCCATTTGTGGTGTGTGTCGCTGCCGCCGCGGTGTTTTTTGCGGATTTTCGCTCTGTGAGTGCCCAATGTATCCATTCCTTAAGCTTCGTGGACCTGGGGAGCCCGCCTGGAGAATTAACCGGAGACGGCATCATCAACGTCACCGACGTTCAATGTGCCGTGGTGGTATCTCTGTGGACCCTGTCGGGCTCATCCGGTACACCACCATCATGTCTAAAAGGTCCTCCCGTTCGGGCGGATGTCCAATGTGACGGCAACATCAACATCGTCGACGTGATCATTCAGATCAACTTGGCGCTCCAAGCCCCACTCGACCCTGCATTGGATAAAGACGGCGACTTATGCCCGGACGACTGCGCCGCACCACAAGTCGTTGCTGGATTTCCAACGTACACCCGCGGCGAAACCAACGGGGGTGGCTTCAGGCTTCGACCGGCACCCATTTCCATCCCAACCCCCACCAGTGCATCCGGGGGAGGATATATCTTGAAAGCTCGGCCTCTTCACACCATTCCCGAAGGAGAACAACCATGAACCAACGTCAGGATCACACCCCCGGGTGCACCAAACGGACCCAAATTGCCGATCGCAGCTTGTGCCTGGGGTTTTGTATCGGCATTGTGGCATTGTGTACCACGGCCGGGCTGCCGCCAATGGCAGCAGGGGCTGTTCCAGGCCCGATCCCCTATGTCGGGGAACTTACTCTCGCAGACGGAACCCCCGTTGACACTCCAATAGATCTGGAGGTGTCACTTTATGCTTCCGCCAACGGAGGCGCATTATTGTGGGGACCGTTCAATTTTCCCGGTACCAAAGTGATAGCCGGGGTGTTTTCGATTCTGCTCGGCGATATCGACACCGATCCATTGGACGACGCGTTGGTGGCAACCGACGAGTTATGGATTGAGTTTGCAATCAACGGCGTTATCTTAACTCCACGTAGCCGGTTGTATTCCGTCCCCTATGCCCGCTTGGCCGGGGACGCGATCTCGTTGGGCGGTGTGGGTGCCGCGGAATACCTGCAATTTGCCGACGTGGGCGCTGCCGCTTTGAGCAACGATTACAATGATTTGGACAACTTACCGTTGTCGATCCAGGCGGGGCAATGCCCCAGTGGTCAAAAAGTGTCGGGAATCACCGCGGCGGGAGCCATCCAGTGTGTGAACGACGCCAATTCCGGTGGTACGGTGACCTCGGTGGGCGCAACCGGTGTGTTGAGTTCAACCGGAGGAGCGACACCCAGCATCAGCCTGAGCGGCGTAGTGGGAACCTCCAACGGCGGAACTGGAATGGCCTCTTCCGGTGCCGCCGGGAACTTCCTGCGCAGCGACGGTTCAACCTGGACATCGGCGGCGCTCGCTGCGGCAGATCTCCCCACAAATTCCGCGGCCTATGTTCAAAACCAAACCGGCGTAACCCAGTCCGGTGGGTTCAAACTCAGCGGCGAAGGAACGTTAGGCGGAAATCTGACCGTCTCCGGGGGAACCCTTTCATTGACCAACGGCACGAGCAACGTGATTTCTTTTACCAGTATCGGTGTAGGTGCGCCGTCTTCTACCAGTGCCGGGTGGAAGATCAGAACCTGGCCGAACCTTTACGGCATTGGGATCGACAGCGCAACCCAGTGGTATTCTACCGCGACGTACCACCGATTTTACACCGCAACGGGATCGACTTGGACCCAGCAGATGCAACTCGACAACACCGGCTTGCTCACGGTCGCCGGAGCGGTTCAACCATCGGTTGGAAATGCGTCCACAAAAGGCATTTATTTTCCGGCCAACCCGGGCGGCGGCGGAGGCGACGAAGCCTACCTTCGGTATTATGTTACCAGCAACGAAAACACACGGTTGGTCCTGGCAGTCGAAAACGACGCGGACGATGAATTGGTGTTTCGCGTCGCTGGCGCCGATCGAATCACGATTCACGGCGACGAAATTCGCCTAGGGGCAAAATTGATCCAAACATCATGTCCGTCTGGTTTTGCGCTGCGAAACAACGGCGTATGCACAAGATTTCAGAGTAATTGGGGGGCGCAGACCTGGAATTCCGCCCAAGAAACATGCGCGGCACTGGGCGCACACATCTGCACCTACGCCGACGTGTTGCTTGGTTTCGAAGCAGGAAACAATTGTTCCATCGACAGCCGAAACAACGACTGGCTTGGCGACTTCGTTGCCGACGATACCGTTTTGATTGTCAACGATTATTGCAACAAGAGCAATTTTGAAGGCACATTAGCAAAAAACAGCTCCCGCGAGTTTGTCTGTTGCATCGACCCACGGCGGTAAGAGGGTGTTTGGGAAAAAAATAACGGCGAGCGAGACAGTGGCCGTAGCGAGGCGGGCCTGCCGACTGAGGCCCACCGGAGGCGTACCCGAAGGTACAAGGTACGCTGAGGATGGGCCGACCGAGGCAGGACCGACGCAGTAGGCCAATGGCTCGCGTAGCTTATTTTTTTACCCAAACACCCTCTAAGTACCGGTTCGTGATTCAAATAACCCACCTCCCGACAAATTGCCCCCACCTCCAAACACATTTGCCCCCACCTCCAAACACATTTGCCCCCACCTCCAAACACACTGCCCCCACCTCCAGGACAATGATCCCCCAAGGAAATTCGGCCATTTTTGAGGGGGAGAATATTTTGGACCTGGGGAAAGCAAAAAAAGAGGCGGGGAAAACCATTGATAGACCTGGGGATTTACTCGCCGGACCCGGGGGCATATGTGTTCGGAGGTGGGGGCAGTGTGTTCGGAGGTGGGGGCGTTTTGTTCAAGGCTGTGATTTTGTGAATAAAATCGGTCGGTTCTGGTTATGACACGGGCACGGGGGTAGCCAACATTAGAGGGTGTTGAAATATTTAATCCTGCTGACCATCACGGACTAGGCAAGAACAGTAAATACCCCACAGACAGTGGCGGGGCGGTCTCGGGGATGCATCGTTGGCCAGATTCCGATCGTTTGTGACACAGTAGTAGTAGTGCTGGCAACGCGCATCATCTGCGACACCTCCGGTGTCGCTACGACCCCAACCGTCCATAACCCGCGGCTTTTTTGGCTCCTACTCCGAAGAAGTTTAAAGCTTCTTTTACTTGGGATTGCAGTGTCATGAGTGTTTCCTTTGCCTCGGTTTCATCCGCGGGTTTGCCGGGCGGCGGGGATAGGCTTAGACGGATGATAAACGTGGTTTGGGTTACTGCCAAAAAGGTGTGAGGAATCGGGGATAGGAAGTCTCCTGGCGGGCTTTTGCCTTGGTAATAATCGCCCATATGCGGGGTCAATACGTCCAGGCTTAGGGTGAATTTGCCGTCTTTGGGTAAGGCGTCGAAAAAAATGACTTGTCCCCGTTTCAACGGGGTTTTTTCGGGTTCCGATCCGCACAGTCTTTCGATTTTTCCTTTGGGTTCACCGATGGCGGTCAAATACGCTCTGGTCATTCCTTTTAGCGCCGAGCCGGGGATTTGGGGGACACCCAGTACCGGATGAAAACTCAGGGCCGTTTCTGTTGCATTTTTGCGGCCATAATCGACCAACAGGCGGCCGTCGGTCCGCGCCTCAAAAGTCGTCTCGGCCACTTCATCCCCGTATCCTCCCTCTTTCAGTCGTTTCGCCGCTTCCGCCGCCGCCGGGTTTTGGTAATCCCGGCACAAAGTTCCCAACACCATGGTGCGTAATTCGGCCGTCAGCTTCCAGGTTCCTTTTTCTCTCGGCAGGTATTTGTCGATCCACAAACCCAGGTTTTTTAAGGGATCGGTTCCTTTTCGGGTTTCTTCCACCAGCGCCCTGAGCGCAGCCGGCAAGGGATAAGTCACCTCGTCCCAACTGGGCGGACCTTTTTTTTTGGAACCGCCTCCACCACCACCACCCGGGGGTTTGCCATACGAAGGGTTGTTTTTTTGCACCATATCACTCCTCCGTTTGTAAACGCCCTTCCCCGAATCGTTTGAGCCACTCGGCTACCGCTTGGAGTTTTCGGCTTTCCAGTCGGTAATCTTGAGGCGACATGTTGGTAATTTTGTCCATCGCTCGGCCTCGGCCATCGTTGTCGCCGACTACGCCAAATCGCTCCGCCAAATGCCTGTAGAGCAACCGGGAACCCTCCGCCTGATCGCCTACGTTTGACTCGCCGAACTTCGACTGAGAGAACAAAAACGCCATGGTTTGCCCCAGACCGCTGGTTTGGAGCATACTCGGGAGCCTTCGCACCAGGGAGCTGTAGCGTTTCTGGACTTTCACATCTTGCCGGTATGCTTCGCCCACCTTCTCCCACGCCCATTGGGCTCGTTCGTCGTTGACGACCCCTCCCCGCGGCGGATTATTTGCTGTCATGACCCACCTCCGGGCTGCGCTTAGCCATGAATTGAACACCGACCCAACCGCGCCCAATCGTGCGGTCTCCGCCTAATCGAATACGGGTCTTTGCCGCCAGTCCATCTTGCAACTCCTTCACCAAATCGGCGGCACCCCGTTTCGAACCCGATTTCCGACTCGCCACAACCGTAGCCAAACTCCACAACAAGGATTCCGACGGCAAAGTTTCTTCGGTCCACAGCGCCCCTTTGGCCACCGTTCCCGTTTCGTAGTCAATACGAATGCGTGTATGAACCTCCGTCGCCAATTCCCCTACATAGGTAAAATCGGTATCGGTCATCACGATCAGTTGGCTGGGGAGGCGATTACGAAAATCTTTGTAGGAATCCTGGTTTGGCAGGGCTTTACCCAACCACTTCGCCAGTTTTTCCACGTCATCAGTGGACTGCGTTCCATACGGCGTGTCTTCCAAAATCACCACCGATTTTCCACTCGAATCCTTGATGTTCACATTACATGACGTGCCGACGAGCACCGAGCCTTCGTTTGGCAGCGGGACCTTCCAATCCACCGTGATTCCGGCAATTTCCAAATCCCGTTGCAGCCGCTGTAATTGAATCGGCGACGTCGCCCAGGCCCAGCCGCCCTTGACCGAACGAATCGGGAACAACAACAGTCGGGCGTCCAACAAACTCAAGGCGCCGGCCCACATGGAGGTTTTTTCGTTGCCTTTCTTGTCGTCACCCTCGTCCTGCTGATTCGCCTTGGTTTCATCTTTCGGCTGGACCGGTTCCGGGCCAAACAACTCGTTGATCCAAGCCGGGGCCTTGTCTCGCTCGGAATCATTTTCTCGCCCGGGGTCCTTTTTCCGCGGTGTCAAGGTTTCCCGAAGCGCTCCTTTGACGCCGGACCCTTGTACCACCGGGAGCCTCGTGATTCGTTCCCGCTGAATCGGCAAGTCCACGGTTCCAAAACCCGTTTCCCCTCCGGCATGCAACGGTGTTTCCGTATACAAAAACAACAAGAATGCCTTTTCTTCGTTCGTCATCGTGTTCCTCCTTTCGTCGACTGCCAAACGGCCCAGCCGTAACCCAATTGCCCAGGTTCACCATAGCGGTCCAATCCGGGCGGCGGGCTGGGATCGTTGATATGTGTTGGCGGCTTTGTGGATGGTGAGCCGTCGTTCACCACGTGGAGAATGCTTCCCGCTCCCACTATGGGCCACAGGGGTTTGGGCGCCCCGTGGGCATAATCGAAACCTCCCGCAGCAATGGCGCGTTCGGTCACGGCGCCGAGGCAACGGTACCCCGCCGACAGCGCTGCCGCGTCCACGGTGCCCATGGCCGGCGTCAGCAACCAAACGCGGTGGGTTTGGTTCCCGTGTGGCGGAATAAACCACTCGCGGGGAAGCAACTCCGCAGAACCCTCCAACACCGAGATTTTGGCCCGGCGGTTTTTGCCTCCCAACGGGGCGACTCGGCCATTCAGTCGTTTCACCAATTGGGTTTGCTCATGGGTTTCCGTTTTTATCGCCCCGGCAAAACCTGTGCCTTCGGCAAATCGAAGCATTTGCGCCACGTAAAACATACCTTCCATCACGGTGAGCGTGTCGTCCCGGGCAATTCCGGTACGTTCTTCGACCTGAAACAGTTCCCGTCTCGATTTGAGAAAATCCGTTTGCCAACCGGCGGTATCTCCCCCGGTACGCCACCATTCGGCACCCCGGTACGTCAAAAATCCGTCGAGCAATTCGGTTTTTGCCGACGTTTCTTGGTGTAGCCACGGAGATTTACGCGTGGGGTTGACCGGTTCCATGGCGACACCATTCCACCGATAACGTCCGATCTCGCCTGCGTTTTCGCCGCCCGAGGGCGGTGCTTCAAAGTCCAGGCGGAGGATCCGGCTGGGATTCCCGCGGGGAGCCCGCAAATCCGCTGGAGGCGGAAAAAACAGTTCCAGCGGTCCGGCGGCGGATGACGCTCCACGGGCGCTCCGACGCGCCAACAGCGGGCCGTGAAACTCAAATTTTGGCGGCTCGTGGGCGCCCCCGAGAAACGGCCGCGCCCAATCTTCGGTGACGCCGAAATAATCCCCTTTGCCGCGGAGAGAAAAATCCGCACCCAGCAGGCGAAACAAGGCGGTGCGCAAACAGCCGACAAACGTCGTGGGAAACGGCAAACGGGTTCGGGCGCGAAACTGCAAACCGGCGTCAAATGGGCGGTGGTCCCGAAACAGCAGAACATCCAACGGCTCAAAAAACACCTGCAACCATTGACCACTCATGGTGTTCCCTCCTTAAAATTCGGATCCGACCCGGTCGAGCCCAAAAACGTGTCGGCCGCCACACTCCCGGCTTCGCGGCGCAAAAAGCGTAAGATAAGCAGGAGTTGCAAGGTGCTTTGGGACAGGTGGGCGGCCGTTTGGTTCTTGGCCATTTCGTCCTTGTGGGAGGAGCCGGCCATCGTTTCATCCATCCAGGCTTGGAAGTAGGCGAGTTCACCTCCCAACGAAATCGGCGGTTCGAGCCGCTCCTTGTCGCGGACACGCCGGGCCGTCAGCGCTGCGAGGCGATGTTGAAAAGCCGGCAGCAACTTGGCGGTGCCCAAAATGGGCGCTTCCTCGGCCAACCGCGTGATCACCGGTCCGTCCAGCACCGGGTCGCCCTGCGGCGTGGTCCAGCGGCGCAGTTTTTCCATTTCCTGGGGCAGGTTCAGGCGCGCCGGCTCGGTTTCCCGGGGCGGATCCTCACGGGGTTGGTGGGCCACGGTCCACGGCCATACACCCGACAATGGATCACCGGAGCGGACTTGCACGGAAATACCCAGGCGGTTGCCGCCTTGTCCTTTCGCACGTTGTTCGGCATCGTGGGCAGCTTTGAGTGCTTCACCGAGCGGCATACGGCTGTGGGCAATCGTGATACCGGCCGATACTGCTACCCGAAACCCCAGATATTCCGCGCCGCGCAAGTGGTCGCGGACGCTGTCGGCGCAGGCAAACACGGTGTGAATGGGCAAAAACGCCACCAAATCGTCGCCGCCGCAGTATACCGCGCGCCCCAAGTGG
The DNA here is from genome assembly GCA_013360285.1 of Myxococcales bacterium. Taxonomy (GTDB): domain Bacteria; phylum Myxococcota_A; class UBA9042; order JABWCM01; family JABWCM01; genus JABWCM01. The sequence goes on from JABWCM010000102.1 coordinate 42,732, forward strand.
CGATGGACGATGGCGGGAATCTCCGTGGCGGCGAGTTTGGCGATGCGGCGGGAGATTTCGGTGTGGCGGGCCGGGCAGTTGGGGCGGCGGCTGTCGCTGGGGAGCCAACGTTTTCCCAAATCCGACAACTCCCCTACGGTCGGCTGCTCGGGGTGATCGCCGCGTAACCACATCCCCATCCCGTCGACGTCCATCACCAACACTGCGTAGTAGGGCGTGGGTTTTAGTTCCGCGTCGGGGGCGCTTTCCCGAGCTGTGTCCTGGACCCGTCGGAAGGCGCGGAACGCTTTTGGCAAATACGTCTCCAGCTCCTTGAGTCGTTTTTGGTCGTCGGGATCTCCGTCGCCCTCGGGCGCCGGCCGAGCGAAATAGTCGCGAAAACATCGTTTGGGCTCGTAAGCGTCTTCGTTCCACCAACTGCCGTCGTAACTGAGGATGTTGAATTCGTCGACACCCAAATTTCCCAGACCGGGCAGTAAGTTACCGGGCGGATCATAATTCAACAGTTCTTTCTTCTGATGAAGATCCTGCAAGTGGTTCACCCAATCTTTTAAGGCGCGGCTTACGTTCTGATCGCCCAAGTTAGCCACCCACTTCCGATAAGGGGCGGTGGCAATCGATTCAACCGAGGGAAACCGCAGGTAGGGGCGGTCTACGGCTTTTTTGTTCCACACAAACGGAAACTCCGGAGCGATGTCTTTTGCTTTTGCCCCAAAACACCACCGCGCCACAAACCGTTTGGTCAAACATACGGCGCATAATCCTTCGCCGTCGGGCAAATCCAGGGCCAAACGGTCGTCGTCATTGTTTACGCCGATCCCGCCGCCCCCCCGTTGTTGAACCTCTTTGCTCAAGGTCTGCCAAAACACCCGAGACTTCCGAAGTTGGCGGCGGGGTTCCGCTTCGATGGGCCCCATCTGCGCCCGTTGCCCGCATTGCCCACATTTGGGGCGTATGTCCGGCAACGTTTCGGCTTGCTGCGGCGGTGGCGAAAACGCCGGAGATGCTTCGCCCCGCTGGGCGCTCAACCACCGCGACGCGGTGTCGTACAACGTCTGGTATGGCGCGTCGATGGGCGTGGTTCGACCGTTGCTTAACCGGCTTATCCACTCATTTAACTTTGACGAATCGCTGGGCCAGGGAACGGTGACGGCATCGATTTCCAGGTGATTTCTGATTTGTTCGTCCCAGCCGGCAGCCTCTGCGGGTGTCAGTTTCAATTCCCCGCGCACCGTTTGTGCAAAACCCTCCCACGTGGTCTGGGCCGCCTCGGCTGCGGTCTTCACGATAGCGGCCGCGGACTCGCCGGACACGACGGCCAAAAACCGGTTGGGGATCGCCACGTGCAAAAGTTCATCGCGCTCTACTTTTTTGCCAAGGAATTGCCACGCCAACGGCGTGTCCTGCAAAAAGGGATAGATCAGGGCATCCGGGCCGGCGCTCTCGGCTAATTTAACAACCGCACGCCAGGTAAGATAACCTACGAGGTAACTGCCCATCCACGAATCGTGGGTCCGCCGGGCCGCCCGGATGAAGCCTTGGACGGGGCCAAGGTGCATCATCAGCAGCACCGCATCGCCGCCGCCGGCCCGGGCGCCCGCCAGTGCTGCTTTCAGCGTTCGTTGCGACAAGACCCCGTGGTCGGGAATGAGGGCGCTGTTGGGGATTTGTAGGCCGGTTTTCCCAACCGGGTCCAAAGCCATCAACTTCGACCACAACCGGCGGTACCAACAAGCGGGATCGCCCGTATCAAACGGGGTTAGGTCTTTCAACCAGTTGTCAACCTGTTGAATGACCGCTTCGTGATGTCCCTTGGGCACGGGTTGCAACTCCGCCGAAAACGGATTAGCCAGACCGAGCACACCCTGGATGGTCGGGATTTCCGCCGACCCTACCTGGGCCAGGTAGGCATCGTGATGGCATCGTTCAAAAAACGCGTCATTGGGCGCCTCCGTTCCCGGGAAGGGTCCCAGCTTTTCCTCGATGCGGGCCTTGCGGTCCGACTCACCCTGCGGGTCGATGTCCACAAGCGGGGTAGGCAGCAGCAACGCCCGGGCTTTGATCCAAACCAATTGAGCCGATTCCATGGTTTATCGCCCTCCCGGTTGCCGTCGCTCCGCGTCTTTGGCCCATTCGATGAACTTACGAATAATGGAACCGTCGGTGGAAGCTACGGGAATATCCTGCCTGTGGTGTTCCAAAACGAGGTTCAACCCCGAAAATGCGCGGATACCCGCCGGCGTGACCCCGCCGCCTTTTTTGGGTTGTTCACCGGGGCCGGAAAAATCGACAAACACGGTCGTGTACTTGATGGCGGCGCCTTGTTTCACCCGAATCACCCGGAAAAACAAAGGCGACGCCAAGCGGTCCAACTGTTCCGACTTCCCGCGCCCTTTGGCCTTGGGCAGGTCCGGGTACACGGTTGATTTGTCGTTTTGTAACGAACGAAAATAAAACGGAAGCGGCAAGCCGAACGCGGCACGGCTTATGGGCGCCGCCGGCTGGCCTCGCCCGCGGGTCATCGCTTCTTTGACCGCGAAGTAGTCGGGTAAAGGTGGGAGTCCCACCGCGCGCCGGGCCAAGGTGTTGCGATAATTGAGAAACAGGCTGCCGGCTGTCTCCAGGGCTTCTTCGGGAGTGCGGTGGAGTTTGGCCAAACCATCCACAACGACAATATCATCCAACGTTCGTATCGTTTCCAGCGGCCGTTCTCCCTTACCCAGCCACTTCGGCGCATGCTGTTCCACAAATCTTTCAAACACATCCTTGGTATGGCTGATACCCAATTCCAAGTTTCGCCTCGCTGCCTCGGGGTCTGCGGCCACCAATCCAAAAGCCGGCCCGCCCCAGGTGAGCCCCGACGCACCCAACGCGCCTATCGAACCCCATCCGCGCCGCAACCGGGCGCCAATGCCGCCCAAATGGGTCCAAAGCCACAAGGTGGCCGACAGAACTTCGAGCACACCGGGGGCCGCGCGGTGGGTAAGCATCAGAGGAAGGTGAATAGGGGACCCAGGGTCGGAAACAACTGCGTCCGCCCCGCCATCAAAGACGCCGTATCCCAGATACAACAATCCCGGCTGGGAGTGGCGGCTCGGCTGGTCGAGGCGTTTGACCAAAGCCCCACGTGGGATGCCCAATACCACCGACGAGGCCCGCTCCGTGGATCCGAAAACCAACGATTCCAGGCGTCGCAGTTCGTCGAGGTACTTTTCTTCGTCCTTGGAGCGTTGATCGGCATCGCCCTTGGGTGTGTAATTGGGCCACATCACACCCGCCAAAGCCGCCCGAAACCACCATCGCAGCACGCCGCGCACCGAAGGTGGGCGAAACGGCATTTCCGTGTCGGCGCGTCGAAAACGGGCGCCGCCGATAAAAGCAGGAGTCAAAAGTTGCAGATCAAGGTCGATTTTGGAAGCCATGACACCCCTTGGTTTATGCTTTGCTACGAAAATGCTCAAAAATGAGCTGATTTCGCGCCGCACGCCATACCTAGCTTACCACTTGGTGGACAAACCTACCGCGAAGGTAACCGACCCAAACCTTTTGTGCAAGCGGCCCATAACCTGGACGCGAACCATCCCAAAGCAGGTACGGAACCCCTTGAACGGACTGAATCTCTGTGTCACTGTTGAGCCAACCTGGACCCAACGTCCATACCAAAAACCTTTGGTTTTCCTTAATGAACAAACCTTTTCCGTTTCCATTTTATGAAACCGACCCTCTGGAACTGGCCCGTGTCTTGTTGGGCGCGCGGTTGACTGTCCGCGACGCAGCCGGGATAGAGCGGGAGGGTATTGTGGTAGAAACCGAGGCTTATCGGGGTGAAGAGGACTTGGCGTGTCACGCCAGAGCGGGGAAAACACCCCGCACCGAAATCATGTATGGGCCTGGGGGATTCGCTTATGTTTACCTGATTTACGGAATGTACCAGATGCTGAACGTGACGGCTTGGCCGGAAGGGAAACCCGCGGCGGTGTTGGTGCGGGCGGTCGAGCCAATCGGAAACATCGCCGGGCGTACCAACGGGCCCGGACGACTGACCAAAACTTTGCAGATTCATAAACACCACAACGGGTTGCCGTTTGTGGGACCGGAATTGAAGTTAACCCCCGACTGGGATATTCAAGACAGCCACGTGGGTGTGGGGCCGAGAATCGGCGTGGAGTATGCCGGCGACTGGGCACACAAACCCTGGCGATTTTTTATTGCGGACAATCCACATGTTTCCGTGCGCCCGAAAAAGGGCATAAAAGTAGGTAACATACCATGAGAATAATGACCTGGTTTGCTGCGGTTACGCTGTTATGGAACGTTTTTGTCGCCTGCGATTCGGGGAACAGGGACGAAGGCACCGGTCTCAATCAAGAAAACGGGGACCAGGATGTTGCCGGCGCAGGTTTCGGCGGAGCGGAAACCAGTGGTGGAGGAGGTGGGTCGGATGGATTTACCGTCGGCACCATCAAAAAAGACACGGCCGGCAGCAACGACGACACCACGGGTGGTTCCCAGAACGATGCCACGACAGGTAACAACGAGAGTGACCAGAAAACCGGAGAAGACCAAGATATTGTAGAGGGTGAACAAGACATCGACGATCCGGTGGTATGGACAGGATGTGTGCAAATCGCCAACTGCGTGGTCCAATGTACCACCATGGACCAAAGTTGTGTCGATCAATGTACCCAAGGGGCTGATCCAGAAGCTGCCCAAGCGTTTAACGAGTTGTGGACATGTGCACAGGCCAACTGCGTCATCGGCGACCCCAGCATGGGTGACTGTATGGCCACACAATGCGGCGCTCAGTACACCGCGTGTATCTCACCAGGATAGACATAATGCGATGTATGGCAGAATGGGGTCTGCCATACCCTACCTTCCATAAATCCGGGTCCAATCGCCCAACTGCACCGTAGTCAGTCTCCATCGATCAGTGGTATGTTTGTTGGGTGCAAACAACTTGTTTGCTCACGGCGGATGGTAGATGGGCCACGACACACATTTTCTCGAACGATTGGAACGATTAAGCGCCCATCATGCCGAATGGGCGCTGTACATTTATCGCGACCCGGAATTGGTGCGCCTGCTGCTGACTGCTGCAAAAATTCCCGACAATGCCCAACGCATCGCCCTTTCTTTGGATCATCCTACCGACGGACCGTTTGTCGTGGTGCAGCGTGATGGTGTTTTTGTGACCTGCCTCGGCGTGGGAATGTCAACCGGAAGTTGCCCGATTATTCCCCGGCACATCCTCGACGCCCAGGTGCAGCGTCTGGACGTCCTTCGCACGCGCAAAGCGGTTTTTGAAGAACGCCTGGAACGTCACGGAAGTCTCGTTAAGTTAATGAAGCGTATCTGGGAAGCTGGGCATCGGGTCTCGCGGGAAGAATTTGTCGCCGCAAGCACGATGTCACCCTTGATTCGTGACGAATTGTGGCGCCAAAACCTGGAACTGACCGAAAAATACATCTTTTTGGTACAGCGACTGACCGCGGGTCAATTTGATCGCCGTTTCGCGCGACCGACCGATCACGACTTACACGACATGCGGGTGCTTTGGAATTGGGCTTGGAGAGTGGGGCACAACCACACACTCGCATCGATCGATGGTGTCTCGACCCCGATGATCGAAACATTGGTGGAACAACATCCCATCGATTTTGATCCCACGTGGACGGCTGTACGGATCGGGCTCTTGAGCACGGTCGCACGCAGCGCCTGGGCCGTGGCTCAACATGGAAAACTGTTTTTATGGGGCGCCAAACAACGAATGACCCGCGCGTTGGAAGCCCCGTCCCGGTATTATTCGGCAATGGTGTGCCTGCTGGCAATCGGCGTTCGACACCCTAAGTTACAAGGTGAAATCGCCAAAGCTTTTGAGAAATGTTCACTGGACAAAGTTCCCTTAAACGACCAGCAAAAAGAAATCCAGATGTTCAGTGTGAAATATGTCAAAACGTTTATGCGGCTTCCGCCGAATGCGCTTGAAGAAGTTCTCGAAGAGCAACGGAGCTACATCCACACGTACTGGCCGGGCATCCAGGAGGTGTTCGCAACACCGAAAGACATTCCAATGGATCTGATGCCCACCCTGCTGGCGAACCAACAGGACAATTTGTACAGCTACGACTCGTACGGCGGCATTCCACTGATGGGAAGCCTGCCACATTGTGTCCGTCAGGGTGCGGAATTGTTGTATTTTACCGAAAAAGACATCGCGCGATTTACCACTCCGTGGACCCCCGTGATGACCATTGAAGCACTCCTGCTGCCCTTTGTGGACCGCTATGGTGTAAAACGACCGGTTGTCAACGCTCAAAAAAAGGTCGGTCGGAATGAACAGTGCCCTTGCAACAGTGGAAAAAAATACAAAACGTGTTGTCTGAAATAAAACATCCCCAACGTGCCTGAGAGGGTGTTTGGGAAAAAAATAAGCTACGCGAGCCATTGGCCTACTGCGTCGGTCCTGCCTCGGTCGGCCCATCCTCAGCGTACCTTCGGGTCTCATC
>JABWCM010000103.1 GCA_013360285.1 Myxococcales bacterium
GTACCCGAAGGTACGCTGAGGATGGGCCGACCGAGGCAGGACCGACGCAGTAGGCCAATGGCTCGCGTAGCTTATTTTTTTCCCAAACACCCTCTAAGATATCATCCGTTGCCCGAGTCTGTACTAACAGCTTCTTCGCTTGGAAATAGCAATTCTGCAGCAAGTCGGTAACCGTACGCTTTCAATAACGCAGCGCGACTGGTAAGTTTTGGCGAACCAAAGTCCGTGTTCAGCAACTCGTCCATCCATTCGCTGAGAATATCCAACGTTGTTTCATCCACTGGTAAACATTCACCTAACTCGGGACCGTCACTCCAAGCATAGATCCGTGCCAGCAGACCGTCACCTGCCGATAGCTCACTTAGCAATCCTTCGTCGACTTCCAGTGACAAAGGAAGCCCGTCAGACAACCTTGCAAGGCTGACTATACTGCGATCTAAGTCAATATCATCCACTCGATAAAGATCAATGTGTGAATTTCCGAGAACCTGAACAGCCAACCGGTCCTGATCGGTCAGATTTGGCTCACCGTGCAAAAAACGACTGAAAACACTTTGCCCTTCCAACCATCTCCAGTCATGCAAAAAGTAATCCGAACCGAGCGCTTGTGCGTCCTCAAGTAAACTTTCGTCCGTGTAGTCGCCGGCCTCCCCCGGTTCGGTCATTTCAATGACAACTTCACCGATCGCTCGGATCAACTCCCGCCTCGGAATCGCGCGAATCACAAAATTTTCAATTCGCTCCAATACGGCTTCACCTACCGGCCGGGACGGAGCCCAAGCCGAATCGGCCTTTAACGGATCTTCCAATGACGGTGCGTCCAGAGCTTCCAGTAGGTCCAAATCTTCAATGGTATCTTCAATATCTTCGATCGCCGATTCAACCGCTTCGTCCAGTTCCAGATCAATGTTTTCTACGGGAACCATCAGGAGTGCTTCGCGTAATCGAAATAATTCAGCAAGGATCTGAGCCCGCTGCCCTTCGTCAAAATCTCCTGATTCGTCGATATCATAGGCACCGTCGATCTGTTCACGAGTGGCTTCAAGCAGTGCTCGTAATTCTTGCACACCGTGATTGGTTTCGCTCTTCACCATGCTCATTCTCCGCAACTTAACGAAATTCTGTTTCTGAATTTGGTTTTTGTGTACCTTCAGGACGTCATCGACACGGGGATGACTAACTCGTGCACTCTTACCCCAAGCTGCCTGTCTGTACAAGTGCGGCGTCGGGCATTTGACGTACTGGCGAGGTCAACGAATCTTGCCAGTTGCCTTTCTCCGAATTAAGTTGGCGTCGTATTTGTGTCTGAATGACCAAACCGCTTATTGCCAACAACGAACTCCCGGACAAGTGTTATGAAATTCCAGAAAACGATACTGATTCTTTTCAGTTGTACTGCCACGCTTAGCGTTGGCTGTGGGCCAACATACGTACGAGATACAGACAAACCCGATGTCGACGAGTACGCGATGAGTACGGGTCTCGACAAAAAGGACCTGGAACGGCTGTTTGAAGAAAACCTGGAATCATTGATGAAATCCGCAACGGTGTCGAATTGGAGCCGAATGGAAAAACAGCCACGTATCGCAATATTTCCTATCGCAAACGAAACCAGTGAACACATTTCAAGCCAACTCGCGGCGTTGTTATCCAAAATCGAGACAAGGTTCGTAAACGGGGGCATGGCCGAAGTTATCAGCCGCGAACAACAGAATCTACTGATAGCAGAGGTGGAGAAACACCGCGGTGGCGCTTTCGATCCCGCCAATTCAGCAACGTATGGACGCCAACTCGGGGCACAGTACTTTGTGACAGGAAAAATCTATGATTCCGCAGAACGAACTGACGGTGAACGGCGGGTGCAATACATGTTGTTCATGCAGCTTGTGGACGTCGAAACCGGCGCAATTCGGTGGCAAAACGAAGCACAATTAACCAAAGCTCTTGTCAAATGACATTCGGTGTTGACCTCAATGACTAAACGATAACGTAATTGGACCATACGGTGAACGCAGAAGTCGTCAATAGACCGAATCCATACCATTGTCATACTAATGGCATCATTCATCGCTTAATGAATCCAACAGCCAACGAATCGCCTTGCGGTTGGAACACTTCCGCATCTTTTGGAATGTGGTCGGGGCTGGTCTTGCTGGCCGCGTTCAATGTAACCGGGTGCGCAGGTTACCAGGGCACAGTTGCGGGTATGAATGAGAAGTTGCGGACCGGCAACCTCCAGGAAGCGGTTGCTGCCATCAACGAAGCAATGGATGTGCAGACCGCCGATGACCTCCCGGAACGACTGGGCGGCGACGCCGGATTGATGTTGGCCGAACGAGGCATGCTCAAACTTGCAGCACGAGACTACATTGGCGCATCAAAAGACTTTCGCGTCGCGGATTCGTCGTTGGAAGTCCTCGATCTAACAACCGATGTGGCCGGCAACATTGGACGATATCTTTTTTCGGACGACTCCGGAGTGTATGTGGCGCCGGCAATAGAAAAAGTGCTGCTTAACACAATGAATATGTTGAGTTTTTTGTGTGTCGGCGATCTGGAATCAAGCCGAGTGGAGGCAAGACGAGCCAAGATTATTCAATCGTTTCTTGATCAGGACGAGCTTGAATGCTGCTCACTTAACGGATTGACAAGTTACCTTTCTGGCATCGTATATGAGTGGTCAAATCGACCCGATGATGCACTACGATTTTACGGGGAGGCACTCCGACTGTCCGTTTTTCCGTCACTTGAACGTCCAGTTCAACGGCTAAGCAAGCTCTCCGGGTATAGAACCCCAGAAATCAACGAAATTCTTTCAAGGAACCCGTTATACGGAGCGGATAATATCGAAGAAGCCGAGATTCTCGTAGTCGTGATGGGCGGACGTGTACCCCACCGCGAGGCGGAACGGCTTCCGATTGGTTTAGCCTTAACTTATGCCGCGACATCAGGTCGCCATCGCATGTCGGACAGTCAACGTGAACAAGCAAACCTGCTTGCCGCCAGGGGCGCCCTGACTTGGGTCAATTTTCCGTCACTACAACCAACCAGCTCACCTTATCCCGACCCAGTAGTGTTGGTTGATGGCAGTCCAGTTTCACAGGAACTTGCGGTGGACGTATCATCCAAAATTACCAATAGCTTTGAGCGTATTCGACCAGTCGCAATAATTGCGGCAATCACCCGAGCAGTAGCGCGCATTGTGGCCGGCATCGGTACGGACCAGGCGACTCAAAAGGGAAGTGGCAACAAGGGGTTGGCGGCACTCCTGGGGTTGGCAATTCAAGGCGCACTGACCGCAGCAGATACGCCAGATACTCGCAGTTGGGTTACTCTCCCTGAGAAAATATGGGTAAGCAGAACGCGCCTCCCTGCCGGGCGTGTCGAGCTGACACTCCGCGCAAGTGGCGCCCCACACGCCGTCTCGGAAACCATTACACTTAACTTAACAAATGGCGAATTCCACACAGTGGTATATTATCCGATCCGATAATAGAACAACGATGATTCGCACTAGGTGAGAAAAATGAACCACAAGATTATGCAACCTTTTTTTCAGAATTCTCAAATTGTTTGGCGCGCCGTTTTCTTCGGTGCCGCCTTGTACATCTCGTTTTTGACATCATCAACAGATGCTATTGCGTTAGATGGTTATCAAGATCGACGTGGCTTACTGGGTGGTATTGCTGGCGGCGGTGGGGCAATTTTCACTCCGGACGACGTGTCGGGACTGATGGGGCTTGGGTTTCACTTTGGCGGTGGAGCAACCGAGTGGCTTACGATTAGCGCAAATGTCGATTTGTATTGGCTACCTGCACTAGAGCAGGATGCGTTAGCCCTAAGGCCGGGTCTACAGGTACGCGGTTTTTTTGTTGGCGGCTTATTTGGCGGTTTGGATGCTGGGATGGTATGGCTCGCCCAAGAGGGGGACGACCGACTGGGGATAGCGCTCGGCGTGAGTGTTGGGTATGAGTTTTTTGTCGGTGCAAATCAAGCGATTTCGCTCTCTGTGGGTTACGAAAGGCATGCTCTGTTTGACGCCGACGATGCCAACACAATCCTGGTTCGACTGGGTACCACGTGGTACTGACCGGATAGTGCGGCAAAGTACCGGTGTGTCTTGCAGACTTAGCAGTACCCACTGCAAACTTGTGAAACGGTTGATTGGCGGCGACAACCGGCGTCAACTATTCGAAATTTCAACTAAATTAAGTCACGTTCTTGATAGCCGTAAGAATCGCAAAAGGGACCATCAAGTTGCGAATCACCTTGGGTTATTTTACACAGGTACTGGAACCGAACCTGCTCCTGCGGTACAAACTTCGGGGTACTTCGTTGCTGCGTGGCAAACGTCGTACCTCCTAAATTCTTCAATTGCTGATTCGCTGATTCAATTTCAGTGTCATGATAAACTGAATGACCGAGCAACTAAAAAAAGACCAACAGAGGATTCGAGAACTCCGAGATCCATTGATTGGTAAGGTTATTGATGAACAATTTCATATCCTGACGTGGATCGGAAAGGGTGCGTATTCCAATGTGTACAAAGCGGCACAAACAACTGTTCGCGACCGCATCGTGGCTGTCAAAGTCATTCGGCGAGCTCAAGCGGCTTACGCCGCGAGTCAGCAAGGAGGAACCGACACCAATCCGTTTGAACATGAAGTCGCGTATAACTTACGACTGAAGAATGCAGCCGTGGTACGCGCAATTCAGGCGGGACGGACCGAAGATGGTATCGACTACATAGCAATGGAGTATGTCGATGGCACAAATCTGGACAAATACATTCGCGACAAAGGACCACTTCCGATTTCTGAAGTGATTACCCTGGCCGACAACCTACTGGGGTTTGCGGAGGAGATGCATCAACAAGGAATTGCGCATTGTGACTTGAAACCTGACAACGTCATGCGCAAGGTGCTTCCGTCAGGCCAGATAAGGTTCAAAGTACTGGATTTGGGTCAAACTAGGCATCTGAACATGCCACAAAGTGGCGACATCATCGGAACACCAGCATTCATCGCTCCAGAAGTCGCCATGGGGTTTCCGGTGGACGTGAGATCGGAAGTCTATGCCTGTGGCACCATTCTCTACGAAGCCCTAACAGGGCGACACGCGATCGATATCGAACGCCATAGCGTCGAGGGGTATGTGGATTATCTCCGAGATGCCGATTCACCGATACCAACACATGAAGTGTTGGAACTGCGGCCGGACTGTCCACCAGCTATTGCCGAGGTCATTGAGTGGGCGCTGAATCGCCATCCAGCGGACAGACCCCTGACTGCGTCTGATTTTCGAGACGCAGTCTTGGAGGCAGCCGAGGAATCAGGAAGCCATCCCTTGCAGACGAACGTAAGCACGGGAGTTTTTGCTAAGATAAAATCGTTTTTTTCTAGGATAACAAAGAGAAAATGATTCGTTCAAACGGCATTACGCTGTTCCGCAAAACCCGGAATCTATGAAAAAAAGCTACACGCTTTGTACCAACCGCTTTTGGCCGCCTCTCACCCCAAAATCCTGTGTCATGATCCCGATATTCGTCAAGTCTTTGAGTTTGTGAAAAAAGTTGGGGATGGACTTGGACGTGAAGATTTTGGCCCCGATGCCCGGAAGAAAACCGCGTCATATCGGGAATATGGCGCAGGTCTTATTCTGAGCAGCAGGGACAAAGAGCATCCGTCCAAGTTCATTCAGCCGTTTTTTCACAAACTTTTTGCGAAAGTTCCGGTACAAAGTCTGCTACAATCCAAGATTCCAAATTTTTCAAAACTTCTCGACCGTTTCCGTTTCAGCCGATGTAAGTAGCCTCGCCACAAAATCGTAACTACCGGCATCGACAATTTCCGCCAAACGGATATCTCCGGCACAAACGCCATCACAACCCTCATTGATATAAGTCACGCCGTCAATTTCGGGGGCTTGACCGTATGTTCGGCCCTGAAGCAAAAGTTCTGTCTCGTCGGAAATGCCCTCAATTAGTACTTCCATCACCGTACCAATTTGATTAGCCATACGTTTGGCACTGATCCCCTGTTGCAGTTCCATTAAGCGATGATATCTATCCACCTTTACTAGGTTGGGAACCAAATCTGTCTGACGCGAGCTTCTTGTGCCTTCTTCTTGCGAGTATTTAAAAACTCCAAGACGATCGAATTCAAATTCCTGAACAAAATCACACATGGCGCGGAAATGAAGTTCCGTTTCCCCGGGATGACCCACAATGAACGTGGTTCGGAGTACCAACTCAGGAATAGAACGCAATTGTGTAAGCAAATCTCGAGTAATTTTCTCAGTAGTACGCCGTTGCATTCGCGCTAACATATCGTCGTGTACATGCTGCAATGGCATATCAATATATTTACAGATGTTTTTCTCGGTTGCGATCAACTCCACGAGTTCGTCGGTGAAGTTGTGAGGATAACAATACATGAGCCGAATCCAAGACAAGCCATCAACCTTAACAAGTTGACGAAGTAGGTTTGCCAGAGTCACGCTCTGGTCTTTGAGATCGTCACCATAGTGCGTCAGATCCTGGGCTATCAGGTTGACCTCGCGAACACCTTGAGATGCCAACGCCTGAGCTTCGGCGACAACGCTGCCGATTGTTCGACTCCTAGCCTTTCCTCGAAGTTGCGGAATGATGCAAAACGTACATCGTTGTGAACATCCTTCAGCGACGCGTAGATAGGCGGAGTATTGGGGGGTCGTCAAAACACGGGGAGAAAGATGATCGGCGACATAATAGGGCTTTCCTACAGCAACACGTGGCAAAACATTTGCTGACAGAAGCTCGCCAATGCGATGATATTCGCCAGTTCCAATAAAAAGATCTACTTCCGGCATCTCGTGGGCTAGCTCAGCGTGATAACGTTGCGCGAGACAGCCGGAGACGATGAGTTTCTGACCACCCTGCGACCGCTGCTCTGCCATTTCCAGAATCGTGTCAATCGACTCCTCTTTGGCTTCCTCGACAAAACTGCACGTGTTCACCACGATCACGTCCGACTCTTGCGGAGAAGATACGACCGAATAGCCGTCGTTTAATAGTGTTCCGAGCATTACTTCAGAGTCGACGCGGTTTTTGGGACACCCGAGCGACACAAAATAAACACGTTTGCGATTGGATTCGTCAGCAGCATGGGTCGTTTTGTCAGTAACCGACCTTTGTATCATTGGGTCCTCTTGTTTTCTTGGCGTATGACTATCTGGGCCTACTGACCGTACTTTGAGATGTCTTCGACACGGACGTTGGGAGCCGGAGCCCAGGAAAACCACTCCGGGTTCTTGATTGGCTTATAACTGGGATTTGTAAATTGAATGGTACTCACGTCTCCAGCCGGATCAACGATTCGTGTCTCTTTAATTTCGAACGACGTTCGGTCTACCACCAACGTGAGGGACTTGAAGTTCTGTTGTCCGGATTTTTGAACGAGGTTGAGTTCGATCGTTTGCTTGGTTGACTCGCCCAACGACGTAACAAACTCGTCGCTTAAACTACCGGACCCGAACAGAAACTTCATCGAGTCATACATTCGACTTCCCTTCACGGTCCCTTTGTATGCGGTATTTTGTGCAACGTCATATACCCACAAAATATCCCCATCACTGACATAATACACCGACTCCGGCGTTTCGTAGTCCCACCGCATTTTTCCGGGTTTGAGAAAATAGGCCGTACCAGAGCGTGTTGTGCCGGGCTTGCCGCCTGGTCGGAATTTCTTTGTAACAGTCTGAGTAAACGATGCCTTGAAACTACTGGTTTTGTCGTAAAACTGTTGAACACCGGTTACCACCGTTGTCAAATCCGGGGTCGTTTCATCAACTGTGGGCTGCTCCTGGACAGGTTGAGCGAAACCAGACACGGAAAACAAAAAACAACTAATAAAAAAAAGCACCAAGTGGCGACATACGGTCGGACATGCCATGGGAGAATCCTTAAGTAAACGTGGGATGTCAATGCGTTATCTTTCAACCAACACCCATGAAGATGCGGCGGTACCACGCTCAGGTTGTCGATGTCAAACGAAATGCCCTCGTTGTACATGTACTAAGAGGGTGTTTAGATATTTTTCCTCGGCGAGCGGGTCTATGGCCATAGCGACGCGGTTTTGTCCGAGGTCCAGCGAAGGCGTGCCCCGAGACACGTCGCGGATAGGCCGACCGTGGCAAAATCGGCGCGGTAGGCCATGGGCACGCGCGGCAGGATTAAATATCCAAATACCCTCTAGGTGTGTGGTGTTAAATGATGATTTTCATGCTCTGGCCACCTTTGACTGCCTCGCCCGTAGAAAACCCTGCGGTACTACCCGGATATTCCTAATTGTTTTTGCCAGACGATCCGGTTCCAATTCAGCTAGGTCGTGAGATTCCCTAAAAGACACCGCACTCGTGGATGTGTGGTGTCTTTTAGGGGAATTTTTGGCAAATCGGATTTTCGTCGAATCGTTCGAAACAACCCTGAGTCATGCCGGGAATATGCCGCAGGGTCTTTTTTGTGGGCGAGGCGGCAAAATACTGTCACGAGAAAAATTTCATCTAAAAACACAACACATCTAGGACGGTGTGGCGCACCGGGAAAATGCCTCAAAAAGCCACTCTTGCCGGATTGTCCGCGGACCTCCCACGGACTAGGCGACGATATTCCTCAATCGGTCCCCGGCCAATCCGGTAATAGATCTCTCCTTTGGTGTCGCATTTCCACTTGCGCCACACCTTGCTAGTTCAATACGTACCCGCATTTGTTTGAGATTTCTCCGACATCCGGAGAATCGAGTGCGGTAAACGAATCGGCCTCGGCAAGATCATCGTGGGGCTACACTGGATCGATCAAGACTTCTCGAGGTCCAGGCCCATGCTGCGGGCCGACAATTCCTTCTTTTTCCATGATTTCAACGATGCGAGCCGCGCGGTTGTAACCAATCTTCAGTCGACGCTGAAGGTAACTGATGCTGGCCTGTCGTGTTTCCGCAACAATCGCCACAGCTTGATCGTAAAACTCATCATATTCAATTGGTTCCTCGGGCACACCGTCAGTTTCAGCAGCGAGGATTTCCATGCAGTATTGTGGTCGACCTTGGGCCTTGAGGAACCTTGTAATCTTTTCTATTTCATCATCGCCGATGTACGCCCCGTGAACACGAGTCAGTTTGGACGTTCCAGGAGGTATGTACAACATGTCTCCCTGTCCAAGAAGATTTTCGGCTCCTTGGCGGTCGAGAATCGTCCGCGAGTCAATTTTTGACGACACCTGAAATGACATTCTCGCCGGAAAATTGGCTTTGATGAGGCCGGTAATAACGTCTACACTTGGGCGCTGCGTAGCCAATATCAGGTGTATTCCCGCAGCTCGAGCCATCTGGGCAAGCCGGGCGATCGACGTTTCCACGTCTTTCGACGCGACCATCATCAAGTCAGCAAGTTCGTCAATAATGACAACAATGTATGGCAATTTTTCTGGGATCTCGTCAACCCCAGTAAGTTCGTCATGTGAAGCATCAATACCATCGTCGTCGTCGGCATCGTCAAGCACGATTGTAACTGGTCTGCCAACAGATCCCGACGTTGCGGTGAGCGTGTCCTCTCGTAGACGATCTATCTTAGTGTTATAACTTGCTATATTACGAACCCCCATATTCGCGAGGAGCCGATACCGTCTTTCCATCTCGCCGACCGCCCACTTTAAGGCAGTTGCGGCCTGTTTGGGATCCGTCACGACAGGGAGAAGCAAATGCGGTATGCCTTCATATACGCTTAGTTCCAGCATTTTGGGGTCCACCATGATAAGGCGAACTTCCTGCGGGCATGCTTTGTAGAGTATGGAGCAAATGAAACTGTTCAAAGCGACAGACTTTCCGCTACCTGTGGATCCCGCAACCAGCAAATGTGGCATTCGGGACAGGTCGGCGCATTGCGGATAGCCAACGATATCTTTACCCAGTGCCAGTGTTAGAATTCCTTTCGATTTACGAAAACTGTCATCGCTAAAGACTTCCTTGAGGTAGACCATCTCTCTGGCTTTGTTGGGCACCTCAATACCGACAACCGATTTTCCCGGAATGGGAGCAACAATGCGAATGCGCATGGCGGCAAGCGCCATCGTAAGATCATCGGCAAGATTTGCTATTTTAGAGATTTTCACACCAGGGGCTGGCCGAAATTCGTACATGGTGACTACTGGGCCAGGATGAATCTCCACCACTTTGCCTTGAACACCGAAATCGAGCAGTTTTTGCTCTAGAACTTGTGCATTTTCCTTTAGCACCTCTTTTGAAAGCGCTTCCCCTTTCGGTGGTTCGTACGGAAGGAAACTTAAGGGTGGCAATTCCCATTCTTTCGTTGGCTGCCCCAACGCCAGTTTTTCTTGTTCGGCAGCGATGATGCCCCCCACACGTGAGCGACGCATCGCCGCGCTCTCAATGATCTTTGGTTCGTGTGCAGGAGCACCTACGATCGCCGACTGGCTTGGAATCCCAATTTGACGCGGGCGAACGTTATCGGAAGGTCGACGAGGTTCGCCATTCACTTGGTCGGTCGCCGCAAGTCGATCGTCGTGTGTGACAGCCGCCTTATCTGTCGAGCTACTACCGCCTAATCGTTCGGCGTTTTCCTCGTCCGCCACATCGCGCGCCATGGGCTTGAGATCCAGCGACGTTTTTTCGAGTTCGATTTTTAATCCGCCCGCCTCTTCGACGAACCGACGTTCAGAGATCAGCGGTTCATGTACAACACTTGTACGTGGGCGTTCGTCGCGCTTTTTTGGCCGCTCGGCCAATTCCGGAAATGGAGCAACCTGGTCTCCATCGTCAGCGCCATTCGGGGCTTCGCCGAGTATTCCGGAAAAATACTCGTCCATTTTTGGTCGTCCACGACCGTTATCTGAACGTTTTCTTACCGAATCACCGAATTCACGAATCGCGCCTACCAGTGTACGCCCAAACGCCGTGACCGACTTTCCGGTGAGTAGCATCACCGAGATCATCAGCACAGTAACGGAAACAATCGCTGTACCAGCCGTAGACAGCAGCATTCGCGTCCCCTCACCCGCATAGGCCCCCAAATAACCACCGGCTGGGTATCCCAACACGCGCTGGCCGTCGAAACACAAGTGCAGCAAAATGACCGTCGACAGCAAACCAATCCCGGCAATTACGAGATCTCGGCCACCAAAGTTTGGTCGAAATCCGATCAATACACAAATACCAAGACCCACCAACACTAAGTCGAGCGCAAATGCAGCAACACCCACCACGAGCAAGAAAAGATTCGCGATGTGGGCACCCACGGGACCAATCCAATTCTGCACACCTCCCAATGCCGCACGTGCCTCTTTGTCAACATCTGCCGGGTGAAACGATATCAAACTCAGCATGACAATGAGCGCAAATACAAGGACCACCAAGCCATAAATCTCGACACGAATGCCAACTGTTCGTGCTGAAACCGGTGTGGCCGCGTGCACGGGCGCACCACCACCCAACCGGGTTTCGGTCTTCCGAGTGCGTGGAGACGTGGTTCTTGCCCGCTGGGCGACTTCAGTTGCTCCTGGCATGCTCTACTTCCGTGAAAATGAGCCACAATTGGTTTGGTCTGACGACTATCCATCCGAAACACAATCATCGACCACTCCAACGAGGTATCATGGATTCTCGGCAGGAGCAAAAATTTGCGTCGGATTTGGGTTTGTGGCTAGTCGTCGTGGCGACGAATTTAAGTTAGCGGCGTTGGTGGTCTAGCGCAGCACGGACGAAAGCCGCAAATATCGGATGTGGTTTCAACGGTTTTGAACCATATTCGGGGTGAAACTGGCAACAAAGAAACCACGGATGAGATGGGATTTCGATCATTTCCACAAGTTTTCCATCCGGGGACAGCCCACTCAGACGCATCCCACCGGTCTCAAGATGTTCTCGATAGGTGTTGTTGAACTCGTATCGATGGCGATGTCGTTCGGTCACTTGGTCGCACTGATAGACGGATCCAGCGAGACTTCCATTGGCGAGCACACACGTATACGCACCGAGACGCATAGTTCCACCAAGCCCGGAAACATTTCGTTGCTCGTTCATCAAATCAATGACCGGATGTTGCGGCTGGTCGGTGAGCTCGGTTGAGCCAGCGTCAACCAACCCGCACACATGACGCGCGAATTCAATTGTCGCGAGCTGCATGCCTAGACAAATCCCCAGAAACGGCACCGAGTGCTCGCGTGTGTAGCGAATAGCCTCGATCTTTCCCTCTGTCCCGCGTTTTCCAAAACCGCCGGGCACCAAGATCGCGTCCATACCCTCCAATCGATCATGGACCGCTGGTTGATCAGTTAAACCTTCAGCATCAATGTACTCGATGTCCACTTTGGCCTGATTTGCCATGCCTCCGTGCACCAGTGCCTCGTTGAGGCTTTTGTAACTTTCAGCGGAATCCACATACTTACCGACAATTCCGATCCGAACTCGATTGGTTGCGGATTTGACCGTGTGCACGACTTTCTCCCACGCACCGAGCACGGGTTCCGCTGTCCACATGTTGAGTGCTTCAACAATCCGCTCGTCTAGCCCTTCGCGATGCAGCAGCAACGGCAATTCGTAAATTGAACTTACATCACGGCAAGTAATAACGCTTTCCACTTTTACGTTACAAAATAGGGAGATTTTCTTTTTGATATCGAGTGTCAGATCACGATCTGTTCTACAAAGAATAATTTCTGGCTGTATTCCAATTTCTCGAAGTTCTTTTACACTGTGCTGAGTTGGTTTGGTCTTTACTTCGCCCGCAGCAACAATAAACGGAACAAGCGTCACATGAATATTGATTGCATTGCCTCCGCCAACTTCTAGCTTGAGTTGTCGAATCGCCTCAAGAAAGGGAAGCCCCTCAATATCACCAACCGTACCGCCAATTTCGACAATCAACACATCCACATTTTTCGCGAGCGCCAGTATTTTTCCCTTGATCTCGTCGGTTACGTGAGGAATCACCTGAACCGTACGGCCAAGGTATTCTCCTCTGCGTTCTTTCTGAATTACGGTTTCGTAAATCTGCCCGGTAGTAAAGTTGTTCGCACGTGACATATGCACCGAAGTGAATCGTTCATAGTGCCCAAGATCCAAGTCGGTTTCCGCACCGTCGTGTGTGACGTACACCTCGCCGTGTTGGAATGGGCTCATCGTCCCGGGGTCAACGTTGATGTACGGATCCAGCTTCACGAATGAGATATTGAGTCCACGCGACTCCAACAGCGCACCAATTGAGGCGGCAGAAAGCCCCTTGCCCAACGACGAAACGACGCCTCCGGTAATGAATATGTACTTGGTTTGTTTGGATCGCATATGCCACCTTGCAGGACAACCATGTCCAATTATCGCGCAACATACCAGGACCGCACATGGTGGTCAACCGAGCATCGTTTACCCAAAGTCATTTATTTTTCGCAGGTTACAGTTCAAGATCAGGCATTGCGTACTTCCATCAACGGAATACCAGTGGGAGGACCCACGGTTAACTCCGCCTCGGCTTTGCGGAGATAAACGGGCTCTATCGCTTCCCATGAAATGGCACTTCCTTGCGCAAAGCGGCGCAGCCCAAGCGCACCCACGCACTCCGGATGCACCACGTTCCATAACGTCGGTCCGGACCGGAATGGACAATGTGAAAAAACATCGGCATACACAAGGGCGCCGTCGCCGACCACGAGCACATCACGGGGCGACTGAGCGGTCGTAGTGTCGCCGGCGGCAAGCGTAGTTAACCGTTGCGCCGCTGAAATCGGATTGTCGACGAAGGCTACTCCAATTTCAATCGGCTCACTTAGGGAGTCAAATGTCTTATATAATGCTGCATAAACTTCGTTTTTTTTGGCATCGACTACTACCGCCACAGTTCCACGGTGGCCATACACGCCATGCGCCAAGCACTCCAACGAATTGACGCCCACAACAGGGATTCCGTGAGAGTATGCAAGGGATTTTGCCGTCGTAAGCCCAACCCGAAGGCCGGTGAATGATCCTGGTCCTGTAGTAACCGCTATGCATTTGAGATCGGCAAGCCCGATCCGACGTGAGGACAATATGTTGTCGATGTCCTTCAGCAAACGGGATGCGTGCTGCCGTTCGGATCGATGATAGGTAGCTGCAACGGGATGTTCGTTCTCAAACAGCGCCACGCCGGTCGTAGTAAGGCACGTATCAATTGCAAGCAGAAAGAACATGAATGGCACCACTACTGAAAGACACTGATGATGCTTGCCCAGGATCGTTCAATATCGTTTTTGAAAACAAGGACCATTAGCAAGAGAATCATCGACAAACCAATGTACGCGGCGATTTGGCGAATTCGTATGCTCACAGGTTCCCGTCTGATCGCCTCGATAGCGAAAAACATGAGATGGCCACCATCCAGCATTGGAACCGGAAGTAGATTTAGCAGACCTAAGTTAATGGACAGCATCACCATGACCTTGAAAAAATATGTCCAGCCATAGTCTTCAGTTTTTGCGGCTATTTGTCCGATAAGAATTGGACCACCAAGATCCTTTAGCGGAACGTGCCCGCTAAACAATCCCGCGACAGCAAGAACGTTCAGTTTGAGCTTGTCCCATGTTTCCCACACGGCTTGTCGCGCCGCATACCGCAATGGCTCGGCATTAGGAATCGGCGAAGGGCTGCCGTACTCACTTAAGTTATGCGCTCCAATAACGACAACTGTCACATCGGTGTTGTGCTCTCCCTTACGGCTTAACTGAGTCGGCAAAAACCGTTGCTCATGCCGCACCCCATTACGCAGAAAAGTTACGGTAAACTCTTTTTCCTCGTCGTTTCGAAGCGCAATTTTTACGTCGTCATACACAAGCCGCTCAAAAATTGACCAAGTTGGGATGGGTTGCCCGTTCAGTGTCTCAAGTTTGTCACCCCGTTGAAGTCCGATCTGGGTTTCAGCCGGCGTGCCGGGTTGTACGTAATGAACATACAGTTCCGCAGAGTCAAGTCCCAAGCTAGCCGCCGAATTGTTGGTCGCAGGTACTGCAAGACTGACTGTCTTGGGAAGTCCCCACGTACTCATCTCCATTCCAAACACATTGCCAATGGATTCGTGCCGCAGAGCTTGTATCTTTACTGTTTTTCCACTCAATTTGCCAAGCTGACGCTCTACCTCATACCACTTTTCCACCGGTTGGTCGTCAATGGATACGATACGGTCCCAGCTACTAAGTCCCGCCGCAGCCGCCGCACTTCCAGGGGCAACATATACGATGGGCTTGATATAGGTTTGTACGACTCTTATCTGGCCCTGCTTTTCGGTAGCCCCTAACTCCGCATACCGTACCTGAGAAAACACACGTGGGGTGATGGTGGTCGAAATGAGTTTGCCATCCCTTTCGTAGACAATATCAAGGGTTTTGTCTGGAGAAGATGCGATCTTGTCTTGTATTTCCCACCAATAATTTACGTCCTCACCGTCAAGTGAAACTATCTTGTCGCCATCTCGTAGACCTTGTTCCCAAGCCGGACCACCCGGCACAACAATTCCGATAGTTGTCGGGTGGACATTTTGGCCGAAAGCCAAAAAGAAGAAAATAAAGACAGGAAGTATTAAGTTAAAGAACGGTCCAGCGAACACGATCAGAAAACGTTTCCACAAAGCCTGACTGTTAAAGGAAAACGGCCTATCTTGGGGTGAGAGTGGTTCCGCGGGATCTTCTCCAAGCATTTTTACATAGCCACCAAGCGGCAGCAAACTGACGCAATACTCAGTCCCAGATCGTGAACTTCTGTAAATTGTCCAGCGTGGTCCAAACCCCAGCGAAAAAACCAACACCCGTACACCGCATAGCCGAGCCGTAATGAAGTGACCGAACTCGTGGAAAAAGACAAGTCCACCAATGAGGAGAATAAAGTATGCAAGGGCCATTCAGTACCTATTTCAGTGTTTACAAACCGCTTTCTATCATGCGCCGCTTGGTGATCCACATTGGTTTGTTGAATACAAGACTTGTAAGCGATACGGGCTGGTACTAACAACCCACCCACGCAGCCACAACGAAGAAACCGACAGCCGGCCAAAAACCTTCCGCGTAGCTTCGCTACAATATCCGGATCATCGTGACGTACTTCTATACCTGCCGGAACGTACACAAATTTCGTCATACCGATGTCGACCAGCTTGTTGGTTAAGTAAACAAGCCGAGATGCGTCAATTTGGCGGTTACAACCTTTCGTATTGAGCCGGCCGTGTGACGCTTATTCACCAACAACTACGGCATTGTTCCAGTTTATGAACACGCCTCGGCCGAGTCCTGAGCTTGGCCCTGGTTTTGAGTGAACACCTCACGACAAATTTGACCGGCTCACAAAATCCCGCGATTCGATTCATCAGCCTAAAACGGGATATCGTCATCGCTGAAACTGCCCGGATCGTCGGGAGGACTACCCGGTCCTGATGGACCCCCGTGTCCGTATCCACCGCCGCTTTGGGCATAACCTGAGCCGACGTGCGGAGATCCGTGGGAAGCGGGAACGTACCCACCGCCGGATGGCTGTCCAAGCCCGTGAGACTGCCCACCGCCTCCACCTAGAAACCGCACAGAATCTGCCGTAATCTCCGTCGTATAGCGTGTCTGATTGTCCTTATCTGTCCACTGACGGGTTCTTATCTTACCTTCGACATACACTTGTCGACCCTTTGACAGATACTGCTTTGCGATTTCCCCCTGCTTCCCCCAAACAACAATGCTGTGCCACTCGGTTTGCTCCTGACGCTGTCCCGCTTTGTCGGTCCATACTTCACTCGTAGCGATCCGAAAATTACAAACTGGTTGTCCCGACTGAGTGAATCGAATTTCCGGGTCCGCCCCTAAATTACCAATCAAAATGACTTTGTTAACGGTCATGGTCTTCCTTGCCTCTGTCGCTGGTTGAAACAAAAAAATTAGCCGCCGCTTCGACAACCGATTGCCCTTAGGCATACACGAGAACTGACCGAGCCTCGGCAGAATCGTTATGACAATAACACAAATCAGCAATTGATCTGTTGTTTAACACCGATAGTGAACCAAAGCTCGCCTGACTTCGATTGTTTGATTGTTTGGAATCGGAAATTCTTTACCGAAACCAGCCAATGTGGAGCATGACACAATCGTACGATTCAGCAAAGCAGCGATGCGCGGTCATCATGCGGGTATTGTCCAAGCCGGCTCTCGTTGGGCGCCCGCGCAGATCATCAAACCTCACAAACCCAGCATTCGCCATTGTTGTGTGATTCTTTGGAGTGCTTGTCGACAATATGAACACAAAACGAGTCGTGCAAAAAACCCAACGCCGTGACTCATACTTTGAGCCACCAATTGCGCCTTCGATACGCGCTAGAAAATGTTGCTTCTTTTTAAAAAATTTTTCTGCCCGCTTTTTGATTTTACTTACTTAAATCGGAAATCAGGGCGGTATGAAGAAGCTGCACCGCTTTGTCGACGTGCGTCGTCGGAACCACGAACATGAGTCGACTCGCTGTAGACTCAGCCCAAAGAGGTGCAGATTCCAATTCACCTATCGCATTCAACGCTTTGACATGCAGCGCCGGAAAAGCGCCAAGATACGGACCGATTGCTGACGCTGTTCCAAAATCCTCGGAAAGCACCAATTGCTTCTCCGCACCTCGCATCCTTGTAATCAGTTCAGTTACACTTGGGGCATTTTCCAGCGGAAACAACATTGACACTCCCGGCGTATTTCCAGTTTCCATGCGTGTAGAGGCGGGTCCTGGGTCATTCGGACCAATCGCCTCAAGCAGTTTGCGATAAGCTGCAACCGCCTCACCAGCAGAAGTGCACGATAGTCGAGCAAGAAGATAGTCTTTCTTTCCTGCAACTGCTGTCACCGCAGGGGCGTCCCGAGGTGAGTCTCTACGAACTACAGTGCCGGTGTTGGTTTCATCTCCGAAAGTGGTCTTTGCATAAATGGCTATTCCGTGTTGTTTGGCAAACAACACCGCATCGGAATTGAGCACCTTTGCGCCAGCTCGCGCCATTTCCAGCATGTCGTCATGAGACATTACGTCAATTTTCTTTGCGTCAGGCACAATTCTCGGGTCCGCTGTAAATACACCGTCAACATCGGAGCATATTTCGCAATATTCAGCTTCAAGAGCCGCAGCAAGTGCAATTGCCGTTAGATCACTTCCACCACGACCCAGAGTTGTAATTTCTCGGCGATAACTAACCCCCTGATAACCAGCAACAATCACTATTTTACCAGCATCCAACTCATCCTGGATTCGGAAAGGTCGAACTTCGATAATGCGTGCGCGAGCGTGACTTGAATTGGTGATGATACCACTTTGAGAGCCAGTAAACGAAACCGCCTCATAACCCAAACTGTTGATTGCCATGGACAACAGTGCCATGGAAATCCGTTCACCAACCGAAAGTAACATGTCAAGTTCGCGAACAGTCGGATCCATGCTGACCTGTTTTGCCAACGCAAGCAATTCGTTGGTTGTGTTTCCCATCGCGGAGACAACAACGACAACATTGTGCCCGGACTGGCGCGTAGCAACGACCCTATGTGCAACCTGACGGATTTTCTCAATGCTGGCAACCGATGACCCACCGTACTTGTGAACAACAACCGACATCTCGCTTCTCCGTATTATTAGCTCGCCCCATTCTAAGGCGAGCTATTCGTTTCGTCCACACCACCTTAATCCTCGTTTTGCCGACTGGTGACCATTCCAAAAAAATGTTCGAAACAAAAGTAATTTCCGCTAGTTTAAACCGCATTGGTCAGTCGCTGAAGCTTTGACGGGGTCCGGTCGACGTGCTATGGTATTGGACTTTTAATGTCAGCTAACTTGACAGCCTAATTGATGACCACACGAAAAAAGGAACGACATGATGGAATTCGGATTCCCAACGCTCTCTCCCGCGCAGATCAACTGCGATTTGCTGCTGTTTGTTGTGTTTGAAAACGAATTTGCCCAGAGCAAGCTGGTTGCGGAATTAAATGCTAACTTAGACGGGGTTGTGCTTAATATACTCCAAGATCAGGATTTTCGTGGCAAGTCCGACCAAAGTGTAATCCTCAACACATACGGTAGGTTACCGGCGAATTGGGTAGGCTTCGTCGGCGCCGGAAAGCGTACCGACGTAACCCCTGGATTCACACGCTCTGTTGCTGCACGTGCTGCAAAATTCGCAGACAAAAACCGCGCCCGGCACGTCGTTTGCGTCTTGCCAAAACTGACGTCGTCCGAATCCGCATTACGAATGGCGATTGAAGGCACCGAGCTTGGCCTTTATCGCTTCGACAAGTATCGGACCGATCCACAACCGACGATCGTATTGTCAAAAGTGGATTTTGTGTTGGAGGACAACAATGGAGTTGTCGGCGCGGATTCCGCACCTGTGGAAGACATTCAGCAGCGAGCGAAATTGACCGTTTCAGCAATACGCTTGGCACGTGACATGGTCAATGAAACACCTCATGTAATGGTGCCAACCAGATTGGCCGCCATCGCTGAGCAAGTTGCGGCCGACCAAAAGTTGGATTGTACCGTCTACGGCATGGACGACATCCGAAGAATGAACATGCAGTTGCTGTTGGCGGTAAACGCGGGCAGCGACGAAGAAGCAAGATTCGTGCATATGGTGTACAAGCCGGACGGCGACACGACGGGATTACCGCAGGTCGCGCTTGTCGGCAAAGGGATCACGTTTGACTCCGGTGGCTACAATTTGAAACCTACCGGTGCGATCGACGATATGAAGGTTGATATGGCTGGAGCGGCCGCCGTGATCGGCACAATGGCAGCTATTCGCGCGATATCTCCCAGATGCGTAGTTCACGCGATTGTTCCTACCACCGAAAATTTGGTGAATGGCCGCGCCTACAAGCTGGGTGATGTTTATTATGGAATGAATGGAAAAACCGTCGAAATTCGTAATACAGACGCCGAGGGTCGCCTTATTTTGGCAGATGGTCTTTGCTATGCGGTAAATCAAGGCGTACAGCATATCATTTCGATGGCGACCCTGACCGGGGCGTGCGTGATCGCTCTCGGCCCGTACTGCGCAGGTGCATTAAGCAACAACGACACCATGGTCCGCGAAATCATCAATTGTGCAGACTCCGCGGGCGAGGATATGTGGCAGCTTCCGCTCAGCAGAAAACTTAAGAAAATGTTAAAGAGCGACGTCGCCGACATGAAAAACGTTGGAGAACGATGGGGAGGTACCATCACGGCCGCATTGTTTCTTGAGGAATTTGTTGATGAGACACCGTGGGTCCACATTGACTTGGCTGGACCCAGTTATATCGAACAGGCGGTGGACGATCACATCCCGAAGGGTGGGTCCGGCTATGGTATTCTTACAATGCTTGAGTACTTGTCCCGGTTTCCTGGCTAACGGAATGACTAGCACTGCGACAGGCGGCCAGAGAGGGTCAGCTTTAAGCCGGAAGTGACCATGGTCGAGCTAATTTAGCGCTGAATTGGCCGGGGCCAGACTGAGGTAATATCCGGCATATGCCGCACCGACGGGCATGGCCAAGGCAGCCTAAATTAGCCGAACATGGTTCACTTACCTATTTCCGCTGACCCTCTCAGGGCATGGAAATCGTCATTATCCCCCCTACGCTTAGGTGTGGGGGGCTAGTAGATGAAATTTTTGTCCTGGCGGCCTTTGGCCGTCTCGCCCATAAAAATCCCTGCGCCATATTCCCGATATGACTCAGGATTTTTCCGGACGATCCGACTCAAATTCCGCTGGCCAAAAATTCCCCTAAAAAACACCAGCCACCTAGCCGCTAGGCTCGACGGGCGGGGAGCCCGCCTCAGTGCAGCGAAGGTCCTCACGCCCAGAAGTTAAGGGCATTTTGACGGTTTTGCCGCGAATCCTTGTGAGAAATCCCGGCTAGAAATTGACTTCAGA
>JABWCM010000104.1 GCA_013360285.1 Myxococcales bacterium
GCTTCTTCGGCTTTCTTCGGGGCTGCTGTCACCGAGCTGTCATCCAACGAAAACTTCGCCAATAGCACGGATAATACCAGAAATAGCCCTGCCGTAATCGATGTTAACTTACTCATGAAAGTCGCACCTCCGCGACCTCCGAACACAGAACCACCTCCCCCACCTCCGCCAAGTGCTCCAATTCCGCCGCCACGACCGGACTGAAGCAAAACGACGAGAACCAAAAACAAACAAACGATTACGTGGAGAATTACAATGAACGTATAAAACATTTCTCACTCCCAACCGAACAACTTTCTCACTCGAATTTCGCAATGCGAACAAAGGATTTTACTTCCAGACTCGCACCACCCACCAATGCTCCGTCAATATCCGGACAAGACATGAGGCCATCTACATTGTCCGGTTTGACACTCCCCCCATAAAGAATGCGCATTTCAGAAGCAAGCGTGTCTGTCCCAAGTCCAGCGAGTGTTTCGCGAATAAACGCATGCACATCCTGAGCCATCGCTGGAGTAGCGGTGTCACCCGTACCAATTGCCCAAACCGGTTCGTACGCGATGACCACATTACTTCGGATTTCTTCGGCGGAAACCTGCGCCAACCCGAGTTTTACTTGCGACCCAACCACAACACTGGTTTGACCGCTTCGTCGTTCCTGAGCGGTTTCGCCTACGCACAAAACAGCGGTCATCCCGGAATCCACTGTTCGCCTTACTTTTGCTGCAACCGTCGCATCGGAATCGCCAAATACAGAGCGTCGTTCCGAATGTCCACACAATATGTATCTGCACCCCACGCTTCGTAGCATCGGCGCAGACACGGCACCCGTAAACGCCCCTTTGTCTGCAACATAACAATCTTGCGCCCCTAATCCAATACGCGAACCAGCTAACTTAGCAGCAACAGGAACCAAAAAGGGAAACGGAGGAAAAACAGCAATTTCAACATCGCGAAGCTGCTCCGTCAATCGCCGAATTTCCGACGCCAACTCGACAGCATCCATTAAAGTCGTATACATCTTCCAGTTACCGGCAATGAGGGGCTTTCGCATGACACATACTATCCATATAGAAATTGCCTTTGTTAATGCGGCTCGCATCTGCGGCAAAGCCACGATCGGTAGAAACCGGGCCCGTCTGCCAAAACCAGCATTTTCACGAGCTAACGTGTATACAACGCAACAATTCCAGGAAGTTCAACTCCTTCGATGAACTCCAAGGACGCGCCTCCACCAGTAGAAATGTGGCTAATAAAGGGTGCTACTCCTGCTTTTCGGACTGCGGCAACGGAATCGCCTCCACCAACGACACTATGTGCTCCGCTGTGGGCAATTGCCTGTGCCACAGCGGTTGTGCCCTTTGCAAACATATCCACTTCGAAAATACCCATCGGGCCGTTCCAAAATACGGTTTTTGCGCCGTGAATTTGGTCCTGAAACGTACGAATGGTCGCAGGACCGATGTCCACACCCCTAAACCCTTTTGGTATTTCACCATTTTGAACGACTTGGGTCGACGAGCTACCATCTATGGACTCTGAGATAATGTGGTCCTCCGGCAATAAGAAGGTGACTCCGCGTGCTTCCGCTTTGCGCAACAAGCGCTGGGCGATCTCGAGTTTGTCGAGTTCGACCAGAGAGTCTCCCATGTCGAATCCTTGGGCTGCAAGCAGCGTATACGCCATTGCTCCGCCGACCAACACACAATTTACACGTAATAACAAACTTTCGATGACCGCAATCTTATCGGAAACCTTCGCTCCGCCTAAAACAGCAACATAAGGAGCAGGCGGGTTATTTAACAGCCTAGAAAGGTGTTCTATCTCTGCGGCCATCAACAAACCCGCAGCTTTGTCAGATAACAGCTTTGGCACACCACTTACCGAGGCATGAGCCCGATGCGCGGTGCCAAAAGCGTCATTGACATAAATATCAGCCAACGACGCCAATTGTCGTGCGAAGAGCTCATCGCCTGCTTCTTCTTCGGGATGAAACCGCAAATTTTCCAACAGCACGATTTGCCCTTCTCGCAAATCCTGGGTCAATTTTCGTGGTGCGTCGCCAATACAATCGTCCGGCAACATGACGTCCTGATTTAACAAACCGGCAAGATGAGACGCGACAGGCTCTAAGCTGAATTCCGGTTTTGGTTTTCCTTTCGGACGCCCGAGATGCGACGCCAAAACAATTCTTGCACCGCCTTCACGAAGGGCACGTATTGTGGGGAGGGTTCCTTGAATTCGGGAGTCGTCCGTAATTCGACGATCGTCATCCATGGGAACGTTGAAATCCACGCGGACAAATACACGACGCCCTTCGACATCCAGATCTGAAATCAGTTTGAACCGCTTTGACGTAGCTACAGCTTTTGCGACCATCGCCGTTTTCTCCACAGACATTCTTGCCTCACGCTAGCCGCAGGGCGGTGAACCGTACAATAACTCCATAAACGCGTCAACAGAACGCCGATCCGGAACAACTTTCCGATGTTGTTCCGACATAATTGGCAATCGCCGGTCACCTGAAACGAGTGCAACAGCGCTGGAAAATAACATACAAGTCAACGGTTTGTTTCGAAATGACACTATTCGCTGTGGAAAACTTGTGGAAAAGAAACAGCCATATTCGATAAACTGGCCGCGCCTTGCCTTCCGGCTCCGCAGTTGATAGCCATTCGGAGTATCCATCACATGAACATCAATCCACTCTGGCTCATTCGTGAAAGTGGAACGACTTGTGGATCATCCACAATTTTCCGCCGCAGTCTGGTACTTCTGTGCTCGTTTGCCTTAATGAGCGCATGTTCCGAGGACAGTTCGGTCTCCAAAGAACAACATTCCACAAACAGCAATCAAGACGAAACCGATACCGCGGAACAGGATCCAATTCCGGTTGTCAAGCCGGTTGAGACTGAGCCTGAACCGAACCTTCCTAGTTACACACTTAAATTTGCACCGGACAGTACTAATTTAGATGGACCGGCAATTCGTCTATCCGCGAAGATGGTCAAAGACGATCTGTTGACAGCCACCGTCACGGGCTACGCGCTGACCGACGTGTTTGGAATTGCTTTCCACGTGTTATTCGACGATTCCATGTTGGAATTTGTTGACGCACAACCTGCAGATATTCTGACCAACACCTTGGCAAAGGGGGTTTATGGCGCGTCACTGCGAGAGCCAGGGTTGATTGTTTATGGCGGTGCAAGATTTCATCCCCCAACAGGCAACGGTGGACCGATCACATACACCGGAATGGACCTGGACAGTGTTGAGCTATTGACGTTGACGTTTCGAGTCAAGGGGGCCGGAACAACAGAACTCCACTTCGCCGACCAAGGTCATTCCCTGCGAAACGATAAGTTAGAGTGGGAATCTGCCTCCTGGGTTGGAGGAACACTCACGGTGAACTTGTCCGAATAAGGAGGTAGGTAAATGCAAATCAGCAATTGGTCGCGAGCTCTTGTGGTTATGGTTCTGGGTGCAATTGCCCTGCCGAGCTTGGCATTGGGGACAGCTAAACCAACATTTAAAACCATTCCTCCGCAATTATCTTCACCGGAAATGTTGAGTGCGATCGCTCCTCACGGTGCAGAGTTTGGCGAGATTTCAGGCCTGATATCAAGAAATCACTTGCTGGCGGAAATTCGGGACAACGGAAAATCGGACCCCCTAAGTGAGGATTTCGTACCGACCAACTACGGTGGCGCCTACAATATCCTCTTCATGACGGTAGACATCGATATCGATCCCAAAACGGGAATACTAAACGAGGTGGTCCGGATCGATTTGCAGCGTAATAAGTCGAAATACGATGAATTGAGCTTTCTAATGCCTGAGTTTGAGGTAACTGAAGTTACGGACGGCATGGGCACACCCCTCACATTTGAAACCAAGTTTGGTTATATCTATGTCACTCCAGCAGCGGAATTAGCCGAGGACGATTTTTACACCGTGATCGTGCGCGCAACCGGAAAACCAGACTGCGACGGCGGAATGTTGGTGGCCTGTAGTTTCGGAAAAAAAATCAGTTATGTAACTCACGCCCATTATTTTCCCCGTAATCCGGATTTCGACTTGTTTAAAGCTGAATTACGTATCACTGTACCGGAATCTTTAACGGTTGCCGCGACAGGCCGCTTTGTGGAAAGTTTTCCCGTGGTGTCAACCGCGAATGCAGAGGGTGTTGATCCCGAGTCCAGACAAGAAGACACCGCGGAATCACCCACAGAGGAACCGTCGTCAGAACCTCCAACGGAGCAAGTACCGGAAGTGGCAAAAACCACGTTCGTATTTTCCCACGATTACGAAACCCAGTTACTTTCTTTCGCAATTGCTGAATATTCGGTCTTTCATGATGACAGCACATTTCCTCCGATCAACGCTTATCTAATCAGCGAGCACGCAAGTAACTCAAGCAATATTCTCGAATTAGCCAGAAATATACTGGATTTTTATGGCTCAATTTACAGCCCATTTCCGTTTGGAAATCTAGATGTCGTCGAAATCGGCAACAGCTTTGGCGGCGGTTATGGCCCCCAAGCAACGATCATGATGATGTCCAATGTTTTCGGGTTAAGCCCAAACATTCCGTGGTTTTCGTCATTGGTCCAACTGATGAGTCACGAAATTGCTCACCAATGGTGGGGCAACTTTGTGACGATTTCAAAAAGCAGCGCTGTTTCGCTAAGTGAGGGACTCGCAGAATTTTCGAGCGCTTACCACTACGCGAAAGAATATGATTCGCGTTCCAACTTCGTAGAAAACGGCTTATCTTACATGTATACCGTGCCCAAAGAAGCAGACTACGCAATCGGTTCCGGCTTGTTGGCAGCAAGTTCAAACTATCAACAAATCGCTTACGACAAAGCGAGCGTAGTATTCGACATGCTGAGATACGAATTGGGCGATGAAGCGTTTTTTGCTGGAATGCAGCTTTATACAGACCTATTTGGATATGCTGTTGCCGATATGTACGACTTTTTAGACGCCATGGAAGGCGCATCGGGTAGAGATCTTGGATGGTTTTTTGAGCAGTGGATCTTAACGCCGGGATTTCCCGATCTTTCCGTCCATACGGAAGTATCATCGATCGGCAATGGAAAATTCTCGTTTGTCGTCAAGGTAAAGCAAGACGAATCTACGATGCAACTTACATTGCCAATACGGGTTACATTGGAGGGCTCGGAAACTCCGGTTGATCTCGAACCAATGCAAATTATGGGACCGGAGTCAACCAAAGAATACGTTTTGGACGGGTTTCCGGCCAGGATGTCTACCGACCCAGAACGAATAATGCTTCAGCGTACATATTCGGCCCGTCAGGGCGACTTAAATCTCAATGGAATCGCCGATGGAAATGACCTGATCGATATGGCGGTGATGTTTCATCGAAATATTGTAGCCGAGTATAATGGAAATCAATATTTTTGGCCCAACGGATCGTATTTGCCACGATTTGACATCACCGGTGACGGAAAAATCAACGAAGACGATCTTGCTTTTCTTCTCAATGAATTTTCCTACTAAACTGAACAAATTCCAAATGGGTGTTCGATATTTATCCTCGGCGAGCAGATCAAAACCCGACTGATGCAAAGCCAGCGTAGTTAAGCTAACCCGAATTTCTTACCAGAATTCGACTACTACCGCCGATCCGCCAACACCTTCTGGTCGTGCTCCTGCATCCGTGCTCGACGGATGGCAAACCCCCTCCGCACGATTTTGGTCTGCGTGAATACGGGTGTTAAGTAACGCGAAGCTTACTGTGTAGGCTGTTTGATAAGCTCGCCAACGATACTATCCAGTTGTTGTGCCCCGGGAACGCCTAACAATACGTTTGTTAAATTACCTTTTTTATCGATTACTAAAAACGTTGGATAACTGTTGATGAACAGATTGGACGCGATGGAGCTTTCGGCGTCGTATGCCATGATGTATTCCACGGGCCGATTGATCTCGAATTTCTCAACGACCTGGCGTTCTTCGTCACTGACGCCAATCACCACTAACCCATCATCTTTGTAACGTGCATACAGTTCTTCAATGATCGGCATGGCAACTTTGCACGGTCCACACCAGGTAGCCCAATAATCAATGACTACCACCTTTCCAAGATGGGTTGGGAGCGACACAACTTCGTCTGTTTGTACATCTCTGAGTGCGAGTGCTGGGAGCGGACGACCAATCCACTCGTTTTTGATCAAATCGCCTCGTGCAGGCGGAGTGGCTAAAACAACCCGGAACGTTTCATTTTTTCCATTTCGATCAATGCGGACGACTACTTCGGTACCCTCATTATGACTTTGGACGATGCTGATCATCTGCTTCATTCCGCCCGTCAATTCAGTATCTCCAATCGCTATTACTACATCGCCGGCAAGTATCCCTGCGCGTTCCGCGGGCGAATTCCGAAAAACGTTTTTAACGATTGGATAGATTACTTTTGGGTTCTGTTCAGCATCTGCCTCTTGATTACGTAACCCTACACCTAGCCAACCTGGACGTTCCACTGCGTTTTTGGCACTCGACGAACCGTCGGCAGATTCGGCTCCGGTTTGAGCAATGCAAATACTTGAAAACACAACACTAATCACAACAAATACAACAAAATGATATAAATTTAGTCTCAGCAAATTCATCTTTTTTCCCAGGTACAAAGAAATCCACTACTCAACCCACACGTACCGGTTGCATATTTCCAACGTTCTTGCAATGAACGTTTTAGATTGTATCCTCCCGGAAGGGTTCAATTCACGATTTGACCAACAGATGATCTACCGAAAGAAATCCAACGAGGTTCACACCGGCATGCAAAAAAAAGGAACGGCTACATCCGCACCGCGGGTTGTCATACCACGCCGTCAAAAATTTGTGGGCGAACATATTGAAGGCGCCAAACTGCGGTTACGTGAAGCCGAAGTATATGTGATAGCAGACAACTGTACCGTGTGTCAGTTGGAGCGACGCGAATTTGATGATGATACGGCTCTTTGCGAGATTCACTTACGCCAAATACTTGGCACATCAAACTAAGAGGGTGTTTTGGCAAAAAATTACGTTACGCGGGCCACTGGCTACTCCGTCGGTCGTGCCTCGGCCGTCAAGACCGACTCGTTACGGCCATTATCTCGCTTATCGGCAATTTTTACCAAAACACCCCCTAAGTGACTCGCAGAGATATATGACTAAATCAAGGTAGACAATGTTCGGAAAAATATTTGTGCGCGGTTTTACCGTGTGGTGGCTCACCGCTCGGGCAATCTGTTTATTTGTCTTATCAAAACTAGGTTTGCGCTACCTTTACTGGATAGCAACAGGAAGATCGAACCAATATCAACCACTGACAGGCGCCGCGATCTGGCGCGACTACTTTGAGCGACTAGGACCAACATATATCAAATTTGGCCAAATCATTGCTTCAAGTCCCGGATTATTTCCAGAAACCTTATCTCACGAATTCAAAAAGTGTTTGGACCGAGTGCCGCCGTTTGATTTGGCGGAAGTCCAACAAATCATTGTCAATGAATTGGGGAAAGCGCCGACAGAACTCTTTCGTGAGTTCAACCCTGTACCTATCGCCGCAGCATCCATTGCACAAGTCCACGGTGCTGTGTTGGTCGATGGAACATCTGTCGTCGTAAAGGTTCAACGTCCGCGTATTGCCGACCGTATCGAAGCAGATCTCTGGTTTATGCATCTCGGCGCAAGAATCATGGAGCGGGTCAGCATTCATGCTCGACACGCCAATGCCGTTGGAATTGTTGAAGATTTTCAACAAACGCTCCTATGCGAACTCGATTTTCTTAAAGAAGCGGCCAACATGGACGAATTCAACACGATCATGGCCAAACATCATATTGATCGCGTAAAAGCCCCGCGAGTGCACCATGAGTTAACGACGGCCAGAGTATTGACTATGGAACGTTTTTACGGGTTCAAAGCGGACGACATCGCCGAAGCAACCCGCCTGGGCATTGACACAGAAAAAAATCTACGTGTCGGTATGCGAGCCTGGCTGCTCACGGTATTGTTATATGGATTTTTTCACGGCGATGTTCACGCCGGCAATCTTATGTTTTTGCCCCAGGAAAACCAGATTGGCTTTCTCGACTTTGGTATAATCGGTCGATTCGACAACAAACAACGGGAACTGGTGGTTCGGTACATTTTGGCATTTGCCGCGGAAGACTGGGAGGAAGTTGCTAAAACCATTATTGAAATGGGATCGGCTCCAAACAGCATTGATATTTCTGCATTCGCCGCTGATTTAAAGCGAATATATGCACCTTTGCTTACAACAAATTTGGCTGCGATCAACTATGGTGCATTTTTGCCGGAAATTACTCGCAACGCCATGAAGTTCGGCGTTAAGTTACCACGTGACTTCATCTTGATCATCAAACAACTTTTGTATTTTGACCGTTACGCAAAGTTGGCAGCACCAAAGCTAAATGTGTTTAATGATATATATTTGGTCGACTTCATGTTTACCCCTGCCGCACAGCAAGCTGGTCTGGATATGAACAAAATTATGGCGCTGCTAATAAAAATACAATCTCTGCAGACACGTAACCCAGTAAACATGTGAAAAATTGGGGTTTGGACTGGTTGCGCGAATCTGGATGAGGACCGATTTCGAAAAAGATAAGTTTGACTACGGCCATGATAAAAATTTCATCTAAAAACACCAAACACTTAGGTCATCTTTCACCAGAAAGTCGATTTTATTGTGGAAAAGGCAGTGGAAAACTATGTTTAACAGGTGTGGAAAAATCCGGCGAACGGTTTTCCATCGATTGTCCACGTGTTTTTCCAATTGATTTCCACAGTAAAGATTCGTAAATAATTCTTTATTTACAAATAGTTAACGAGATACCCACATATACACACCCCCTATTATTGACTACTAAACTCTTTTTTATTTTACATATAAATGATTTCTATTTTTATTTGCTCTCGGCTGTTTCCCGTAACCAAGTTGTCGTGCTTGCGGTTTTGATATCATTCGGTATCATCACCGCGTCGCAAGGCGACACATATGGTCATGAACCGGCTAAAGTCGCCGGTGGAGGCAGTCGTGGAGTTCATCATCGAAAAGCAGGCGTTTTTGCGAGGCCTGTACAAAGTCCAGGGGATTGTCGACAAAAAAAGCGCATCGACTCTGTTGGCCAATGTGCTCGTCAGTTCGATGGATGACAACAGCATACAATTGGTCGCTACGGATTACGATGTCGTATTGTATGGCACTTACCCAGTGCAGATAATCGAACCTGGTAAGATAGCGATAAGTGGGCGCAGCATTTTCGAAGTTGTAAAATCTCTACCGAATTTGCCGATTCAGATCCGAAGCCTGCCCTCCAATTGGATTGAATTATCCTGTGGACGAGCCCAATTTAAATTACCGGGAATACCGCCCGTCGATTTTCCCTCCGTAATGTCCGATGATGCCGATATTGCGACTTTTCAGGTGAAAAAATCTGTCATTGAGTCCATGATCGACAAGACCGCATTTAGTGTATCGAATGACGAGACGCGCCTTGCCCTCAACGGTGTTTTGTTAAAGGTACAGCCGAATTCCGACACTTCGTTGACACTTTCTATGGTGTCTACCGACGGTCATCGATTGTCTTTGACTTCAAGTGTTGTCACTGACAGTGGTTATTCAGGGCAAGGATCGGAAGCAATCATCCACAAAAAAGGGGTTTTTGAGTTAAAGCGTATGTTTGAAGGTGATGATGAACATACGAACATTGGCTTTTATCGACGTAACATCGTGTTTAAGAATGACAATGACACGATGTTTATCCGCCAGATCGAGGAAAGTTTTCCCGATTACGAAAAGGCGATTCCCGCACAATGTCAGGTTAGCTTGGTGCTTGGTCGGCAGGAGTTTGTAGATGCGATTCGACGTGTTGCCACTCTGATGTCGTTAAAATCCAACATCGTCAGGGTCATGATCCATGATCACCAACTCAGTTTACTAAGCAACAATCCCGACGCTGGTGAAGGTGTGGATGTACTTGATGTAGATTATCAAGGTCCAAGCTTATCGGTGGGGTTTAACTACCGTTATCTTCTTGATGTATTGGGAGTGTTAAATGACTCGAACATT
The DNA here is from genome assembly GCA_013360285.1 of Myxococcales bacterium. Lineage (GTDB taxonomy): Bacteria > Myxococcota_A > UBA9042 > JABWCM01 > JABWCM01 > JABWCM01. Next base: position 10,115 of record JABWCM010000104.1, read on the forward strand.
CGTTTCGAAATCACAGACCATTTTTCTCCCGGCGTGATTCGCGGTGAAGCAGATGACTCTTCGTTGTTTGTAATCATGCCAATGCGCATCTGACGTGCTGCTTCACCAACTGTCGCTATATCAATTTCGTAATATAGAGCAACTCTCTACTCATTTTGCTGACGAAATCAACATATTCTACGGGGACAACGCTCAAGGAAAAAGCAACATTCTTGAGGCGATTTACCTGCTTTGTACTTTGAAATCATTCCGCGGTTCTCGCAACCAAGAATTGATTCGTTGGAATCAACCGGAGGGGTTTGTTCAAGCAGAAGTACATCGCAGGGAAATTATTAGGGATTTGCGTGTTGTACTTAGCGGAAACCGCCGCTCGGTCTTTATAGACGAAAAGCGAGCGAAGAGTCTTGACGAGACATTTGGGCATGTCCACGCGGTTTTGTTTGCACCTGAGGACCTTGCGATCTCCAAAGGCGCCGCATCCATTCGGCGTACGTTTATTGATAGAGCCGTATTTAATGCTTTTCCGGGGTATTACAACGAACTGAAAGCGTATGATCAGGCTTTGCGCCATCGAAACGTGTTGTTAAAGCGTGATGGCGGCAGTATCCCTGAACGGACCATTCTGGATGTGTTTGATCAACAATTGGCATCCCTTGGAGCGCGCGTGATGGCGCGTCGATTTTCACTAATTGAAGTATTTCGCCCGATTTTTAGGGATATTCATAGAGACATTGCGGGTTTGTCGCGTGATGCGGATCTCTATTACGATCCTTCCGTCCAACCGATTGGCGGAGTCGAAGAGTCTGCTCTCGAAGCTGCTTTGTTGTCTCGATTGCAAAACGAACTGCGTAAAGACGTAGGCAGAGGGTTTACGTCGAGCGGACCCCATGTTGATGACCTTGTTTTGATGTTGGATGGTCGTGCAGCGCGATCTCATGCGTCGCAGGGACAACACCGAACACTTGTGTTGGCACTCAAAATAACTGAAATAAAACATCTACATACCATACTAGGTGTACCGCCCTTGTTATTGCTGGATGACGTGTCAAGTGAACTTGACGAACATCGAAACAACCAATTGATGGAACATGTTGTGCAGTCAGCCGGACAGGTGTTTATGACCACGACCGATCCAAAATCGATGAGGTTGAAGGGAAAAACAGTTCGGTTTTGTGTACAAGCAGGAAAGCTGATTTCGGAGTTATCGTCATGAATATTGATCAAAGTCGATATTTTCCAGCGGAATTGCGTGATGTCTGGGAACGAGTAGCACCTGAATGCAGATTTTCGTACCAAATCAACCGGTCTCTCATAATATATCTGATTGTAATCCTGTTCATTATTTGGGCCTTTTATTTCTACACCGTGTTTCGTATTCAAACTTGGAATTGGTCACTTGGGTTATATCCAGTGGTATATCTAGGATTTACGGGTTGGCTCGTGATCAACATGTTGCGTTGGAGAGCGTTCACGCTACGAGCCGGAGTGGTGGTTGCGCCAAAGCAACTAGTCTGGTCAACCGACGGACAAAAAGTTCATGCGGTCGCCTGGACCACTCTGAATTTTGAAAAATTGGGCCTCATGGAGGCCACGTCAGCAAAATCATGGGATGTAAAATTGAATATCACCATGCCGAACGGTGAGCACCAGCAACTGTATATTACTCGTATTTACGCTAAAATTAGTCGGATGGAATCGCTTTTTGAGCAGCTCCTGCTGCGTGTTCAACAGACAGGATAATTTTCTATGGAAAAATTCGTGATCGAAGGTGGGCGGATGTTGAGTGGTTCGATTACGCCCGGAGGAAACAAAAATGAAGCGTTGCCGGCACTCGCTGCATGTTTGTTAACCGATGAAACGGTAGTCCTAAATAACGTTCCAGAAATCAAAGACGTACAGGTGATGCTCGAAGTAATTGAAAATCTCGGTGCATCCGTCGAGCGACTAAGCGCCAATCGTTACGCAATTCGCGCAGATAACTTGCAGGATATCCCTCGACCAAACCGTGAATTGTGTCAACGGATTCGGGCATCCATCCTGTTTGCAGGGCCTCTGTTAGGCCGAAAAATGGCTGTAGACTTGTCACCGCCCGGAGGTGACGTTATCGGTCGTCGCCGTTTAGATACACATTTTAGCGGGTTCGTGGACCTTGGCGCCATCGTGGAGGTTCGTGACATTTACCGACTACGCGCTCGGACCGGGCTGCGAGGTACGGATATTTTCCTTGACGAACAAAGCGTTACCGCAACTGAGAACCTGATTATGGCGGCCTGCCTAGCACAAGGTCAGACCACATTGTTAAATGCCGCCTGTGAACCGCACGTTCAGAATCTGTGTCATCTGCTTAACGCCATGGGTGCTCAGATTCATGGAATTGGTACAAACACCGTGGTTATCAATGGTGTTGAGAGACTTCACGGCGCCGAACACAACATAGGTCCAGATTATTTAGAAATCGGCAGCTATGCGGCACTAGCGGCAGTCACAGGTGGAGAACTGACCATTAACGGTGTTCGTGAGTCCGACCTTCGAATGATTCTGAAAGTATTTTCTAGGATTGGAATCATGACGGATGTTCATGGCGAAACACTTACCGTGCCGGGCCGGCAGGAATTAAAAGTGAAGCGGGACCTACATGGAGTCATTCCAAAGATTGATGACGCACCTTGGCCGGCATTTCCTACAGATCTGATGAGTATTGCGATCACGGCCGCGACACAATCCAACGGGCCTGTGCTGTTTTTCGAGAAGATGTTTGAGGGGAGAATGTTCTTTGTCGATAGCCTTATATCAATGGGAGCAAGCATTATCTTATGCGATCCCCATCGCGTAGTAGTTGCCGGACCAAGCCAATTATATGGTGCAACATTAGAAAGTCCGGACGTTCGTGCGGGGATGGCGCTGTTGATAGCAAGTCTGTGTGCGCGTGGTCGAAGTACGATTTACAACATTCGCCAAATCGACCGCGGTTATGAAAAAATCGAACAAAAACTTCAATCTCTTGGAGCCGCAATCGAAAGAGTGGGGGTATAAATTGATGCGCTCCAGTCCACTGTCCGCACGTAGAGTTGTGGTGAAACTGGGAAGTGCACTTTTGATCCGCTCTGATGGTCAAGGTGTCGATCAAGATGTGTTGACCGACATCGTCAACGGAATTCAATGGCTTCGTCAGCAAGGTGTCGAGGTGGTGGTTGTGTCGTCGGGAGCGATTGCGTTGGGGGTCAACAACCTCAAGTTAGCTACCAAACCAAAGGCGTTATCTCAACGTCAGGCACTTGCCGCGATTGGACAAAGTCTATTGATGCGCGCGTGGCGGGATACATTGGGAACATTCGACATTGTAGGTGCCCAGGTGCTGCTCACACATGACGATCTTGGTCATCGTCGCAGGTTCCTCAATGCTAGGCACACGGTACGTGCCATTCTCGACTACTCAGCCGTACCAATTATCAATGAAAACGATACAGTAGCTACCGAGGAAATCAAATTAGGTGACAACGACAACCTGTCGGCACAGATTTGTAGTCTTGTCAGTGCAGATCTGCTCATCATTTTAAGCACTTTCGATGGTTTGTTTACAGCCGATCCCGCAATCGATCCGGCAAGCAAACGAATTTCCGTGGTTGAAACCATTGATGAACACATTACTAATTTAGTGGGTACATCCGTTACACAAGTGGGTACCGGTGGGATGGCCACAAAACTTCAGGCGGTTCGCGCAGCGACACGACACGGCGCCGCGGCGTTAATTGCACAAGGACGTCAACCCAACGTGTTACAACGGCTGATGCAAGGTGAGGATATCGGTACCTACTTTACACCTCAAGAAGGGCGGGTTCGTGGCAAACGTCATTGGCTTGCTTTCACACTAAAGCCTGCTGGTGCGTTGATCGTAGATTCCGGAGCGGCGATTGCGTTGGTTGCCCATGGGCGCAGTTTGTTGCCAGGAGGGATCACAACGGTCACCGGGAATTTTGATGTGGGAGACGCGGTAAAGGTCATTGACTTGGGCGGAAAGGAAATCGCGCGTGGTCTGGTTTCTTACAATGCCGACGAAATTCGGAGGATTGCGGGTTACCGCTCGGACCGTATTGAAACGTTACTTGGATATCAACATGGAGATGAAGTGATTCATCGCGATGATCTCGTATTGGTCTGAGTTTGTGAAAAAATATGGGGACGGACTTGGACGCGGGGATTTTGTTCCGCATGCCCGGAAGAAAATCGAGTAATATCGGGAATATTGCGCAGGTTTTTTTCTGGGCAGGGGGGACAGAAGCACCCGTCCAAGTTCGTTCAGCTATTTTTTCACAAACTCTCTGATTCACACCGATCCCTGGGGTGGCGCCCATGCTTAAACTAACAATTCCTGAAGCGCGTTCCGACTTAAAACTCGAACGTATCGAGAATTCGAAGGGGTATCGCGTGATAGATACACGCGGAGCGCAACGGGTTGGTTTGGACGTGCTGAGTGCCGCTATCTTAGCAGAGTTGGATCGTCCTATAACACATGTAAAGCTTGTGAACGCGCTTAAACAACGCTTGGGCGCCAATGTTCGCGCCGAACACGTGTTTCGTCGACTTCATTGGATAAACCAACAGTCATTATTGGTGGGTCCACGAAGTGCTCACTATCTGCGTCGCGTTGAGGCTGCCAAATTTCGCCCGAAAGTCCCTGAAAATAATGAACATTTACCGTTTGAGTTTGTTTCCGAATTGCGACACGAATGTCAGGCTTGTGGTGGATGTTGTTCCGGAACCGATGTGGGTCCACTGTCAGCCGAGGTTGTGGAGCGAATTCGTAAGGAAGATTGGACTCAACTTGACGGGTTCCGAGACGGTTTACCTCTCTTTCGCGTCGTTCACGATGAGACCGGTACCTACACGTTTACAAGCAATTTCAAAGATGCGTGCGCTTTTCTGCAAACTGATCGTTTGTGCGCAATTCACAGCAGGCTCGGTGTTGAAAATAAACCGCCGATTTGTCGCCAATTTCCGTATCTGTTCACAAAAACCCCAGCCGGTACTCTTGCGGTTTCTTTACAAACCGAATGTCGTGCTTGGCTGAAAGCAAAATCCGCTGGTACTCCGCCTGAATATCAACAGCAGATGCTCCGAGAACTGCTGCGGGCTGGCGCCATCGTGCGTACAGTTACCGAGCCGGTGTGTGTTCGGCCCGGCGTTTTTCTTTCATGGGATGAATATATGGCTTTGGAAGGCAAGCTGTTGAGTTCCCTGGATCATCACCATCCGATCGATGGAGGCGTCGTTGCCGAGGCTCACGTGCGCGAATGCGCCGACCTTGTTGAGACTCCATTTGCTGAGTTCGAGAAGTTTCTTGAACCCGAAGCCTGGACCCAATTTGGAGCAACCACCTGGGATTACGACCACGCAGACACCAAACGCAAACGTGATGTTGAAGCTGTTCGTCAGACCTTTCTGCAAGCGTTAAATGACGAATTGGACAGCAATGCGCAGGAGTTTGCGGCCGCCGGCCGACAACTGGAGTCGATGCGGTTTGTACAGTTGAAACGTGCTATTGTGACGGCGTTGACCGATCACGATGTTCTTTACAGGCGCTTGCCGGCATCAGAATTGGACGAAGTCGCTCGAGACGCTTGGAGAGCGTCTATTTTTGCAAAGGATTTGCTCCGTTATAATTCTGTGACGGTAGGTTTGGCAGTTTTGCGGCTTCAGATTTGTGCAACTATCGCGCATGCGATGTTACGCGCGCGCGATAGTTCGCGATTACATGTTGAGCCACGTGATGCTGTTGACAGCGCGGTGCTAGTCACTAAAATGCTGCGCCAGCGTTCAGTTTCGGCCTTTCTTCGTCACCAGTCCGATTCTGTGCTACTCTTATTTTAATATACCGGTGATACCAAGCCCTTTAGTTCGGGCCAAGGAGAATTTAGTCATGAAACGGTGGGTTGTCGGTTCAGTCGCGTCGTTTTTGGCGCTTGGGGCCATTACGCACAGCGGATGCAAAAAAAGTGAAGAGACTAAGCCCCCTGTCACTGAAAATGCTCCAAAAACTGCAGAAGTAGCAGTGCCCGATGCCGGAAAGAAAGAAGAACCGGTTGTGGATGCAGGAAGTACAACCGTTGAAACAGCCAAACCCGACGTTGTAGCCGGCGAAAAAATTACGCGAATCGAAGGCCCAGTGGCCACTGTGAACGGAAAACCAGTAGATTCAGATGAATATTACGCTGAACTAGAAAAAATTACACAGCATGGCGCGAAGATTCCCGAAGACCGGATGACTCGAATCCGCGAAAATATTTTGAAAAGGCTTATCGAAGCCGAGTTGGTAAACCAGGCCATTGCAAAAGAAAGTATTGTTGTTCCAGATGAAGACGTCCAAAAAGAGTATGACGACTACAAATCAAGGTTTAAGAGCGATGAGCAGTTCCAAAATTACCTGAAACACGGAAAAATTACCGAAGACGATATAAAAGCGCGGATAAAGGATAAACGGGCGCTCGAAATGCTCATCGCGAAGAAGGGCACTTTGACGGTGGATGATGCTGAAGCGCGAGATTTTTACGATAAGAACCAACGTTTTTACCTGGAAAAAGAAGCGGTTCGTGCCAGCCATATCCTTGTAAAGCTTGAAAACGAGGCTACACCGGAGCAAGACGCAGAAGCGAAGAAAAAGATTGAGGAAATTCAAGCGGCTTTGAAAGATGGCGCCGATTTTACGGAGTTAGCCAACAAATACAGCGAAGGTCCCAGTGCTCCCAGCGGCGGTGACCTTGGATTTTTCAGCCGTGGTCAGATGGTAAAGCCGTTTGAAGATGTTGCGTTCGCAATGAAACCCGGTGACGTGAGCGAGCCCGTACGTACGCGTTTCGGCTACCACATCATTAAGGTTTTCGAGAAACGAGAAGATAAACAAAAAACGTATGAAGAAGTAAAAGACCAGATTTTTGAGAGTCTGAAAAACAAGAAATTTTTCCAAGAACGTCGTACATTACTGGAAAAGTTGGAGCAAGAAGCCAAAGTTGAAAAGTTCGTAAAGTAAGTAGATCGAGTTATAAGTTACTCAATTACACCCACTCCAGTTCGTACCTCTCTCTGTAGATACCAAGCGAATGAGCTGAGAAGGTAAACGATCGTAAAAAAATAGCTAAACGATCGTCGACGGTCGCATCTGTGACCCCCTGCCCACAAAAATACCTGCGCGCTATTTCTGAAATTACAGTGCAGACTTGTCGGTTGCCGAATCCGCTGCGATTTTAGTCAACCGGGATTTTATCATCTCCTGCCGATATTTGCCTTTGGGTTGATCGTGCGCCGCGTCACTCGCTGTGGTATGTAGTCGTTATGTTCTTTTTGGCTGATTATGCTGAAAGTTTAAGAGATTGGGGTTTATTATGGAGATTTTCGATCGCGCCGCACAAGGTTTGGTAATGAATGAGCCGCTCATTTTTGAGCGGTCGGTTCCCGGGCGATTTGCGTTTTCACTTCCTGGTGAGCCGGACAACGCGGAAGCATGTGTTCAGGTTATTCCCGACAAATTTCGCCGTAAAACCAGGCCGCTGTTGCCCGAGGTGAATGAGGTCGAATTGGTGCGGCATTATACGCGACTCAGCCAATGGAATTACGGAATTGACACCGGGCCGTATCCGCTGGGTTCGTGCACTATGAAACACAATCCGCGAATTAACGAAGCCGTCGCTCGGCTAGAGGGGTTCACGGCAGGTCATCCATATCACCCGGAATTGTGGTTGCAGGGTAGCTTGAACTTGATGTTTGCGTTGGAAACCTTTCTGGGCGAAATCAGCGGGTTACCGGGTGTTACACTGCAACCAGCCGCTGGGGCGCACGGCGAATTCACGGGTGTTCGTATTATGCGAAGGGCATTGTTACAACGCGATGGTAATCCCCGCAGCCAAATGATTGTCCCAGACACGGCGCATGGAACGAACCCTGCTACTTGCGCAATGAATGGCTATTCTGTTGTGCATGTTGCCAGTAACGACAAGGGCATTGTCGATGCGGATAGCATTGTCGCTTTGATGACCGATGATGTAGCTGGGATCATGATAACGAACCCAAACACACTGGGATTATTTGAGGAACAGTTACCGGCGATCGCGGCGATCGTTCACGCAAAGGGTGGTTATGTTTATGGAGACGGCGCTAATCTTAATTCACTCTTGGGGAGAGCGCGCCCAGGAGACCTTGGCGTCGACATCATGCATTTTAACTTGCACAAGACCTTTTCGACACCCCATGGCGGTGGAGGACCGGGTGCTGGTCCGGTCGGTGTTACAGAGGCGCTGGAACGTTTTCTTCCAGTTCCACGAATTCGTAAGGCAGTGAAGGATGGGGGTGAAACCTACTATCTGGAGATGAATAACGCCGATTCGATTGGCCGCATCAAAGCGTTTTTCGGTAACTTTGGAATGCTTGTGCGCGCGTACGCCTACATTCGAGAATTGGGACCTGACGGTTTGAAACAAGTCACCGATATGGCGGTTCTGAATGCGAATTACGTGTTGGCTGGTTTGAGGGATACGTATCATGTTCCGTACGACAGGCTGTGTATGCACGAATGCGTGGTAACGGACAAATATTTGCACAAGGTTGGTGTCAAGACGATGGATGTAGCGAAACGTCTCATCGATTATGGTTTTCATCCACCAACCGTGTATTTCCCGTTGTGTGTGGCCGGCGCGCTGATGATCGAGCCAACAGAAACCGAATCCAAGCAGTCTCTGGATGAATTTGTAGAAGCAATGCTAACAGTTGCCAAAGAAAGTTTGGAAAACCCCGAACTGTTGTTAACTGCTCCGCATCGAACCAGGGTTTCACGCATGGATGAAGTGAGAGCCGCGCGTCAGATGGAGCTTCGTTTCCAATCCAAACCCGAGTGAACCAATGCGTTTTAGTATCTCCACGAAAGTGTTTTTCGGTTTCGTGGTTGTGATTCTTACCTTTGGTTTCTCAAGCCTCTACAATTCTGTCCGCACCAGCCAACTAGGAGATACTGTTGTTTTCTTACGACGTGAAATTTTTCCTCTAAAAGAGCAATTTTTGGGTCTGGATGCGACGTTGCGAGTATACTATACAGACGTTCTCGTTAATACTCGGCGACCAGACGCGTTAGAGCTTGTCCGTGATCGGCTACCGCAATTACAACCATACCGCACATTGCAAGAACTTGTTACGACCATTTCGGCAGCGGCGGAAGGTGACAACAAGTCGAACGACGGATTGAGTTTACTGGAATTCTCAACAGCGGTCGAACGAGTTCGCAGTGGGACATCGCTTTACGAAAAATTGGAGGCGGAAAGTGCGGCCAGTTCGCGGTCGCGCGCGTTGCTTGCTAAGTTACCGGCCTACCCTACAAATGCGGAGCTGTTTGAATGGATTGCCAAGGATTTTGCGATACACGTAAACGAACGTCGTTACGACCAGGCGGCCGAGCGGTTGGCAGACTTACGCTGGGTGTTGCAGGATTTACGTCGCGATACAAAAGACCTTGGGCGTAACCTAACCCAAATGATCAACCAATCCTCCGACCGTGCCGAACAAGAAAGTGCGCGTGCACTTCTGGCAGCAATAGTCACGACATCCGGGTCGATATTGGTGGGTATCATGGTAATGCTGCTCACTCAATCGGCGATCAAACGTATCCGTTATCTTGGTGAAGGTGTGCGGCGTGTTTCGCAGGGTGACTATGCCGGCGAAGTGAGGGTGCGTGGGGGGGACGAAATTGGCGTCTTGGCCGACGAATTTAACAAAATGGCTCAGAGTCTTCGTGATCGCGATCAAAAATTGGCGGTTCAGCGCGAAGAGCTGTTGCGGGCCGAGCGTTTGGCGACGATCGGAAAAATGAGCGCACAGATTACGCATGAAATTCGTAATCCATTGTCGTCTATTGGCCTGAATACCGAGTTGTTGGAAGAGGAGCTGGCCGACAACACCGGGGATTTTCGTGAGGCACGTGAGCTGTTGAGGTCTATTGGGCAGGAGGTGGGTCGGCTGACGGATGTGACGGAGCAGTATCTTCGGTTCGCGCGTATGCCAAAGGCAGACTTGCACATGGAATCATTGAACAACCTGGTGACGCACCTAGGTCAATTTGTTCAAGAGGACCTAAATCAGCGGCATATTAATCTAATCATTCGATTGGAGCCGATCCCAGATACTTTGTTTGATGCCAACCAGATTCGTCAAGCACTCATCAACTTAATTCGAAACGCTGCTGAAGCCATGCCAAAAGGGGGCGCGGTCGAATTGACAACTGGCCAGCGACCAGAATTTGTTTGGGTTCAAGTGCGAGATTGGGGCGAAGGAATTCCTGATGAACAGCGAGAACGGATATTTGATCCGTTTTTTTCGACAAAGATCAATGGCACTGGACTGGGTCTAGCACTAGTCCAGCAGATCATCACCGAGCATCGGGGCAACATTGTATGTGAAGCGGCTCCGGGTGGGGGCACCGTATTCCGATTGGAATTACCCAAAGACTAACCCGGATTTCTTACGAGCTTGCGGATTAATTAAGGTGCGCAACAGGTAAATTTAACGTAGGAATAATGGTCTGAGCCGCAGTTTTTATCGAGGCCAATTTCAGTCAAAAGAAACCCCTCGGATTCACACTTTTGCCAGGCATATTCTTTCCAGGTTGAAGCCGATTTGCAACTCGTTGGTTCGCCGAGGATTGATGTAAAACACTTTGGCGGTTCGGTTGGTGGTGGTGGCGCGGCAGTGTCTGCATCAACAGAGCATGCAAAGTACACATAGCGGTAATGTCCTGCGCCACACGATTCGTCAAAACCGAATT